>NZ_JBIJAW010000195.1:0-6110 GCF_044345575.1 Gemmatimonas sp.
GCCGACTGGGACGACGTGTGGCTGAGCGAGGGGTTCGCGACCTACTTCACGTTGCTCTTCATCGAGCACGCCTACGGTCGCGATGAGTTCCTGCGTGGCCTCGAGGCGAGCCGTCGCACGGTGCTGTCGTTCGCGGCCGCGAATCCCGGCTACACGATCATCCATCGCAACCTCGCCCGCATGGAGGATGTGACGAGCTCGCATACGTACCAGAAGGGGAGCTGGACGCTGCATATGCTGCGGGGCGTGATCGGCGATGACGCGTTCCAGCGTGGCATCCGCAGCTACTATCAGCGCCACTTCAACGCCAACGCCACCACGGCCGATTTCCGGCGCGCGATGGAAGAGGCGTCGGGGCGGGACCTCGGTTGGTTCTTCGAGCAGTGGCTGTACCAGCCCGGGAACCTGCAGATCGCCGGGCGGTGGCGATACAATGCAAAGGCCGCGCAGGTGGAGATCACCCTCGATCAGGTACAGACGGACGGCCATCTGTTCACGATGCCGCTGGAGATCGCGGTGCATACGGCGGGACAAGCAGTGCCGACTATCCATCGCCTCGACCTCAAGGCGAAATCGCAAACGTTTTCCATACCGGCATCGGCGGAACCCGCGGATGTCCGTCTGGACCCGAACCATTGGGTGCTCATGGAGTCCTCCTTCACCAAGGTGCGGCGCTGATCGCGTTCATCCCCGCGCCGCTGGAAAGTGAGCGCCCCACGCGGTTTCCCACGCCGTTCGACCGCAAGGCTGTGCATCCGCTCGCGCGGCGCGCAGCCGCGGAGCTCATGGTGGTGCTGGAGCAGCACCATGGCCACGCATGGCGTCTGCACGAGCCGGGGAATGGCAAGATGTTCGGCGTGCTCGTGGTGGCGGCGCCCGATGGCACGCTCGGCTATCTGCGCGGCTTTTCCGGCATGATCGACGGACAGTGGGAGATCAACGGATGGGCACCGCCCACCTTCGACGCTGTGGCGCGTGATGTGGTGTGGGGGCCGGGCGAGACGGAGATGCTCGATTACTCCGCGCAGCGGGCGGCGCTGCTGGCTACCATGCCCGCTGACACGAACAGCGTGGAGGCCAAGCGCATCGCGAAGGCGGTGCGGTCGCTCGACGCCGCGCGCACCGCGCGCTCGCGCGTACTCATGGGGCAGATACAGGACTGCTATCGCTTCGCCAGCGGGCGCGGAGAGGTGCGCGGGCTGCGTGACATCTTTGCACCGGCCGAGCCGCCAGCGGGGGCCGGTGATTGTGCCGCCCCCAAGCTGCTGGCACAGGCCTACGCAAAGGGGCTCACCCCACTCGCGCTGGCCGAGTTCTGGTGGGGCGCTCCGTCGGTCACGGGTGATCGTCGCGAAGGCGTGTTCTACGCCGCCTGTCGCGGCAAGTGTCTGCCCATCCTCACGCACATGCTCGACGGGTTACCGGCTGACCCGCCGCCGTTGTTCGGGGCGGCCGCCATCGATGCCGCCGAACCGCGCGCCGTGTACGAAGACGCGCATCTACTCGTGGTGAACAAGCCGAGCGGGCTGCTGACGGTGCCCGGACGTAGTGCCTCACTGCAGGACTGCGTGGTCTCGCGATTGCGCCTGCGGTATCCCGACGCCACCGGACCACTGGTGGTGCATCGTCTCGATATGGATACGTCGGGGTTGCTGTTGGTGGCGAAGACGCTCGAGGTGGCGAAAGCACTACAGCGACTCTTCTCGCTGCGCGATATGGAGAAGCATTACGTGGCCGTGCTGGATGGGACGGTGAGGGGTGAGCACGGGCACATCACGTTGCCATTGCGCGTGGACATCGATGATCGACCGCGCAACATCGTCGATCCTGTACACGGCAAATCGGCGCACACCGAGTGGCGGGTACTCTCGCGTGAGGGTGGTCGGACCCGGGTGTGTTTTACGCCGCACACCGGGCGCTCTCATCAGTTGCGCGTGCACGCCGCGCACCCGGACGGGCTCGACGCGCCCATTCTGGGGGACCGGCTGTATGCCCGTACGCCGCCGGACGACGATGAGCGGCTGCTGCTGCACGCCGAGCGCCTGGCGTTCGTGCATCCCGTCACGGGCACCCCGCTCGTGGTGGAGCAGCCGGCGCCTTTCTAGCCGCTGTCCCCCGCTCACTCGGCGCGGCTAGAATTCAGCATGGCCGACATGCACTCCACCATGGAACCGCCGCACGCCCTCACGACGCTGTCCACGGTGGAGTGGCAGGCACGCGCGGCGGCGCATCTGGCGCGTGTGCAGCCGTATACCGTACCACGCCGTGAACGGCGCGCCCGCGGTGAGTCGCATCCGGTGCACGACTTTCTCTTTCAGTACTACAGCTACTCCGCGGGCAAGCTGGAAACCTGGCACCCTGGCCCGCACGAGGTGCTCGAGGACAGCGATCAGGCGCGTGAGCGCTTTCGGCCACCGGTCTATCGGTTCGGTGACGGCGTACTTCGCCGACATGTGAGGGATATGTCGCCCGCGAAGCGCGAATTGCTCGAGAGCACCTGGCAGTTGCTGCGCGACACCCGTGACCGCACCGCGCATTTCGGGTGCTACGGCATGCACGAGTGGGCCATGGTATACGGCGGTTTCGAGATTCGTCATGCCGGCGTGGCGCCGCTCCGGCTGCCGCAGGGTGAAATCGATGCCTTCGTGGAGAGCCGGCCGGTCTCGTGCAGTCACTTCGATGCGTTCCGCTTTTTTGCACCGTCGGCGAAGCCGTTCAATCGCCTGCCGATTGCGTGGGAAACCCGATACGACGCCGAGCAGCCCGGGTGCATACATGCCAACATGGACCTCTATCGCTGGGCGTACACCTGTATGCCCTGGGTGGGGAGTGATCTGCTCGCCGAGTGCTTCGAGTTGGCGATGGCCCTGCGTGATCTCGACATGCAGGCAGGCCCGTACGACCTGCGGGTCTTCGGCGTGCAGCCGGTGTGTATCGAGACAGCCGCCGGCCGCGACGAGTATCAGCGGCGTCAGCGCGATCTGAGTGCCCGCGCGGCAGCGCTGCGGCAGCAGCTTATCGATGTCATCGCTCACGTGCTCGAGCCCGAGCTTACCTGAACACCGTCTCACCATCTATGCGACTTCTCGTCCCGTCGGTACTGCTCGGCCTGTTGCTCACGGCGTGTCATCGTCCCAACGCGGGTACCCCGGACGCGCCACGCAAGGCCGTGTTCATTCTGCTCGATGGCATTCCGGCTGACGTCATCGAGCGGGTGCCCACGCCGTTCATCGACGCCATGGCAAAGGACGGAGGCTATGCACGCGCCCACGTGGGCGGTGAGCTCGGCGGCAAGACGGAAACGCCGACGATTTCGGCGCCCGGCTACATGAGTCTGCTCACGAGCACGTGGGCCAACAAGCACAACGTCTGGAACAACGACAACCAGAAGCCCAACTACGACTACTGGTCCATCTTCCGCATCGTGGAGACGGCGGATGCCCGGAAGCAGACGGCAATCTTCTCCACGTGGCTGGACAATCGCACGGTGCTACTGGGGGAAGGCAAGCCACAGGCGGGCGGACTCACACTCGATTATGCCTTCGACGGGTTCGAACGCGATACCGTGCGCTTCCCGCACGATCGGGCGAAGCAGTACATCCTCGCCATCGACCAGCATGTGACGAACGAAGCGGCCCGGTATATCGCCGCCGAGGGTCCGGACCTATCGTGGGTGTATCTCGAGTACACCGACGATGTGGCGCATGCCAATGGTGATGGCGACCGGTTCGACGTGGCCGTGCAGCGGGCCGACAGCATGGTGGGGCGCATTTACGCTGCCGTACAGCAGCGCGAACGTCGCGGCGAGCGGTGGATGGTGGTGGTCACCACCGATCACGGCCGCGACGCCGTGACCGGGCGCGGGCACGGCGGCAAGTCGGCGCGCGAACGTACCACGTGGATCGCGACCAACCAGCGCGATCTGACGGCGCGCTTCACTCGTGGTGAGGCGGCCATCGTGGATATCGCCCCGTCGATCCTCCGGTTCCTGCGCATCGAGGCCTCACCGGCGGTCGCGGCGCAGATGGAAGGCGTGTCGTTTCTCTCCCGCGACTGAAATAGCGCGCTACTTCCCGCCGGACTTGTACACCGCACCGCCCTTCATCACGAAGGTCACCTTCTCGAGGCGACGCACGTCGTCGAGCGGGTTCCCCTCGACGGCCACGATATCGGCCCATTTGCCCGTCGTGACACTGCCCGCGTCGCGCGAGATGCCAATGAGGGCGGCGGCGTCGCGCGTGGCACTGAGGATGGCTTGCATGGGTGTGGCACCGAGAATTTCCACCATGTAGTGGAACTCTTCGCCGTTGCGTCCGTGAATGTCACTCGTGGCATCGGTGCCGAAGGCGAATGGCACACCGGCCTGGAAGGCTGCGCGCAGCCGGGTGCGCCGCTCGGCGGCGATGGCTTTCGCCTTTTCCACTGCATACGGTGGATAGCCCTTCTTGGCTCCATCCTTCACGATTTCTTCGAGAATGATGAGCGTGGGCACGAGGTAGGTACCCTTCTGCTTCATCAACGCGCCCTGCTCGGCGGTGACCAGCGAACCGTGCTCGATGCTGGCCACGCCGGCTTCCACGGCCGCGGTGAGTCCGGCACCACCGTGCGCGTGAGCCATGACCTTGCGCCCAAGTCGGGCGGCTTCGCTCACGGCTTCGCGCAACTCGGCATCGCTGAACTGTGATGCCGTGGGCGCATCGCCCTGTGAAAGGATACCGCCGGTGGCGACGATCTTGATCTGATCGGCACCGTACTTCACGTGGTGGCGCACCGTCTGTCGCACTTCGTCCACGCCATTCACGATGGTGCCGGTCCCCGGGAGCTGCACCTCGGGGCTGTAGCCGTTCACGTCGGCGTGTCCGCCAAGAATCCCCAGGGCGGCGCCGGCGGCGAAGATGCGAGGGCCAGGGATGATGCCGCGGGCGATGGCCGACTTGGCGGCCACGTCGGCAAAGCCCGGCGCGCCCGCTTCGCGCACGGCGGTGAAGCCGGCATCGAGCGTCTTGCGTGCGTTTACCGCCGCCCAAATCCCCGCGTGCGCAGCCGTCTCCTGAATGGCAGCGAGATCGCCGCCGTCGGAGTCGATGCTCGTGAGGTGCGTATGCGTGTCGATGAAGCCGGGGAGGAGCGTATGACCCGCGAGCTCGATGACTTTGGCGCCCCGCGGCACCGTGACGCGGCTCGCGGGGCCGGCCTCGACGATGCGATCGCCGCGCACCACCACCGCTGGCTGATCGATGACCGTGCCGTCGCCCACAATGAGGCGGGCCGCGCGGATCACCGTGGTGGTGGCTTCTTGCGCGCCCGCCGCCGCGGTCGGCACGGTGATCAGGAGAGCGGTGTGGAGGAGGGAGCGAGCAGCACGACGGAACGACATGGGGCCTCACGGACGAGGATCGAAGCAGCGAGCAGGGCCCTAGAGCTTACGCTCCAAGGGCGCGGGGAGCGAGCGGTCTACTGGCTGCGGGAGCGTGGTGAGGCTGGCGACAGCAACGGCGACGGCGGGGCGAAGACGCCTCAGCGCACCTTCGCGTTCAACATCCACGGCACCGCGCGCAATACGCCGGCACGCACCATGAGCGTATGCCCCTCGTTGGACCGCTCCTCGTAAGTGCCCGTGGGTGTCGCCGCGGCCGCGGCCTTCACGCGTGCGGCCGGAATAATGGGGTCGAGCTGCGCGCCGATGAACAGCACTGGCGGCGCACCGGCCACGGTCACCGCGGCACCGCCAGCCAGACAGGCGACGGCGCTGATGGCCTGCGGACGCTCCTGCGCCAGGCGTGCGGCCGCACCGGCGCCCATGGAGTGCCCCATCACGTACACGCGCTTTGCATCGATGGCGTACTCACGGCCGAGCACTGCCAGAAGCGAATCGAAATGGACCGCGCTCGTCATGAACGGCGTGGTGGCCGGTGACACGAACAGTAGGTCGTTCTCTCGCGCCAGCCGTGCGGCCACACCGCGACCATAGGCATCGGCGAACATGTTCTCGTCGCCGCCGGCACCGTGCAGGGCAATGAGCACACCCACGGCGCGTGATCTCGCGGCCGTTGGCGCGATGACGCGCATGGGCACGAGTGTGCCGTTCGTGCCGCGATAGCTGCGCCACA
>NZ_JBIJAW010000196.1:0-6070 GCF_044345575.1 Gemmatimonas sp.
ATGTCAACCGCCCCCGTGGCGCGCAGGGGGCGCCACGAACGCGCTTACATCGGCGGGTAGCGTCGCTTCCATTCTGGCCCGGTGCTGTGGCCCGTGGCCAGATCTTCGGCCATCTCCTCGATGACGTCGCGCAGCTCCAGCTGCGCGAGCCAACGCGGCGGAATTACCGATACGCCATGCATGGTACCGAGGATCTGCCCGGTGAGCGCGCCGACGGTGGAACTGCATCCCGAGTGATTGACCGCCAGCGCCACGGCGCGCTCGAAGCTCTCCTGCGTGGGCTCCGGATGCGACAGGGCGCAATAGAGCGCGAGGGCGAGCGCGTCCTGCGCGAGCTTGCCGTCCCCGATGTGCTCGAGATCGTACCACGTGGGATTGATGCCGGCGAAGCGGACCTGACCGGCACGCTCCACGGCGTAGCGCACGGTCTCCTGCACCGCGTTCTGCCCCAGCGCGTACATGCCACGGGCGATGGTGGCCTCCACCGCCTCCTGGATGGACGTGCCGTGCATCAACTGACCGATGATTGACCCCATGTAGCCACCGGCCACCACGCCGTGCGGATGGCCATGGGTGACGGCCATGAGCTCGCACCCCAGGCGGTAGGGATCATCCTGATAGAACATGCCAGCCGGGGCACAGCGGGCCATGCCCCCCGATCCGGACGAATCGGTGATCGCTTCCTCGGGTGTGCCCAACCCGGATTTACGGAGCGCGATGACGGTCACCTTGTCGGGGTGACGCTGCGCCCACAGCCCCGGCACGTCGAGGAGCCATCCCCGCGCCGTGTCGAGATGATCAGGGAGCGGGCCGTTCATACGTTGCGTCATGAACCAGCGCCGCAGCGCATTCCGCATGAGCGTCGGCGGATGGAAGGTGCGATAGCCGTACGACAGCACCCGGGCCCGCAACAGCGCTTCCGACGCAAACAGCATCACCTGCGTGTCGTCGGTGATCGCGCCGAGGGTGCCATGGAGTGGCACGAAGTCCCGCAGTCCATTGGGACCGTGATCGGCGAAGATGTCCTTGCTGTTGCGATACTCAACGGGTGCGCCGAGCACATCGCCCACGGCGCCACCGAGCAGACAGCCCCGGACGCGATCGCGACGATCGGTTTGGGTGGCGGGCGTCTCCATCGATTTGCGAGGCCCATACACCATGTGCGGCACGTGATCGCGAATTCCCATCCTGCTGACTCGAGAAGTTGGTGGCAGCGGTCGATGACGTCTGCAGTATGCGACCCGCGTCAATAGCGAAAAATTCAGAATTCCGTAAAAAACCGCTCCAGATGACGCAAAAACGGTGTTTTTCGAACGACGAGATGACGAAGAGATGACACCCAGCGGCCTCAACAGGCGTGCGTCAGCGCGTGATACCGAAGCGATACGCGGCGCGCGAAGTCCGCGTCGTGCCCAGATAGCCATCGCCGGCCATTAATCAGCCGTCAATTCTCCACGTTTTTATCGGCCGCGGAGCCTTTGACGGCCTTGTGATGCCCGTCGAACAGGTTGTGGTCGTCGGGTGCCCGGAAATGATTCGACCTTGATTGCTGTGAATGGATTGCCGTATTGCCTTCAGAGTTCGCCGAAACGAAACGGCGCGCTCCCGTCTGGGAGCGCGCCGTTCGCATAACCAGGTGCCAAACCGACTTACATCGCCGGGGCGCGGAGATCCTGCAGCGCCTTCTTGAGCAGGTCGGTCTTCTTCGCGTCGCAGCCGCGGGCGCCCTCGGCCGCGCTCACCGCCGCGTCGAGTGCCGTGTTCCGGGCCGCCCCGTTCGCCTTCTCGGCCGCCGCGATCTGCGTACGCAGCGCGCTCACCGCGCCCGCCGCGCACCCCTTCCGCTCCAGCTGGTCAGTGAAGGCCTTGGCCAGCGGGAAGCTGGGCGGCCACGAAATCTTCGGCTGCCCCTGCGCGTTGAGCTGGTCCCACTTCACCGTGTTCGCGGCATCGATCTCGTTCTGCGAGATGTGCTCGCTGGGGGTGAGCTGCACCACGTCCATGCCGCGGGCGATTTCCGAGCTCACGATCTGGCCGTTGTACCAGTACACCGACCACGAGCCACCCATCACCATGCGCGACCCGTCCACCGGGCCGCGATCGAAGCTGGCGATTTCCTTCGCGTTCTGCGTGTCCGTCCAGTCGAACACCGAGATGCCGCCCTGATACCAGGCCTGCACCATGATGTCACGGCCGGGGATCGGGATCAGCGAGCCATTGTGGGCCACGCAGTTCTCGTTCGAGCTCTGGTACGTCGGGATCTTGTAGTAGCTGCGGAACTTGAGCTTCTTCTTGCCCGACGCGTCGGCGACGATGTCGAAGATCGCGTTGGCGCCCCACTCCGGCTTGTCGCCGGCGCGGCACTTGGGCGCGCCACCGCCGCCCCATTCGTCGCTGAACAGCATGGCCGTGCCATCGTTGTTGAACGTGGCCGAGTGCCAGTAGGCGAAGTTGCTGTCGGCCGCCGCATCGAGGCGCACCGGGTTGGCCGGATTGCTGATGTCGATCAGCAGGCCGTGTCCTTCGCACGCACCGCCGGCCAGGCCGAGCGACGGGTACACCGTGATGTCGTGGCACTGCGAGCCTTCCACGCCGCGGCGACCGCCGGGCGCGGCGTTCGCGAACATGCGGTTCACCGCCGTCTGCACGAGCGAACGAGCCGCCGCGCTATCGGCGCCGTTGGGCGCGCTCGCTCCACGGGCCTTGGCCAGACTGTCGAGCAGCGGGCGCACCATCTGCGCCGGCGCCACCATGTCCATGCCGCTCTGCGGGTTCTTTGCGATGAACGCACCAGAGGCACGAGCCGTCGCGATCTGCTGCGCCGCGGCGGCCTTGTCGGCGTCCGACAGACCGTGCTGCGGCGGGGCTTCGAGGCCGGCGAAAATGTTCGCACGCCCCACGACCGCCGCCTTGCTCGGATCGGCGAGCGGGACCTTGATGATCTCGATGCGCAAACGCGACGAGTTCGGATCGCTCGCGGACAGATCGCCCGCGCACCCGTCGAGTTCCGTGCTCGGACGGATGCCCGACGAGCCCGAGACGTAGATGTAGATGTTCTCGCGATCCTTCGGATCTTCGAGCACCGTATGCGTGTGCGAGCCGCGGCACGTCTGCACGTTGGCGACGAGCTTGGGCTCCTTGATGTTGCTGATGTCGAAGACGCGCACGCCACGCATGCGCTCCTTGCTCACCGCCTCACGCACGCCACCCGGCTTGCAGTCGATGCGGCCGTTCTGCGCCTCGGCCGACATGAACATGAGGTTCTTGTACACGCTCACGTCGTTCTGCGACGCGGGGCACTCGTACGCCACCACGAGCTGCGGGCTCGACGGGTTACTGATGTCCCACACCACCGGGCCGTTGTAGTTGCCCTGGATGACGTAGTTGCCCGTGAACGCGAGGTCGGAGTTGGTGATGCCGAGGAAGCCGTTGGGCGACACGGCCTTGCCCACGACCTTCATGTTCGACGTGAACTCACCCGCGTCGAACAGACCGGCCTTGAGGTCATTACGCGGATCGGCCGCCGGGTTGGCCGCCGTCTGCGGCTTCTTCGCCGGCGCGCACGCCGCGAGCGTCAGCGCGGCGCCCGTGAAGATGACGCGTGAAATGGAGAGGCTCATGCGTTGGTTGGGGAGGAAGGAAGGGAGGAAGGAAGTGAGCAAAAAAGGTCGCAGGAAAGTGCGCGTGGTGACTCCCGTCTGCGAGCTGTAGTGACTGCCGTCTGCCGTCTGCTGTGGCAGGTGCGGAGGTTGGTGCCGACTCGCCGCCATCAGCCCGGCGGGAGCCACCCCCTCTCCAGCATCATCGTGTACATCCGCTTGATCTCCGTGCTCTGATCGACTTCCACGTCGTTCGCGAACTTGAACACGGTTTCGTCCTGCCCCGCGCCGTCGCTCTTGAACAGGTCCTTCACCATCGTCACCGCGCCGCGGTGATGCAGGATCATGAAGGTGAGGAACAGGCGGTCGAAGTCCGCACTGCGCGCCGCATCGAGCTCCTTGAGCTGCGCGTCGCTCAGCATGCCCGGCATCATCATGCCGCCCATGGCCGACATGTCGTGCCCCATGTGCGCATGCATGTCGTGCGCGCCCCCGGCGGCGGCCGGCATGGTCACCTTGCCGGTCGTGTCCACCACCGGCACCACCTGCAGACGGTCCTTGAGCCACGTCTGCATGAGGGTGATTTCGTCGTTCTGCGCGTTGATGATGCGCGCCGTCAGGCGCTGCACCGCGGCGTCGGCCCCGTGCGATTCCGCCCAGCGCGAGATGTAGATGGCCTGCGCGTGATGGTGGATCATCCCGGTCATGAAGTCCACGTCGGCCTTCGTGTACGGGTACCGCACGCTGTCGGCACGCGCCCGGGCAATCGCGCCGGCCTCCCCAGTCTGGAAGCGCGGATCACGCGCCAGGCCGGACGTGGCGCACCCCGCCAGCAGGACACCGCCGACCGCCAGTGCCGCCACATGCCGGAAGCTGATCGAAGCTGATTTGCTCATGTGCTCTTGGTAGGAATCGTGGAACACCCTGATAAAACGCGCTGTGCCCGCCGAACGCTAGCGGTCCCGACCACCTCTCCGGTACGGCCTTCCAGATTGTGGAGCGGCATGTCAGGAGGCGCCCCGATCCACCGCGTCCTGTCGCTGGCGTGCGAGCTGCCAGTCCACCGCGGGCGCCACCTCGGCATCGGCGAGGGCCAGCGACTCACGGGCCCGGGCCACCACCGGCTCGCCCAGCGCCGGCGGGAGGGACATCCCGAACGCGAGCTCGGCCCTGCGACACAGCCGCTCCTCACGGGCCATATCAGGCTGCCGCGGCCATCCGCCCATCACGTGGGCCCGAAACGCGTGCACCCGGGCATGCACCCCCTCGTGCAGAATGCTCGACGCCACCGGTGCCGCCGTGATGTCGCGCCGTGCCAGAAAGGTGAGTTCGGTGAGAATCACGCGCTCAGCGGGCAAAAACGCCCCACGCGTGGGAAATCGCTCCACGCGGATACCGCGCACGTCGCGCTGGAGATGCCACAATCGGCGCGGAGCGTAAGCCGCCAGCAGATCGAGCGCGTCCCCGAGCCGGGCGAGCACCACCTCGTCGGCGATGTCCTCGCGCGTGTTGTGCAACTCCACGGCAATGCCGTGCAGCGCGTGGCGGGACCCCCCCGACACCTTCCCGGTCAGACGCTGCCACCAGTTGGCCATGTCGAAACCTATCCCGAACAAGGAGCGATCAAGGGGTCAGAATCGTTGATCCGCGTTTTTCGCCGCGAGGACCCGCTCGATCGCGTCACAGGCGGCACGAACCCCATCCTCGGCATTCACCACATCGGCGATCTCCGCGGCGCGGCGGCCGTAGCGCGCCTCGCCAAGCAACGCACGCAGTTCGGTGACCACACGGCCAGCGCGGTAGCGAGACGGGTACAGGGTGCGCGCCACGCCGAGCCGTTCGAGACGCCACGCATTGTCCGGCTGGTCGTTGGCGTACGGCACGGCCAGCTGTGGCACGCCAGCCGCGAGCGCCGTGCCGAGCGTCCCCATCCCGCACTGATGCACCACCGCCGCGGCGCGTGGGAAGAGCTGCGAGTGCGGCGCGCTCTCCAGCACCAGCACTTCACGTGGGGCCTGCTGTGCCAGCCGCGGGGCCGCCTCGCGCCCCGCGAGCACGACACCGCGCACGCCCAGCGCCGTGACCGCCGTGATGCTCTCGTCCCAGAACCGCCCGGCGACCTCCACCGCCGACGTGCCGAGCGTGAACACCACCGGCGGTTCGCCCTCGTCGAGAAACGCCTGCAACGCGGGCGGCAGCGCCGCGCCGTGTGCATGGTCGTGGCGCAGTTGTCCGGTGATGGTCACCTGGCGCGGATAGTCGGGATACGGCCCACCGAACACCTGCGAATACAGCGCGAGCACGGCGTACGGCGAATGCATGCCCTCGAACATCGGGTTCGCGGTCGGGGGCAAGCCAAGCGACGCGCGAAACGCCTGCACCGGCGCCATCCAGCGCGCCGCCACCTGACGCCCCCCGGCGGCCAACCAGTCGGCGAAGCGCACGTGCACCGGGTACGGGATGTGCCGCAG
>NZ_JBIJAW010000197.1:0-6051 GCF_044345575.1 Gemmatimonas sp.
CGCTGCACCGTTTCGGGGTCCACCAGCCCGGCCGGTGACCCGCCGATGCTCGGCGTGCCCATCCCCTCGCTGGTGCGAAAGCGGTCGACCGCCGCCACGACGTCCGCAGTGAAGAGATTGGCGTCGGGCATGCGCGGCGTCATCGTCTCGCCGGCCTTGTAGTAGCCCAGCGCGTTGAGCATCACCTTGAGCTGATACACATCGCCGCCGGAATACTGCTGCAGCGTGCGATAGCCCAGCGTCTGCGATACGGCGTCGTACACGCGGCGCAGCTCCGCCAGCGGCTGCTCGTGCTCGCAGATGTTGATGTTCACCGTCTGCCCGTCGGTGCGGCGCGACATGCCCGGGCGCGGGTCGGCCACCACGACGGCCGCCGACGTGCGCAGCCCGTGACGCTTGTCGCCGCCCAGCTCGAAGCCGGCGTTAAGTGCGTCGATGAGGCGATCGGCCAGATGCTGCGGCGAACCCTCGCTCGCTTCAAACTGCTTCGCGACCGCCTCGATGACCTGCGGCCCCACCAGGATGTTCCCCTGCGTCACGTAATTCTTGCCGGCGCGATGTCCCGCCCACGCATTGGGGCCGGTGCCGGTGTACTGCGCGCTGCGGCCGTCTGCGGCAATCACGCCGACCTGGCGCTGCTGAAAGCCGCTGTCGGCCGCGAGCAGTCGCTTGAGCGCCGCATCGGGTGCCTCACCCCGGGCCAGCGCGTCGAGCAGTTCGGTGCCGTACTCCGTGCGGGTGCTGGCCTGCGTGGCCACCGCACCCACTCCCTTTCGCACCCACGGCACGCCATTGCCCACGCACGGCACGCGCGTGGTAACCGCCACCCCTACCTCGCCGGTGCGCGGATCGACCGCGGCGATGGAAAACGTGTGGAACACGGGACCGTCGCGCCACGCTGCCGGCTCCTGGGCAGACGCGGTGCGTGCGGTGGCCAGCAGGGCAACGAGAGCGAAGGCGTGGGGAGGGAGACGCATGGTGGGGAGGGTAGGGGTGGGTGGAGTCCGTTTCGGTTTAGTCATTGTCGGCACGGGCACGCCGCCATGCCACGAAGTCGTCGTAGTTCGCGAACCGGCGTGGCTCCTCGAATCGTACGGGTGCGGCTTCGTCGATCTCGGCGGCCTGACGCTCCGCTTCGCGTATACGCGCCTCGGCCGTGAGCGCGAGGTCACGGCGCAGCTGGGCGGCACGTGACGCATCGAGTTCGTGGCTGAGCTGCTCGTGCGTGACGAAGCGCCGCAGCGCCTCGCTCAGCACCCAACTGCGCGACCGCCCCAGCTTCGCGGCGAGAGCATCGGCCGCCGCGAGATCTTCCGGGGGGATGGTGATGGCGATTTTGGCGGCCTTGGTCATACCAAATCATACCGCAGGGCGGGTCTGCCGGAAAGAACACCCAACTCCGGATAGTTTTGACCATGACTCTAGGTCAGAATAGATTGACCATATATGGCGACCATTCCCATTTCCGAGGCCAAAGCCAAGTTGGCGGCGCTGGTGCGGGAGGTGGCGGCGTCGGGCGAGGGGTACGTGATCAGCGTGAACGGGCACCCCATGGCCGAGCTGCGCCCCTTCGTGCCGGTGCCGACACCGGGGCGCTTCAAGGGCGAGATCCGCTTCAGCGATGATGCCTTTGGGCCGATGTCCGACGAGGACGCTGACGCCGAGGGGCTATGATCGCCCCCGATACGCCACTGCTGCTCGATACGGTCACGTTCATCTTCTGGCACGCCGACAGCCCCCGCCTCTCGCCGGTGGCGCGCCAGCTGCTGTTGGACGCACCACAGCGCCCGGTGTACGTGAGCGCCGCCAGCGCGTTCGAGATCGCCACCAAGGTGCGCCTCGGTAAGCTCACCGTACCGCCGGCGATCCTCAACGACTTCGCGTACGTGGTGGAGGCCGACGGTTTTCGTCTGCTGGATGTCGATGCCGCATCGGCGATCCGCGCCGGCCAGCTCGCGGGCGCGCACCGCGATCCGTTCGACCGCCTCATCGCCGCGCAGGCCCTGTCCATCGAGGCGCCGGTGGTGACGAACGACAGTGCGTTCGCCGCACTCGGCGTTGCCGTCGTCTGGTAGGCGGCGAGTCGACAGCGCTCGACCGCTTGCCTGATTTTCCCATCACTGAGTCGCGCTGACCACCGCCGTTCAGTCTCACTCCCGAGGTCCCTCATGACCGTCGCCGATGTCCTCGCCCTGCTCGACACCGAACGCGACGAGCGCGGGATACGCCATTGGGAGAAGCTCGGTGCCCGCACCGGTGGCATGCGCACCTATGGCATCGGCCTGACTCGGCTGCGTGCGATGGCGAAAAAGATTGGTCGTGACCGGGCGCTGTCGCAGGCGCTCTGGAGCACCGATGTGTACGACGCGCGCGTGCTGGCGTTGCTGATCGATGATCCAGCGCAGATCACTCGCGCACAGGCAGAGCAACAGGTGGAACAGTTGGGCGGCGGAATGCTTGCACATGTGTTCGCCTCGTGCGATGCGACGCTGGCCAAGACGCCGTTCGTCGTGGAGCTCGCCGACGCATGGGTACGGCACGACGATGCCGTGCGGCGCGCATGTGGCTATACGCTGCTGTACGAGGCGTCGAAGTTCAGGGGAAAGAAGGCCCCGAGTGAACCATTCTTTCTCTCGGTCGTGGCCCGGATCGGTGAGTCGATCCACGCCGAGTCGGAGCAGGTACGCATGGCGATGGGCGCCGCACTCATGGGGATCGGCAAACGGTCGGCCGTGCTCAACCGCGCCGCACTGGAGGTGGCGCGGTCTGTGGGCCCGATCGCGTTTACGTCGGCGAGCGGCGAGTGTGAACCGTTCGACGTGGTGAAGCATCTCACCACTGACCGACTCAAGGAATCGTTGGGGCTCTAGCCGCTCATCGCGGCCGCACGACTGGCGGGAACGGTTCCGCGGGCCGTATGGTAGGGCCAACGCCTACCCCTCCTCGCATGCCCCGTCCTCTGTCGAATCCACCGGTCCGTCGCGTCGCGTCCCTCCTGCTCGCGCTCGGGCTCACCGCGATGGCCTTTCAGCAGCCCCCTCGCCAACCCGCCAGTCAACCCGCCTCCTTCGTCATCACCGGCGCAGAGATCGCCGACGGCACCGGCGCCCCGCTGCGACGCGCCAGTGTCCGCGTACAGGGCGACGTCATCGCCGCAGTGGGCGACATCACCCCGCGCCCGGGCGAGACGGTCATCGATGGTACCGGCATGGTGCTGGCCCCGGGCTTCATCGACACGCACAACCACTCGTCGTCGGGCATCGAAGTCGAACCCGCCGCGGTCTCGCAGGTGTCGCAGGGGATCACCACCATGGCGGTGGGGCCCGATGGCAGCTCCCCGTGGCCGGTGGGCGAGTATCTGCAACGCCTCCGCACCAAGCCGCCCACGGTGAACGTGGTCACCTTCGCGGGACACGCCACCATCCGCCGCGAGGTCATCGGCTACGACTACAAGCGTCAGGCCACGCCGGCCGAAGTGGCGCGCATGGCCGCGCTCGTCACGCAGGCGATGAACGAAGGCGCCTTCGGCCTCAGCTCCGGACTGGAATACGAAGTCGGCAGCTACTCGGCCACCGACGAAGTGGTCACCATGGCGCGCGCCGCTGGTGCCAAGGGCGGCATCTACATCTCGCACATCCGCGACGAGGCCGATCTCGCCATGGACGCCATGCGCGAGGCCATCACCATCGGTGAGCAGGGCAAAGTGCCGGTGCAGATCACGCACATCAAACTCGGCACCGTGGGCGTGTGGGGGCAGGCCAACGATGCCGTGGCCATGGTGGAAGCCGCGCGCAAGCGCGGCGTGGATGTCACCGCCGATGCCTATCCGTATCTCGCGTGGCAATCGACCCCGCGCGTGCTCATTCCCAACAAGCGCTACACCGACTCGGCGAGCGTGCGGCGCGGGCTCGATGACATCGGCGGCGCGAAGAACGTGCAGATCACCCGCTGGGGCGCGCACCCGGAGTTCGTGGGCAAGCGGCTCGACGAAGCCGCGCGCCTGCTGGGCGTGAGTGACATCGACGCCTACATCCAGTTTCAGGGCGACGAGGAATCGGGAATGATCGGCCACGCGATGACCGAGGCAGACCTGCGCACGTTCTACAAGCAGCCGTGGGTGATGGTGGCCAGCGACGGCGGCATTGCGAATAATCACCCGCGCGGTGCCGGCACCTTCCCACGTGTGCTGGGGCCGCTCGTGCGCGAGCAGCAGTGGATGACGCTGGCCGAAGCGATTCACAAGATGTCCGGCATGCCGGCGGCGCGACTGGGGCTACGCGATCGCGGCACCGTGAAGCCGGGGATGAAGGCCGACCTCGTGCTTTTCGACCCGGCCACCGTGACGGACCGCGCCACTTTCGAACGGCCGCGCGCGTTGTCCACCGGTATCCAGCGCGTGTGGGTGAACGGCGCGCTGGTGTGGAACGGTACGGCGGTGACCGACGCGCGTCCGGGGCGCGTGCTCGCGCGGCCGTAACGGCGAAACACGCGGTGGCCGCCGTCGCGGTGGCCGCCGTCGCGGTGGCCGCGATGGCGGCAAAGGCAAACGGGGGTGGGAGCCGGCGTCTGCCGATTCCCACCCCCGTCTTTTGTCCACGAACGGTGCGTCCGCTCAGTACCCCGTGTTCTGCGAGAGCTGCGGTGACACGCGGATGTCACGCAGCGGAATGGGGAAGAGCGCCTGACCCGGACGGTCCTGGAACCCCTTCACCTGCACCACCTTGCCGAGGCGGATGAGATCGGGCCAGCGATCGCCTTCGAGCGCGAGTTCGAGACGACGCTCGAGTTCGATCTGGTTGATCACATCAGCCTGCGTGGTGACCTGATTGCCCAGCGTGTGCGGCGCCAACCCGGCGCGGACGCGCACCTTGTTGTACTGCGCCACCGCCTCGGGGAGACGGTTGAGGCGCGCGAGCGCTTCCGCCTTGATGAGCACCACTTCGGCGAGGCGAATCACGTGGATGTGCTCCGTGCCCGGACGCGCCGACCACTTGGTGCCGTTGAGCGGGCGCGCGGTTACGCCGCTCGGGCGTACGCTCACGGCCTTGCGGATGTCACCCGCCGGATACGCCGCGTCGAGCCCGGCGCTGGGAGCCACCTCGGCGCGACCCACCGAGAGGTAGTAGTTGCTGAGGCCGTTCGTCTCCGTGGCGTTGAAGGCCACGCGGAAAATGTCCTCGCTGGTGTTGCTCCCCGCCGCCGAGAAGAGATCGGCATACGGCACCACGAGCGTGTCGCGGCCGGCGAGCACCGAGTTGGCCGCATCTAGCGCCGCCTGATAGTCGGCCTGGCTGTTGCCGTTGCCCGGGAGTCCCGCGCGATAGAAGAGCACACGGGCCCGCAGTGCGCGCGCGGCCACGGGCGTGGCGTAGCGCGTGTTGGTGGTATTGCGGGTGAGTGTCTGTGCGCTGTCGAGATCGCGCAGCACCTGCGTGTACACGTCATTCACCGGCGTGCGGACGTAGGCCTTCGACTCGTCGGGCCCGGTGGTGACCTTGGTGGGGATGGGAACCGGTCCCCAGTACTTCACCAGGTTGTGGAAGCCGAGTGCGCGGATGAAGTAGGCCTGCCCCATGATGTCGGAGCGGGTCGCCTCGGGAATGCTGGTCACCGTGGGCACCACGCCGATGAGCAGATTGGCGCGATTGACACTGGAGTAGATCGCCGTCCAGAGGGCGGTGACTTCCGCGTTGTCGGCCTGCATGCGGTTGGTCTGCATCTCCCCGAGATACTGGAAGGTGCCCGACCACACGGCGTTATCGGCCGCGAGATCGCCCACGAGGAGCGCCGACAGCCCGTAGTAGCTCCCGCTCTGCAGGGCGTCATACGTGCCGTTGAGCGAAGCGGTCGCCGTGGCCGCGTCCTGAATCATCAGGTCCTGCGGTAGCGACGTGACGGGCTCCGTCTGCAGGATGCCGTCGCAGGCGGTGGTGGCGGTCAGGGCCGCGAGCGCAGCGAGGCGCGCCAGCGTGCGGGTGCGAGTCTTGAGGGAGGTCATGATCACCATCCGGCGTTGATGCCCACGGTCCACGTGCGGGCCAGGGGATACGC
>NZ_JBIJAW010000032.1:0-18794 GCF_044345575.1 Gemmatimonas sp.
GACCATTTTCGGATCGACCATCAGGAAGCGCAGCGTGCGCGGCGTGTGCCGGTAGACGAGGCTCGTGATGATCGTGTTCACGCACACCGACTTCCCGGACCCCGTGGCGCCGGCAATCAGCAGGTGAGGCATCTTCGCGAGATCAGCGAGCACCGGCCGCCCCTCGAGATCCTTGCCGAGGGCAATCGGTAGGGCGGCGCGCGCCGACCGGAATTCCGGCGCTTCGAGCACTTCGCGCAGCACCACCATCTCCGGCGACGGATTGGGGACCTCAACGCCTACGGCGCCGCGGCCGGGAATAGGCGCCACGATGCGAATACTCGGAGCGCGCATGGCGAGGGCCAGGTCGTCGGCCAGCGCGGCGATCTGGCGAACCTTCACCCCCGCCGCAGGTTCGATTTCGAACTGCGTGACACTGGGGCCGGTGGTGCGCCCTACCAGTTCGCCGTCCACCTTGAACGTGCGCAAGGTGGCCATGAGCTTCTCGCCCGCGAGATCCAACTCCCGACGCCCCTGATCGGCGTTACGCGGCGGAGGCGGAGACAACAGCTCCGTACTCGGCAAGTCGTCGCTGAAGAGGGCGAGCTCCGACTGCTCGAGCGCCGCCTCCACGGCCTCTTCGCGCGGTTCCTTCCCCTTCTTGCTGCGCCGCGCCGGGGGGTCGACAGGCAGCGGTTCCGGTTCGGGCTCCGGCTCGGGGAGCTCCTTTTTCCGCCCGCGCGAGGCGGGCGTCGCCGCGAGGACGTCGCGCACCAGCGCCGGATCGATCGCCGGCATCTCTTCCGGCTCGGGAGCCAGTCGCTCCGCCAGCGTGGGGGTATAGCGGGTCGCCGTTTCGGCCTCGCTCGCCATACCGGGGCCCACGAGCAGGCGGATCGGGTTCCAGCGGAGCGTCGCCACGGTCAAGGCGCTCGTGGCGAGGAGAAACCCGATCCACGCACCAGCCGTCCCCAATCCTTTCCGCAGATAGTGTGCGGCGAAGCTTCCCCAGAGTCCTGCGCCGTCGGATGCCGCGGGCTCTCCCCCCAAAGCCAGCCCAATGGCCACGGGGACAAGCGTGACCGTCCCGGCAAACAGTAGCGTCCAATCACTCGCGTCGTCGGCGCGCTTGATTCGTCCGAAGAGCGCGAGCGCGACGACGAGGCAGCCGAGGGCCACGATAACCATGCCGGGGATGCCCACGGCCGAGACCAACGTGCACCGCACGATGGTCCCGATCGGACCGAAGGGCCCCGTGGCATCCCAGCAGCGAGCGCTGTCGGTGTGTTGGAACACCAGCGCACCGATCAGGAACACGGACAGCAGGCTCAGGGCTATCGCCCCGAACTCGCGTCGCAGATGTTGTCGATCCATGGGTCCCCCGGACCGCGTGATGAACGCGAAAGAGCGACGGTCAGCGGAGCAGCACGTCGGTTCGCACTTACGTGGGTTCCTTGAGGAGATCGGCGCCCTCGAACTCGAGCCACTTCGTGTGCACCTTGCCAGCCTGGAAGCCGGGGTGCTGCATCACACGGGCGAGGAACGGCATGGTCGTCTTCACGCCCTCGACGACAAAGCTCTCCAGCGCGATCTGCATGCGCTTGAGCGCCTCCTCGCGTGTGGCTCCCTGCACGATGAGCTTGGCGATCATCGAATCGTAGAACGGCGGGACGGTGTAGCCCGCATAGGCGTGGGTATCGATGCGCACCCCGGGGCCGCCGGGCTGGTGGAACACGTCGAGGCGGCCCGGCGAGGGCTGGAAGTTTCGGGCCGGGTCCTCGGCGTTCACCCGGCACTCGATCACGTGCCCACGGAACGGCGGGAGTTCCTTCACAGAGAGTGGCAGGCCGGCGGCCACGCGGATCTGCTCTTTCACGAGATCAACGCCGGTGAGCTGCTCCGTGACCGGATGCTCCACCTGAATACGCGTGTTCATCTCCATGAAGTAGAACGAGCCGTCTTCGTCGAGGAGCATTTCGATGGTGCCGGCCCCGACGTAGTTGATGGCCTTCGCCCCGCGCGTGGCGGCTTCCCCCATGCGCTCGCGGAGCTCCGGCGTCATCACCGGGCACGGCGCTTCCTCGATGAGCTTCTGGTGCCGTCGCTGCACCGAGCAGTCACGTTCTCCGAGGTGAATGACATTCCCGTGCATGTCACCGAGGACCTGGAACTCCACATGGCGCGGACGCTCCAGGAACTTCTCCACGTACACGTCGCCGTTGCCGAACGCCGAGAGGGCCTCAGAACGGGCGAGCTGGAACGAGCGCAGGAAGTCATCGGGATCGCGGGCGACCCGCATGCCCTTGCCCCCGCCACCGGCCGCAGCCTTGATGATCACGGGGAAACCGATCCCGCGCGCAAACTCGAGCGCCTCTTCCGGATCTTCTACCGGACCGGGGGTCCCAGGCACGATGGGGACGCCGCACTCCTGCATGGCGCGTCGCGCTGACGCCTTGTCGCCCATCACGCGAATCTGCTCGGGCGTGGGACCGATGAAGGTGATGCCCGACGCCCGGCACGTTTCCGCGAATTCGGCGTTCTCGGCCAGGAAGCCGTACCCGGGGTGAATGGCGTCGGCCCCGGTGATTTCGGCGGCCGCGATCAGCCGGGGAATCTTCAGGTACGAGTCACGACTGGACGGCGGGCCAATGCACACGTCGTCATCGGCGAAACGCACATGCAGCGACTCGCGGTCGGCCTCGGAGTACACGGCGACCGTCTGAATGTCGAGTTCGCGGCAGGCGCGAATGACCCGGAGAGCGATTTCCCCGCGGTTGGCGATCAGGACCTTTTTGAACATCCCCTATGCTGGCGAGAACGACGCCTTGCCGCCAGCCCTTTACACCGGCCGGCCGGGCGTATTACGCGACGCCGGGGGCCATGGTCACCGCCTCACCCGTGCAGGTCAGGCGACGACCGGCGCTCAGAGGTCGGCGCTGCCGGTTCTGAAGCCCGCGAAGGCCGTGTCGCTTGCGCCGTCGACCCCCTGCACGCGCAGCGCGAACTCGGCGGGATTAGTCGCGTTGAACAGCGCGCTCTCGTAGGAAATGATGCCACGCGCATACCAGTTCATGAGCGACTGGTCGAAGCTTTGCATGCCATAGGCCACGCTCCCTTCCTTGATCAGGTCGGGGATATTGAGCGCAGCCGACATGTCCCGGATCTGGTCGCGCACGGCTTCGGTGTTGACCAGGATTTCGCAGGCGGGAACGCGTCCGGGCTGATCGGCACGCGGCACGAGGCGCATCGAGACCACCGCCGAGAGTGCATTCGCCAGGGCGAAGCGCACCTCGTTCTGCTGGTGCGGCGGGTAGAACGACAGCACACGATTGATGGTCAGCGTGGCATCGGTGGTATGCAGCGTGGAGAACACGAGATGTCCGGTGCCGGCCGCCTTGAGCGCCACCTCGAGGGTCTCGAGGTCACGGATCTCACCGATCATGATCACGTCGGGGTCCTGACGCAGCACCCGGCGCAGCGCCTGGGAGAACGAGGCCGTGTCGGTGCCGACTTCGCGCTGGTTGATGTGACAGCGCACGTCACGGTGCACGAACTCGATCGGATCCTCGATCGTGATCACGTTGGCGCTGCGACGCTCATTGATGTACTGAATCATGGCCGCCATGGCGGTACTCTTGCCGGCACCGGTCACACCGGTCACGAGCACGAGTCCGCGGGGCTTCATGGCGATCTGTTCGAGAACCGACGGCAGATTCAGATCGCGGATACTCACCGCCGCGTGAGCGATGGAGCGCATGGCGAACGCCACGGTCCCCTTCTGCTGGTATACGTTGACGCGAAAGCGTCCGATGCCCGGCACGTTGATCGCGAAGTCGCTTTCACGCATCTCGACGAACTCCCGGAGCTGGGCCGGCGGGAGCAGGTGCTCTGCCAGCGCGCGCAACTCCTCGGGCCGCATGGGCGGCATGTCGAGCGGGACGAGGTCTCCGTGTAATCGCAGCGTGGGCGGACGGCCGACCTTGAGGTGCAGGTCGGACGCGCCCTCGCGGACCATTCGCTGCAGCGCGGCCTTGAGATCCAGCCCAGTGGCCGGGACGGCGCCAGAAGCAGCGCCGGGCGCGCCGGAGACCATCGTCATGTCGTCATGTCTCAGCCGGTCGGATCGATGCGGAAGAGCACCTGGCCATACTCGACCGCGCTGGCGTCGGAGACATTGATCTCGCGCACCACGCCGTCGAACTCGGACTCGAGCTCGTTCATGATCTTCATCGCTTCAATGATACAGACGATCTGGCCCTTGCGAATGCGATCGCCGACGGACACGTACGGCTTCGCACCCGGTTCAGGCGCCGAGTAGAACGTCCCCACCATGGGCGACTTGATCTCGAGGGCCGCGGACTTCGGCGCCTCGGCTTTCGGCGCCGCCATCCCCCCATCTTCGGCAGGACGCGCCGGCGCCGCCGGAGGCAACACGGCCGGGGCCGCCATCGGCGCGGCGATGGCCGGGGCCATGGCCACGGCCGCGCGCTGCTGCGGACTCTTCGAGATACGGAGCTTCATCCCCTTGTCGGAGGAGATCTCGATGGAATCCACCGTGGAGCCGTCGAGCATCTCGATCAGCTTCTTCACGTAGCGCAGGTCGATCATGGCGGGAAAGGCTGGAGAACGCGCAGTGCCCCATCGGGGCGGGGTGCGCAATGTCAGGCGATTTCGATCAGATGTCGAGCGAAGGTGGTGAGCACCTCCGCACCGGCATCGGTCAGCAGCACGTCGTCTTCGATTCTCACCCCGCCCCATCCCGGGCGATAGATCCCCGGTTCGATGGTGACCACCATCCCGGTAGCGAGGGGAGCCTCGACAGTCTTGGCCAAACGGGGCGCCTCGTGAACCTCGAGTCCAATACCATGGCCAAGAGAATGCCCGAACGCGTCGCCGAAGCCACAGGCGTCAATGTAGTCTCTTGCCACGGCATCTGCAGCCAGCCCGCGCATTCCGACCCGAATCGCGCCCGAAGCCCGAACATTGGCTTCGCGGACGATCTCGTATACCGTCCGCTGCTCGGACGTCGCCGTGCCCAGCACCACCGTTCGGGTGATGTCCGAGCAGTAGCCATGCGCGACCGCGCCGAAATCGAGCAGTACGAAGTCGCCGAGCTCGAGCCGCCGGTCTCCCGCACGCGCATGCGGCAACGCGGAGCGCGGGCCCGACGCGACGATCGAGGGAAACGGAAAGGCCTCGCTGCCCGCTTCGCGCAGGTGCTGCTCCAGCACGCCGGCCACCATGGTCTCCGTCAAGCCAGGGCGTAGCACCGACAGCGTACGGTCGAGCGCCTGTTCGGCCATCGCGACGGCGCGCCGGATGTGGGCGACTTCTCCGGGATCCTTCACGGCGCGCAGTGCTTCCACGAGATCGGCCGTGGGACGCCACTGCCATCGTCCGCCCTGTTCGAGCAGCCGGGCAAAATCGCGATGCAGCAGGTGCGCCGACTCAAAACCGATGCGCTCGACGCCCGGGATGGCCGCAATGCTCGGCCACAACCCCGCCCACAGGCTCGTCGGCTCGATCTTCACGGTCGTATGTGGCGCCACCTCATCCGCGACCTGCGCTTCGTACCGAAAATCGGTGAGCAGCACGCATTCGATGGCCGAGACCAGCAACAGCGCGTTGCTTCCCGAGAAGCCCGTCAGGTATCGGATACTCGGGAGCCCCGTGACCAATAAGGCGTCGAGGTCGGCACGCCCGATCGCATCACGAAGGGCGGCCAACCTCGAAGCCGGTGGCCCGGACAGAAAAGCGGCATCGTCGCGCATCGCGCGATGCTATCCGCTCAATTCCGTGTGCGCAACGCCTGCACCAAGCCCCGCAGCGCATACTCGTAGCCGACGGCACCGAGCCCGCAGACCATGCCGATGGATGCGCTGGCGAGCATCGAATGGCGCCGTTCGGGCTCGCGGGCGTAGATGTTGGACAGATGCACCTCCACGAACGGCAGATTCGTGGCGCTGAAGGCGTCCCGCAGCGCCAGACTGGTGTGGGTGTACGCCCCCGCATTCACGACCACGCCTGCGACCTCACCGCGCCAGGCATGCAACTGGTCGATGAGCGGTCCCTCGCCGTTCGCCTGAAAGGCGCGAATCTCCACTCCCAGCTCGTGTCCCACGGCCTGACAGTGAGCCACGATCTCACCGAGAGTGGTGGTGCCGTAGACCGCGGGTTCGCGGGTTCCGAGCAGATTGAGATTGGGTCCGTTGAGCATCCCGATGATCACGACTGGCCGAGCCCCTTGAGCCACGCCGAGAACTCCGCGAGGTCATCACCCGGCGACGACTCGACGGGTGCGGTGTCGCCGACGGGCGATGACGGGGCGGCGTCCGGTTGCGGCCGGCCGGCCGACTGAGAGGCGGCTTGCACCGCAGGATCGGGGAAGAAGCGGTCAAACGAGAACTCGCCCCCCGCCTCTGCCCTACCGGGAGGCACCGGCGGTACGGCGCTCGGTGTGGGGTGCCGCACCGCCCCGTACGCCGGGGTCGGTGTCCGTGGGCCATCGGAGGCCCCCAGAAACGCAGTGGTGAACCCATCGACGGGACCACTCTCCATCGGTTGTGGCGCAAACGCCTCTGCCAGCGAGCGTGCCGCATCATCATCGTGGCGCGGCGACTCTGTCCCGAACAGCGAGGCCAGCGAGTCGCCCGACGCGATAGCCGGCGCCGATACCGGCGTGACCGAACGCGGGGTGACCGCCGCCGACACGACGGGTGTATAGGGCCGAATCGGCGTTCGCCGCACCACCCGTCTGGCGGCCAACGCCGCATACCGTTCGCGCGCCGTATACACGGGTACCGGTGCGGCGGTTTCCAGCTGCTCGCGCAATTCGGCGAGGCGCGCTGACAGCACCGGATCGTACGGCCGGCGGCGCACCAGTTCCTCATATACCGCCACCGCTCGGTCGATGAACCCCTGCGCGACGAGCAACTCCCCCATCGTTTCCGTCACGAACGCCGGCGACTGGGCGGGCGCCTCGCCGGCGGGCTCCGCCTCCGACGAATCGCCCTCTGGGAAAGCCGCCTCCTCAACCGGCGTGTCCATGCGCGCTTCGCTGACGTCGGCGATCGGCTCGACACTCTCCATACTAAACGGCGAGTCGCTCATCGGTTCCGTGCCCTCCGCCTCGATGTCGGGCAGCGGCAACAGATCGCTGAAGCTTACTTCGTCAGACACCGCGCTCTCTTCCACCGACGGGGTGGGCGTGGGCGGAACGAGGTCGGCGTCATCGCCCAGGACGTCCACTTCAGGTTCTGGCAGCGCGAGCGCCACCCGATCGTCCGCTTCGCGGCCGAAGGCCTCGGCGGCGTCGGGTGGCACGTCGACCGCGAGTGGGGTGACGACCCGCGGAGTGGCCACGGCGGCCAGCTCCGCGGCATCCGGCCAACCCGCCGTGACCAGGCCCTCCTCGAACGCCGCATCGAGATCGATCGGTGCGGGCGCGCCGGCATCGACCATCTCCGTCATGCCCGTTTCGTCATCGGCGAACATGAACGGGTCGTCGGCGGGACCCGGCTCCGCCGATGCCACCACCACCTCCGTATCCTCGATGTCAGCGACTACGACGTCGGCGGATTCCTCGACGGGCATCGCGATCGTTTCGTCGTCAGGCGGTAGCGGTGGGTCGCTGACCACCGTGTGCGCCTCGGGCGGAGTCGGAACGGCTGCGAGTTCCTGCTGTGGCGCGCTGAAGCCCGTATCGAGGAACGCGAGTTCCCGATCCGGCTCCTGCTCTGCAGGCGCCGGCGAAGGGACCGCCGGCTGCGGGCGCACCGGTGTGGCCAATGCCGCCAGCTGGTGGGCAATGTTGTCGTTGCGCGGATCGGTCTCGAGCGCCCGCTCATACCAGCGACGGGCGGCCGAAGTATCTCCCTGCTGACGGGCGATATGTCCGAGGTGATGCAGCGCGATGAGATTTTCGGGATCGAGCGTCAGGGCCTGCTCGAAAACCGACCGCGCCTCATCGAGCTCGCCGACCTCGAAAAGGGCCTGGCCGAACACGATGTACCCACTCATATGCCCGGGCTGCTTCGGCAGGTGGTCGCGGCACAGCGCGATGGCCTGCGTCAGCTCCCCGGCTTTCCGGAGTTCGTTCGCCAGCGGCGCGAAATAGCGGCGCGGGTTTTCGTCGAACTTCTTCCGGAGCTCTTCGATCCGGGCGGCGGTGCTCATCCGTGCGGTGCCCTCAAGGTGGTATCCCGCGGCGTCCCGGTCGTCATGACACCGGCAAGGAGCCGGTGGCGAAACGGTGGGCTGGCGTCTGGGGAATTGTTCGCCCACGAGCCGTGGGAAGTCAATCGCGAATCAGTGATGCGAAGTGCTGGCCTGTCTTGCCTTTAGCAGAACGCGCTGGCTAGGTTTCCGGACTCTGCGGCACACGCCCTTCTTCTAGGGAGGTGCGTGTGCCTTTCCGTTTGCCCGTTTTTCCGACCGAAGGAGTCACGCCCCGTGCTGCAATCGATGCGGAGCGCCGCGAAGTACATCTGGATCATCCTCATCGTGGCGTTCGTTGGCAGCTTCCTGCTGTACGAGACCTCGGGGCTGGCCGGTCGTGCGCCGGTGACCACGACCACGTCCATCGCCACGGTCAACGGCGAGGAGATCCTCCTCACCACGTGGCAGAACGCCGTCACGGCCCTCGAGCAGGAGCGCTCGCAGCAGACCGGTAACGCGATCACGCTCGACGAACGCCAGCAGCTCGAGGAGCGTGCGTTCAACGAACTGGTCACGGAGCTGCTGCTCCAGCAGGAATACAAGCGTCGGGGCATCACGGTTACAGACGACGAAATCCTTCAGGCGGCACGACTCGCTCCCCCGCCGCAGGCCATGCAGTCGCCCGACCTGCAGACGGATGGGAAGTTCGACATCCAGAAGTACCAGCGTTTCCTCAGCAGCCCGCTCGCCCGGCAGTCAGGCGCGCTGACCGGGCTCGAGGCGTACTACCGCAATGAGATCCCGAAGCAGAAGCTCTTCGACCAGATCGCGAGCGGTGCGTACATCTCCGACGAACGACTCTGGCAGGTGTATCGCGACCGTCACGACAGCGCCACGGTGAGTTACGTCGTGCTGAGCCCGGCGACTCTCACCGATACGGCCGTCTCTGTCACGGACGCGGAGATTTCGTCGTTCTACGACCGGAATAAGAAGCGCTTCGAGCGTCCAGGCCGCGCCGTGGTGTCGCTGCTCACCGTCCCCCGCTCGGTGACCGCCGCCGACTCGGCTGATGCCAAGCGTCGCATCGACGCCATCCGTACCGAGATCGTCGGTGGCGCGAAGTTCGAAGACGTGGCCAAGCGCTCGTCGACCGATACGATCTCCGGCGCCGACGGCGGTTCGCTCGGCAAGGGCGGCAAGGGCCGCTTCACGCCGAAGTTCGAAGAGGCTGCCTATGCGCTCAAGGTGGGCGAGATTTCGCAGCCGGTGCTGACTCCGTTTGGTTGGCACATCATCCGTGTGGAGTCGCGTCAGGGCGATACGCTCGATCTTCGCCACATCCTCGTGAACATCGCCCAGAGTGACTCGAGCGCCACGCGCACCGATCGCCGGGCCGACTCGCTCGCGTCGAAGGCCGGCAGCCAGGAAGACCCCAAGGCGTTCGACGCCGCCGCCAAGCAGCTCGGTCTCACGGCCGCCAGCGCCGTCGTGCTGGAGAAGGAGCCGCTCACTTTCGCCGGCCGCTATGTGCCGAGCGTGAGCGCGTGGGCCTTCTCGGGGGTGCGCGCCGGAGAAACGAGCGACCTGTTCGACTCACCCGACGCGTACTACCTCGCGCGACTCGACTCACTCACCAAGGGTGGCCAGGCCCCGCTCGCCGAAGTGAAGGACGACATCCGTCGCCGCCTGGCGCGCGACAAGCGAGTGGAGAAGCTTCGCCCGATCGGTGAGCAGTTGGCTCAGGCGGCCCGCGCGTCGTCGCTCGAGGCGGTCGCGACCGAACGCAAGCTTACCGTGGAGAAGTCGGCGCCGTTCACGCGGGTCGACGCTGTCCCTGGGCTCGGTCAGTTCTCGCCGGCCATCGGCGCAGCCTTCGCCGCCGCCATCGGACAAGTGGCCGGCCCGTTCAGCGCCGTCGATGCGATGGTGGTGATGCGGGTAGACGGGCGCACCGACGCGAACCGTCAGACATTCGAGGCCGAGAAGAGCGTGCAGCGCCAGCAGTTTCTGCAGTCCATGCGCCAGCAGAAGGTCGACGAGTTCCTTACCAACCTGCGCGAGAGCGTGAAGGTGGAGGATCGCCGTTCCGAAGTCCTCTCGGCCCTGCGCCGCCAGTCGGACGGCTGAGCGGTCATCCGAACGCCAACGCCCCCGCGAGCGATGCTCGCGGGGGCGTTGTTCTTTTTTGGCGGGAAGCAGGGCGACGGAACTCAGCAGGAAGGGAAACAGAAAGGGCACCGCCGAGGCGGTGCCCTTTTCCGTCGTGCTCAATGCCTGCCTTACTGCATCAGGCGCTTGGGCTCCGGACGCTCTTCCTCACGGATGGCGTTGACCGGCGCACTGGGCGCCGCGACCTGCTGTTCAGCCCGGGGCGCTTCCGTAATCTGACGCTGCGCATCGCTGAGGTTACGCTTGAATTCGTTGATGCCCTTGCCCAGCGAGCCAGCGATCTCGGGGATGCGCTTGGCGCCGAACAGCAGCAGAACGATCACCAGAATGACGAGAATCTCGCCGAAGCCGAGGTTGCCGAAGTTCATGGGAAACTCCTAGAAGAGGGACCGCGCGATGAGGTAGGCGATCAATACTCCCAGAAGGCTCAACAGCGAGACATCCAGGGCGACTGGTCCAACCGCAAACTTCAATATAATCAGATCTACCGGAAGTGGCCCAACCGCAGGGGTCACCCCCGTCGTCAGGAACTCCTTCACCGCACCAGCCGGCAGAAACCGACGGGCGACCTGCGTGAGCAGGCCGCCGCTCACGAATCCGGAGGCCAGCACCAGGAGGTGAAACACCGGACGGTGCTTGGATGGTCCCTTGGCCATTACCAGCGCCGCTCGACGACGTAGCCAATGGAATCCATCAGCGACGTCTTGGATGGCCCATCCGGCAACTCGGCGAGGGCCTCCTCGGCCTCTCGGGAGTACTGATCGGCGCGGCGGCGCGCGTACTCGAGACCGCCGTGATCGCGAACGATCGCCACCACCTCGGCAATCGCGTCTTCATCGGGTTCGGGAGACGCGAACAACGCCTCGACGCGTACTCGGGCGCTCGACGGCATCTCGCGCAGCGCCGCGATCAGCGGCAGCGTGACCTTGTGCTCCTTCAGGTCGAGGCCGCTCGGCTTGCCGATCATTTCGGTCTGCTCGGTATAGTCGAGCAGATCGTCGGCCACCTGGAACGCCATACCAAGCCGTTCGCCGAAACGCGTGAGCGCTGCGCGATGGCTGGGCGCGCCGCACCACGCACCGACATCGCACGCGGCCATGAACAACGCTGCCGTCTTTGCGCGAATCAGCGTCTCGTAATCCTTCTCGGTGAAGGACAACGCATCGTACTGGGCCAACTGCCGGATCTCACCGATGGTCATCTCGTTCGAGGCGAACGTGATGGCCCGCATGGCTTCGAGATCGCCAATGGTGACCAACTCCCGCAGTGCACGGAGGTAGAGGTAGTCACCCATGATCACGGATACCTGATGACTGAACAGCGCATTCAGCGTCGGCATACCGCGGCGCAGCACGGAGTGATCCACCGCGTCGTCATGAACGAGCGTGGCGAGATGAATGAGTTCGATGATGGCCGCAAAGGTGATCGCCTTGCGCGGCGATTCCCCCTCGACGCTCGACGACAGCAGCAGCAATGTGGGACGGAAGAGTTTCCCCTTCATGCCCATGAGATGCTCCTGCACGTTCTGCACGAGCGGCACGTCGGCCGAGACGATGCGCCACAGTTCCTGCCCCACCGCCTCGAGGTCGGTGCGGACAGGCGCCTGTATATCACGCAATGCCGCGGCCAGCGCGGACGGGGTCCGCGTGATAAGCGTCATCGGGAAGCCTGCTCGATCGCCGCCAGCCGGGCGGCTACGTCACGGAAGTTGATGTCGGTTGCGTACACACGCTGAAAATAACCACGTGCCTCGTCCTTGCGCTGCAGGGCCTCGCAAGAATATCCGAGCAGATACAGCACCCCGACCCGTTTTTCGTCGTCCAGCCCGGGCTCGTGCAGCGCGCGCGAGAGCACGGTGGCCGCGACCTGGAAGCGGCCCTGTTCCACGAAGCACTGGCCGAGCGCCTCGTAGGCCGGCAGGCGGTGCGCCCGGCTGCGCAGGGCCTTCTGGAACTCCGTGATCGCGTCGTCGAGCAGCCCCATCTCCTTGTACGCCACGCCAAGGTCGTAGTGGCTCTCGAAGTCGTCCTCGCCCAACGCGCGGGACACGCCCTCCTTGAAGTGGCGAAGGAGCGCGTCGAAATCGGCCTGTTCATCGCCGCTGATTGCCGGCTCCCGCATGCGCATGCGCGTGTTCGCCGGCCCGTCGTCTTGCAACCAGTGGGCCAGATCGACAAACGTCTCGCCGTCCGCCCTGGAAGCGGGCGGCGGCGGTGGCGGCGGGGCCGCCGCGCCGAGCGCCGCGCGCGCCCGGTCGTCGAAGGGGTCGATTTCGAGGACACGGGCATACACCGCGCGGGCTCGTCCCTCTTCCCCCAAGCGCACCAGCGCATCCGCCAGGTCGAGATACGCGAAGCGCAGCCGCTGCGGGTCACTGCTCCGCACCGCGAGTTCTACCCGTTTCTGGTGGTAGGCAATACGGTCCGGACTGACGTGCACCAATTCGTCGGCAATGTCGGCGGCGGCGTCGAACTCGCCGTCATTGAGCAGCCCCTGTTGTGCGGTCTCCAACTCATGCAGGGCGGCATCGCGCTCGCCTGCCTCGAAGAGCGCCTCGGCGAGCCGTCGACGCAGCAGCCAGTTCTTGGGCAATCGGGCGACGGCCGCGCGCAGTGAGTCGCGGCGCGACGACGCCACCGTCGCCGCGACCTCGGCCACTGCAGCAATCGGCAGCGACGGCGTCACGCTCACCGGGCGCACGGGCGGCACCACCGTTTCGTCGGTGTCGACGACGTACTCCTCGTCGGCAAGCGCGTCGCCCAAATCCATTGCCTCAAGCGAAGGCGACGCATCCACCGCGGCGCCCTGAGACATCACGTCGCCCCCCACATCCGACTCGGCGGCCGCGGACTCGGCGCCCATCGGTTCTACGTTCGGGAGCGCATCGCCCTCCGTCCGCACGGTGGCCGACGGTTCCGAGGGTTCAAGGCCGGCATTGACGACTTCGTCGTCCAGCAGCAGAGGTGGCAGTTCGCCCGGCAGAATGAAGTCGTGCGGATCGAGCCGGAACGGCGGGCGGGTGGGCGGCAGGATCTCCTCGACCGCGTCGAGCTCCGGCACACTTTCCGCGTTGAGTCGCTCGAGGGGCAACGCGTCAGTATGCACCACTGGTGGCGTGAGCCAGGTGACGTCCGCGGGGTGTACTGACGGATCGACGACCTCAGCCGGCGTGAGGGGCTCTTCAGGGGTGAATCCCTCGAGCACAGGCGTCGCCTCAACCTCGGCGAACTCGCCGTTGGCTTCGAGCCCCTCAAGCGGGGCGGCGCCCGGTGTGCCTATCTCCGCCATCCCTTCGCTGGGGCGCTCTCCGATATCAAGCAGCGGGAGTCCGGGAGCGGGCGTCTCCGGCTCGAGGTCGATGATTTCTGGACCACGGACGGGCAGCGACGCGCTCGGTGTCGGCACCCGGGGCGTTTCCTTGGTCGGGCGATCCGTCGGGGTCCCGTAATCGATGTCGAGAAAGATCAGGTCCTGCGACTTCTGTTCGCGCACGGCCGGAGTGGAGGCCGGCGTCGGCACCCGATCCGTACGCAATGGGGTGCGCCGACGAGGCAGCGCAATGCCCGCGCGCGCCGCGAGGCTCTCTACCGCCGTGCGTACGTCGTTGAGCTCGGGCATGATGTCGAGCACTTCCGCCAGCGCCCGAATCCCCTCCTCGATACGCCCGTCCTGCTGCATGCGCGTGGCGTATTCGAGAAAATTGCGCGTGGCGTCATTGCGGAGCCCTTTCCGCGCCGAGATGCGGCCCAGCGTGAAGTACACATTCGCCCGTCCCGGTGCACTGCGCAAAATCTTGTTGCACAGGGCAATGGCGTTGTTGAACAGCCCGGACGTGGCGTAGTGCTCGACGGCGCGCTCGTAATACGTAATGGCGTCCGGGACGCGTCCCTGACGCAGGGCGAGGTCACCGACCTTGTTGTACAAGGCCACGTCCACGTCTTCACCCGCCGCCTCGCTCTCTTCGATGGCCTTCACGTAGGAGGCAATCGCGCGATCGATCTGCTTCAGCTGCTCGAACTCAGCCGCTTTCTTTCGGTGCTTCGCGGCGTTGGACATGACGTCGAGTCGAGCTCCAGAAAGCGGGAAGTGACACCGGTGATGACGCGTGGGCTGCGGCTATACAGCTATCTACGGCGGCGGGCCTCACGTGACAAGCACGGTCACGCGTGCACGGCCCCAGTCAAAGACGCGTGCCGAAGCCGTGAGGCAACGGGGGCGGTCCATGGGCCGCGGCGCCCCATGCCCCCCCCGTAGCCCCCTGATCGGGGCAGGATCACCCCTCGGCCGGCGCCACCGTGGCCATGACGTCCCGAACCCGGGAGGCGAGGCGCAACGGGGCCTGCGCCTCACCACGGCAGGCGTAGTAGCAGGCGTTGCAGTCGATGGGCTCGTACCCCTTGTAGGACTCCCACGGGCCATCCGGCTTGAAGTCCGGACAACGCCGCACCTGCCCCTGCGGATCGATATGGATGGTCGTGGACCCGCTGCGGCAGGGCTCGTTCATCTCCCCGCGGATATAGCGGGGGATCTGTTCGAGATAGTAGTCGGAGTTGGTGATCACCCCGGCCCGGCGCCTCTTGTACGCGAGGAGCTGATTCACGACTCGTTGCACGGCGGCGGGATCGACATCCTGCAGAAGATGGTCCGTGTTCCCGTTCTTGAGCGCCGTGTAGACCGAGAAATTCACCCCGCCCCCCAGAGCCGCCGCCTTCTCCACGATGGGCAGGATCTGGTCGAGATTGTCGTTCTTGATGACGGTGTTGAACCGTACGCCACCGATTCCGGCTCGCCGCATGCGCGGTACGAGGTCGAGGATCTTGGCGGTCAGCCCGGGGATCCCGCGCGCCTCATCGTGACGCTCATCGAGGTAGTCGAGGGAGATGTTGAACTGATCCACCCCGGCATCCCAGAGCGACTGCGCCCGCTCCAGCGACAACATCCCGGCGTGGGTGATCAGCTGGACGTACGTGTAGCGTACGGCTCCGCGGACGGCGCGCACGACATCCTCGAGATCGCGGCGCAGCGTGGGCTCGCCCCCCGTGAACGTGACGAGCATGGGGCTGAAATGCCCGGCGATTTCGGCAAAGTTCGCCAGTTCCCGTTGCTTTTCGCTGGCCGGCGTCTGCCAATAGTCGCAGAAGCCACATCGCGCATTGCAGCGCATCGTGACTTCGAAATTCAGCAACACCGGGCGACGCCGAGCGCGAAGCCATGCGTACTTGGCCAGGAAGATCGGCACGTGGTACGGCTTGTAGCGACTCGACAGCATCAGAAATTGCTCGACCGGTACGTCTGACGATCGTAGTTGAACTTGAGATCGGGCTGCGCCTTCAGGGCAATGAAGAAGTTGAAGGCGAAGTTGCCGCTCGGCGTCTGCGAGAACGAAAACACGGCATTCCAGTCGTGTAGTTGGCGCTGCAATCCAAGCTGTTGCCCGGCGAAGCGCGACCGCTCCACGTCATACTGCGTCGTCCACTGGGCTGACCAATTCTGGGTGATGCCGAACGACATGCTCGCGTTTACGCTCGAGACGGGGGGTTGGCGAACGAAGGGCGCCCCGATGGCACTCTGCCCGGTGCCGAGTCCGGTGGGCGGACTCGTTTGCGCATTGATGAAGCAGCGTTCGTAGGCCGCAATGCCCTGATTGCGAAACGCTTCGCAGAGCTTGGCCGGGTCAGCCTCGATGATCAGGCCATCCCCGCGTGGCGCGCGCTGCCGCGCGGCATTGTACTGCAGATTGAGATTCCACCCCTGCCCGGACTCGGGCAGCGCCATCTGCATGCCGCGCATGGCGCCGCCGCCGGCCGCGTTCATCTGTCGGCTTTGCCGCACGACGTTCTGTTGCGACGCATTGGGCTGGGCGGATGTGCTGGCGCTGTCGATCTCCGGCGACTTCCCGAGAACACGGGCCAGAAATGCGAAGATGGCCGACTTGCCGTTCATGGAGAACGTGACGCCCATGTCGGTGCGGTACGGACTGAACGTGGCCGTATCGGACGCCGGATCGCCTTGGAACAGATCGTAGCTGGTACGGAAATCGAGACCGGGGAGCAGGTCGGTACGCCCGCTGATCGAGAAAATCTTGTCGGTGAAGCCGTTGCCGGTGCTGTCGGCGCGCACGAAGTCCCACGTGAGCGGAGAAAAGTTGAGCGACAGCAGCTTGATCTTGCGCCCCTGGTCCGGCTCGGAGTCGGTGGGCGACCGCAGCTTGGCTTCGAGATTCGTGGCGAGGTTGAGCGACACCCGGTTCTGCGCCAGTGCGCCGAGGTAGCCCACGCGCGACCGGCCGATCGCCTGCAGGAATTCGTCACTGACCGATGCGGCCGGCGAGTAGCTGTAGCTGACACCAGGGGTGATCGAGTGTCGAAGCTTGGCAATCGGGCCCAATCCCGGCAGCATGGCGTACAAGGTTGGCGATGCGGACAAGGCGTAGTTGAGCCGCTTCGCCTGCGACACGAACTTGCCACCACTTCGTTCGGTGCGCACGAACAGCCCACCCTGATCCACGTTCTGCACGTTGATCGACGGCGAGAGATTCCAGGTTCCCTGGAAGAATCGCGGCAGGTTGAACGACGTGGTCCAGTCGACGCTTGTCTCGAAGGTGCGGGCAAACACGCGCGTGACCCGCTGCGAGGTGTCCCGCACACCGATGATCTCGCGCTGCTCGGGATAATCGCGGAACTGTTCATTGACCGTGAACGAGTTCTGCCACTGGAAGTCCCAGAGCTTGATGGGCGTATCGAACGAGAACTGCATGTTGCGACGACTCGCGTCGAAGCGCGTACTGTCGAGCCCACCGCCCGGACGGGCGTTGTACACATACGGGAACTGCAAGCCCTGATCGATCTTGCTCGACCCGGAAACGGCCAGACGCAGCGACGGCGTCCAGGACACGGGCCCGGCCTCGAGCGTACCGGTCGTCACGTTGAGCTGCGGGAAGTCCATGTCCACCTGCGGACGTCCCGGATACTGCACGCGCGAGCCACCCACGTTGATGGACGCGGGGCCGATCTTCGTCTGGTAGTTGAGCTGCGAACGAATGGTGGCATTCGCCGCGACCGGATTCACGGTAGTGTTCCGCTGAATCTGCGTGTTCTGCACCCAATTCAGCCGTGCTGTGAGCTTCGTGGTCTTGGAGAAGTCCTGATTGTGATTCCAGGTCCAGCTCTGGTTGGTCGTGCCGTTGCGCAACGCCATCTGCGAGACGGCCAGCTCACCGGACACGAAACGATCCACCCACTTGTAGCGGACCTCGGCATTGCCGCGCACGAACCCGGGATCGAGATCGGAGCTACGCGCTCCTGAACGCCAATCCATGGAGACCTCGGCGTTCATGAAATCATTGATGGCGAAGAAATAGCCGATGTTCTGAACGCTGCGCCGGTATGCCGGGCTGTTTCGGAACAGTTCCGCCACGCCGAAGTTGGGCGTGAGCATGCCGCTCCGACGGCCGCTGCGTACATCCTGAAAAAAGAACGGAATCCAGAACACCGGCACTTCGCCGATATACAGCACGCCGGGGCGCGCCACCATCACGTTTTGCGACACGAACTTCATGTCGCGCGTGGTGAAATGAAAATGCGGCTCGGCGTGATCGCAGTAGGTGAACGAGCCGTTCTTGGCGAACACGATGTGCCGACCGCTCACGAGCGTATCGGAGAGAATGGTGCTGCGCGCGGCCGTGAGGAACAGCCGTTGCCCACTGACGACACTCGTGCTGAAGGCACCAGTGAGCCCCTGACGGGTTTCGAGATCGTATTCGATCTTCCCGTTGGCCACGAAGTCGTCGGCGTCCTGCGCCGCCGGGTCGCGCAGCAGCACCGTGTCCCCGATCGCCACCACCTTCTTGGTGGAGTCGTTGTACTGGATCGAGTCGCCGATGAGCATGGTCTCATCGCGCTGAACCGCCGAGGGCTTGCCCTTGAGGACAAGGATGCGCGTCCCGGCATCGAACTTCACCGTATCGCCCTGGTACTGGACGCTGCGATAGCCTTCCTTGTCCATCAGGGCGCGCATCGTGGAGTCGGGGGCGGTCCACTGATACGTGCGTTGATCCTTGGACAGGGCCCGCGTGCTGTCCTGCCCCTGCTTGGCAGGCCCCAAACCGGCGGGCGCCTGCGTGGGCCGTGTCTGACGCTGCTGCGCGGCAGCGTCACTTCCCAGCAGATGCAGCCCAGCCAGCAGTGCCAGCCCGGCGCGCCACCAGCCGCGACCGGTCGCTCCTGCGATCACGCGTCCTCGGCGGCGAGCCGTCGCTCGCGGCGGCGCGCGATCAGCTTCGAGAGCGTGATCGAGATCTCGTAGAGGCCATACAACGCAATAGTGAGGACGACGAGCGACGTCGGGTCACTACCGGGCGTGATGAACGCCGCGGCGATGAGACAGCCGACGACGGCGTGTCGACGAAACTTGGCGAGGAAGGCGGGCTGTACGATGCCAAGCGCGGTGAGGAGCGCAATCACCACCGGGAGCTCGAATACGGCCCCGAA
>NZ_JBIJAW010000198.1:0-5921 GCF_044345575.1 Gemmatimonas sp.
GTGCGGCGCCGAACACGCCGAGCCGCAACCCGGCGCGGCCGTCCGTCTTGTCGCCCGTGAGCGCCATCATGGAGCCGATCGCGCCAATGGCGAAGACGCCGTTGGACAGGCCGAGGAGCACCACGATCACCGTGAACAGCTCACGGCTCGCCAGCGCCGGGGATGCCACCATGGCCAGATACGCGAGCGCCGACGCCGCACACCCCGCTGCCGCCCACTGGCGAAGCTGCCCGGTGCGCGTGGCGATCAGGGCTGCCACGATCATGCCGCCCAGTACGCCGCCGTGGTGCGCGCCCGACAGCTTGGTGCTTTCCCCGGGCGTCATGCCGAACGCGAGGCCGGCAAACGGCTCGAGGATGAGATCCTGCGCGCTGTAGGCGAACATCGCGAAGAAGATGAATCCCGAGAACAGTCGCGCCGCCGGCTCCTCCCACACGGTGCGGAACGTCGCCATGAACGCGCCCTGATGCGCGGATTCGGCGGCCGCCGGCATCACGGGGCGCGGGCCGCGCTCCACGCCGAGCGTCGCCAGCCACGACACGACCAAGCCCACCACACCGATCCCGCCGGCCACCGCGATGAGTCGCTCGAACGAGAACGGATCGAGCAGGCTGCCCGAGGTCGCAGCCGTGATGATGATGCCCACGATCATCAGAATCCACGTGATCGCGGCGGCACCCGCGCGCTGCGACGGCTTCGCGCGCTCACTCATGAGCGCCAACAGCGGCGTACCCGACGCGCTCACCCCGGCACCCAGCAGCATGCTGGCCAGCGCGGCGAGGGCCACACCGAGCATCGTATTGCGCGCCATCACCGGGATGCTCGCGGCGACACCCAAGCCACCGAGCGCGCACACCAGCATGCCGCCCAGAATCCAGGGCGTCCGACGGCCATGGCCATCGCTGTCGTGGCCGAGTCGCGGCCGCAGGTACAGCTGCACGGCGAAGTGCAGCGCCACGAGCACGCCGGGAATGAGCGCCGGCAACCCGAGCTCCACCACGATGACGCGATTGATGGTGGTGGTGAGCATGACCACCACGGCGCCGATCGCCGCCTGCACGAACCCGAGGCGGGTCAGCTGCCACCAGCTCATCCCGACTTCGGCAGTCGATGCAGCGACCCCGGAGCGGATGACGGTGGACGGCGACGGCGCCACGGCAGTGCCCATCAGCGGAGCGCCTCGCCGAACGAGGTGATCATGGGCAGCGTACGGACGGCGAAGGCTGACACCATCATGCCGCTTACATAGAAAGGCACACCAAACGCGCTGAGATACAGCGCCCGTTCGATCGGCTTCTGCACGAACCACCACATGAGCCCCGCCTGCACGAGCGCGAGACCGCCGATCGCCGTGGCAAACCCGGGGCGCCCCCACGACACCAGCAGCGCGATCACCACCGCCTGCGCGGCGAGCATCACCAGCGAGGCCACCCACCCGGCTGCTGTGGGACCAAGCAACACAGGGAGGGAGTTGACCCCCATCTGCCGGTCGCCCTCGATGGCCTTGAAGTCATTCAACGTCATGATGCCGTGGGCCCCGATGCTGTAGAGCACCGCGAGCAGCAGCAGTGGCGTAGGCGGCAGCACGTTGCCCAGCATGATGCCGGCGCCCGTGATCCACGCCAGCCCTTCATAGGTGAAACCGACGGCCGTGTTACCCAGCCATCCGTTGCGCTTGAAGCGGAACGGCGGGGCGCTATACGCCCACGAGAAGGCGAGCGCCACGGCGACGGCGGCCAAGCCGAACCGGCCGAGGGGGAGCGCCCACACCACACACAGCGCGCTCCAGAAGATGGCAATGGCGAGTCCCCACTGCCCGGGGATGCGCCCCGACGGTATGGGGCGGTTGGGCTCATTGATCGCGTCGACATGCCGGTCGAACCAGTCGTTCACCGCCTGGCTCGATGCACAGACCATCGGCCCCGTCAGCCCGATTCCCAGCGCGAGCGTCCATACACGCTCGGACGAGAGCGGTACGCCTGCGGAGATCGCTCCGCAGGTGAACGCCCACATCGGGGGGAACCAAGTGACCGGCTTGAGCAGCGTGAGGACCGCCTTCGGGTCCAAACGCGCTGGGACCGTACGTTCTGTGTAGCTGACGCCCATATGTGTCTAGTTTAGTTGACAGTGGCCTCGTGCGACAGAGCCCGGAGCGCGTTCAGCGCATCTCACGCGGGGCCGAGGCCCGCTCGCGGTTCCGGGGAAGGGCCGGGGCTACCCGCCGGCGTCGTCGTCCTTGTCGCTCCCCGGGGCCGCCAGCCGGTGTCGCCGCAGTTTCACGTAGAGACTTTGTCGGCTCACCCCGAGGACCTCGGCCGCCGAGGTCCGATTGTCGTTGGTGAGTTCCAGCGCCGCTTCTATGAAGTGGCGTTCCACGAGATCGACCGTGTCGCGCACGAGATCCCGCAGCGAGACGCGTCCCACGAGCGAGGTCAGCTCTTCGACCGCCCGCGTGAGGTCACGCGCGCCCTGCGGGCCGCTCGCCAATCGGCGGCCGATGTCGCGGATGGTGAAGCCGATGCACGGCTCCTCGCCCTCCGGGACCCACACAGCCGAGACCTCGACCTCCGACTGATTGCCGTGCTGCCCACGGGCGGAGGTGGCCATGAGCCGCACGACGCCGTTCTTGCGCAGCATGCTCGTGAACACCGGAAAGTCCGCCCCCGGCCGGCCGATATACGTGGCGAGCGGCGTCCCCCGCACCTGTTCCTCGCTCGCCAGTTCGGTGATGTCGAGAAACGCGCGGTTGGCGGTGAGGATGGCGCCGTCGAGATCGGTGACCACGAACGCGTCGGGCGAGCGCTCGAGCAAGTCGAGGAGCCGCGACGGGGAGTTCGCCCCGCTGCTGCCGACCGGCGGCAATTCGGCCGGCGAGAAGCGCACGAGCAGCAGGGTGGCCTGCTCCTGGCGGAAGCACGACGCCGACGCGTGAAACGCCCGGCCGCCATGGAGCGACAGCGAGACCTCGCCGGCCCGACCGGCACTGCGGGCCGCCGACAGCAGGTCCTCGAGGGCGCGTGCCGCCACCGCGTCCATACCGAACGGGAACGCCCGACCAATGAGGCGCTCGGTCGGCTCACCGAAGATCTGGCCCGACGCCGTGTTGGCGTCGAGCACCTTCAGGTTCGAGGCGTCGAGCACCAGAATGCCGTCGCTCGCCAACTGAAAGAGCAGACGATAGCGCGTCTCCACGTGGCGCAGCCGCCAGTAGTCGCGCTCCATCGCCTGCTGGGCTTCCACGAGCCGCTGCTGCAACGCCGACACGTGCCGCATGTCGCGCCCGACCGCCACCAGGCTGCCATCGCGGCCCAGCTTGATCGTGGTGTACGACACCGGGACGTCCATGACGTCGCCCATCACGTGGTTCACCTGGCGCCGCTTCGACACGCCCTGGTGCACCGCTTCCTTCACCAGCGTGTCGATCTTGGCGCGCGAGTCCCCCGAGACCGTCTCGTTCCACGGCCGACCGATCCACTGCGCCGCCGTGTCGAACTGGGAATCGCCGCCGCCCATGACGGCCACGTCGCGAATGACCCCCGCGCCATCCATGACAAGCGCAATGTCCCCCGCCACCGCGAGCAGCGCGGCAGCGGAGCGGGCATCGAGCTCGCCGAAGGCGGGATTAGTCGCGTCGAATGGCTTCACGGAACTGGCCATACGCGCCAGGGCCCTCCACGCTGTGGGCATCTGCACCGGCACGGGCGGCCGGGAGCAACGCACGGGCGATCGTCGGCGCCTCGCGTGCGTCGGAGGCGATCGCGTTCGCACCGACCTGCTCGGCGAGCGAGGCATCCTCGGCGAACAGCTGGCCGCCCACCATGATCTGCACATTCGGGTTGCAGGACGCCTGCTTGAGACGACGGATGTCACGCCGCAACACCGATAGGCGGTTTTCCGTCCCCACCGAGAAGCCGATCACGTCGTACCACTCGTTGGCGACCATGTTGAGCAGATCGCTGTCCGTCCACGGTGCCCCCACCAATACGCGCCACCCGTCGCGGAGCAGGAACTCCCCGACCATGATGATGCCGAGGGTGTGCTGCTCGCCGGGGACGCAGGTGAGCAGGATGTTGCCCACCGGCTCGGTGTGGCCGGACTCGGAGAGGAACACCTGCGAGAGATCGCGCAGCAGGCGCTGCATGCGGCCGAGCGCGACGGTCACCTCGACGAAATCACATTCGTCGTTGTCCCACATGTCCCCCAGCCGGCGGGCAGACGGGGCGAGCAGATCGAGGTACACCGCTTCGACGGTGGCCCCTTCCGCCAGTACGCCCCGGATGAACTGGGCGCCCCGTGTGTCATCGTGGCTGCGCACGGCGGTCACGAAGGCAGTCACGTCGGTCTCGGAGAGGACGCGCGCGGCGGCCGCGGCGATGGCCGGCGAGACCGGCCCAACGCGGTGACTCGTCATGAGCCGCGGGACGAGTTCATTCTGGATGGTGCGCTCGAGACGCTCGAGGCGTTCGAGGGTGGGCTCGCCGGTGCGCTGCGGAGTTAGGTGATCCATGGCCTCGGGGTTGGAGCCCGGACTGGCAATCACCTGTTGGGAGCCGACAGCGGCAGGCGGGAGAGACGCGCCGATCATGACGCGAGGACTCCTTGGCGCGATGGCGAGGTGAGATGAGCCCGGTGTGCGGGCACACCATAACGAATGCTCGGCGATAATGGTACCATGCGGTCCAGTTGTCAAGAAAAGTGTACGTCAATTCTTCTTGACAACTACCCGGTCCGATCGCACCTTGAGCGGCATCTGGGCAGCGAACCCCCGGAAGAGAAGGCGTTGATGACTGTTGTGCCCACCCCCCAGACGGCGGCAAGCGACGCCGCCGTCTCACATCTCGCGTCGGCCTCACCGCCACGCACGGGCTTGTACACGCCCGAAGAACGCAAGCGCCGCGACGAAACGAAGTGGACGCTGGTGCAAGGGATCCTTGCGCCCGTCCAGTTCCTCGTCATGGGTGTTTCCGTGTTCCTCGTGTTGCGGTACCTCAAGACCGGCCAAGGCCTCGAGGCCGCCCACCTCTCCATCGTCGTCAAGACGCTGGTGCTGTACACCATCATGGTGACCGGCGCTATCTGGGAGAAGGTGGTCTTCGGGCAGTACCTGTTCCACGAATCCTTCTTCTGGGAAGACGTGGTGAGCTTCTTCGTGATCGGCCAGCACACGGCCTATCTGATCGGGCTGTACCTCGAGTGGGAACCACGGTTTCTCATGGGGATGGCGCTGGTGGCCTACGGCGCCTACACCGTGAACGCGATTCAATTCATTCTCAAGCTTCGGGCCGCCCGGCTGCAGGAAGCTGCGGAAAAGGCCGCCCGGGCCGCCGAGGTGCAGGCCGCGTGAGTACAGCGCTTGAGTTGCCCGTCATCCGCGAGCGTGGTCAGCGCGAGGTCTTCTGCGGGCTGACCGGCATCGTCTGGCTGCATCGCAAGATGCAGGACGCGTTCTTTCTGGTGGTGGGGTCGCGCACCTGCGCGCACCTCGTGCAGTCGGCGGCGGGCGTGATGATCTTCGCCGAGCCGCGGTTTGCCACGGCTATTCTCAGTGAGCGTGATCTCGCCGGGCTCGCCGATGCGAACGACGAGCTCGACCGGGTGGTGCAGCAGCTGCTGGCGCGCCGCCCCGACATCGCCACGCTCTTTCTGGTGGGATCGTGCCCGTCGGAAGTGATCAAGTTGGACCTCGCGCGCGCGGCGGAACGGCTCAATACGCAGTTCATGCCGCAGGTGCGCATCCTCAACTATAGTGGCAGCGGCATCGAGACCACCTTCACGCAGGGCGAGGACGCCTGCCTGCGGAGCATGGTGCCGCACCTGCCGGCCAGCACGAGTGCGGCGCCGGAACTGCTGGTGGTGGGCACGGTGGCCGACGTGGTGGAAGACCAGTTCGCCCGTATGTTCACCAAGCTGGGCATCGGGCC
>NZ_JBIJAW010000199.1:0-5900 GCF_044345575.1 Gemmatimonas sp.
GGCGTGGCCGAGTTCTCGCGGCCATCACGCAGCACACCCGGGACGATGCGCGCCTGATCACGATCGAGCGTCTGCATGGAGAGACCGCGCGTCGTGAGGAAGTGCTGCGTGGCGTTGAACACGTCGCCACCGCGACGGAAGTCCCACAGCATCGTCAGCGAGGCCCGCTTGTAGCGCAGGTTGTTCGTGACACCCATGGTCCAGAGGGGCTGCCGGTCGTAGCCCGCATCGATGAAGCTCGTGCTGCGGATGGGCAGGCCGGTGGTGGGGTCGATCAGCAGCTGGCCCTGATTGTTGCGCTGATAGAACAGGCCCGTCATGGAGCGCGTGGACAACCCGGGCGCCACGCCGTTGCGGATATTGCCGTACAGCCACGTGTCCGACACGTACGACTCGGGCAGGGCGTTCGGGAGATTGAGCACCCGGCCGCGCGCCTGCTCGTAGTTCGCGATCACTTCCCACGAAAGGTTGGTCTTCCGAATGGGGAAGCCGCTCGCAACCACTTCCACACCGGAGTTGCGTGTACGCGCCCCGTTCAGATTGAACAGGATGAACCCCGTGCCGTACGAACCGCGGATGTCGTTGACGATTTGATCCTTGGTTTCCTTGCGGTACACCGTCGCGTCGAGGCTGATGCGATCGTTCAGGAACGACAGCTCGAAGCCACCTTCGCGCGACACCGCGAATTCCGGCTTGAGGCCGAGGTTCGGGCCGGTGAAGCCGTAGCCGTAGCCGCCGCCCGTAGTCGTCTTCGACTCGAGGAACGGACGATACGCGTACGGACGTGCATCACGTCCCACCTCGGCATAGCTGGCGCGCAGCTTCGCCGTCATGAACTTGCCGATCGCCGGAACGGCGTCCGACAGAATCACCGAGCTCTGGACCGAGGGATAGAAGAACGAGTTGCGCTCGATCGGGATGGTGGAGGTCCAGTCGTTACGACCCGTTACCGTGACGAACGCCCAGTTGTCGTAGCCGAGCTGCGCCTGACCGAAGGCGCTGACCAGGCGGCGCTGCGCGATCGTGGTGCGCGCAAAGCGCGTGGCGATGTCGGTGTTGTTGATCGAGACGAAGTTCGGATCGAGGAAGTTACGACCGCTTTCGGCGTTCACCTCACTCTTCGAGTCGGACAGGGCGTGGCCGACCAACCCGCTCACCGTGAAGCCCCGGCCGATCTTCTGCCGGTTGATGTTGAAGATCGTCTGCGTGTTGATGTTGCGCGTCACGTCGACGGCATTGTCCATGATGCCGTTGTTCGTGAAACCCACCGAGCTCTCGGGGTGCCGCAGGATCTGGTTGCTGTTGGTGTAGTTGTCGACGCCGATGTTGGTCTTGAGGTAGCCCCACGAGAACGGCGTGACCGTCAGCCCCATGTTGGGGAAGATGCGGTTGGTGCGCGAACCGATCTGGTTGCGGCTGACGCTGAAGTACGGATTGTCCACTTCCGAATTGGCCGCCAGCGCGGTGATGCGGCGGCGCGTACCGGCCGGCGAGAGGAAATCGCTCGCGTTGTCCGTCTGCGGCCAGAGCAGCAGGCCGAGGAGCGGGCCGTTGCCGCCCTTTTCCGGCTGGTCGTTGGAGGACTGCACGTACAGCATCGACAGATCCGCGCGCAGGTACTTGTTCACCTGGGCATTCATCGCCCCGGTGAGGTTGATGCGCTGCAGTTCCGAGTTGGGCACCACGCCGAGGTTGCGGTTCAGGTTGCCCGAGATGCGATAGCCGACCTTGTTGTCGTTCGTGGCGCCGCTGAACGTGAGCACATGCTGCTGCGACACGGCGGTGCGGAAGAAGCGGTCCACGTTGTCGAACAGCTGCGTGCCCTGCGCGTAGGGCGCGCCGAAGTACTGGAACGACCCGAGCGTGGCGCCCGCCTGCGAGGTGGGGCCGTAGATGCCCTGGATCTCGGGCTGGGCCCGCGTGTTGTCGAGACGGACCCAGTTGCTGTACTCGAAGCCGCCGGTCCCCGCCTTGCCGCGCTTGGTGGTGATGACGATCGCGCCGTTCGCGGCGTCGATGCCATAGAGCGCCGCAGCTTCCGGTCCCTTGAGGACGACGAGCGTCTCGATGTCCTCGGGGTTGATGTCGGCCGCGCGGTTGGTGAAGTCGATGCCGCGATTGCTGAACGCGACCGCCGAGCCGGGTGCATCGGACGCCAGCACGCCGGTGTTCAGCGTCTTGTTGTCGAGCGGCAGACCGTCGACGATCATGAGCGGCTGGTTGCTGCCGCTGATGGAGCTGACACCGCGGATGGTGATGCTCGACGACGAGCCGGGCACGCCCGAGGAGCTCGTCACGTCCACACCGGCCACTCGGCCGGCGAGCGCGTTGATGAAGTTTTCGCGACCGGTCTGCGCCAGTTCGGCGCCGCTGACCGTCTGCTGGGCGCTGCCCAGTTCGCGCTTCGTGGCGGTCTGGCCAAGGGCGGTGACCACCATCGCATCAAGGTTCGCCGCCGACTTCTCGAGCGACACGTCGATGATATTGGCGGCGCCGACCAGCCGTTCCTTGGGGACGTACCCGATCAGCCGGTATTGCAGCGTCTGGCCGACCCGGACACTGATGGTATAGATGCCGTTGCTGCTGGTCTGGACGACCTGGCTGGTGCCTCTGACAACGACTGAAACGCCAGAGAGCGGGACATCGCCGTCGCGCGTTACGCGCCCGGTGACCGTCTTCTGCTGCGCCGCAAGCGGCGACGCGGACAGGACGGCACCCACGAGCACCGCGAGGATGCGAATCTGCATGTGAGGAGGGGGCCTGAGGAGGAGGGAATAGCCTACCTTACCCGAGGCGGTGTGTACTGTCAATTCGTGCCGCTCGTCTGGGACAGCCGGCCAGACTACTCTTCCTGCATCTCTGCCAGCCCCGACCATGCCCGATCCGCTGCCGTCCCCACATCCCCTGGCGCTGCCAGTGGCCCCGCCGCGCCTCCCCTCGCGCGTCCTCGTGACCGGCGGCGCGGGGTTCATCGGCAGTGCCCTGGTGTGGGCCCTCAACAGCCTCGGGATCGAACGGATCGTGGTCACCGACCGGCTCGGCCGTGACGAGAAGTGGCGGAACCTCGTGCCGCTGCGCTTCGAGGACTACCTCGAGGCCGACGACCTGATGGCGCCCCTCGAGCGTGGCGCCCTGGGACGGTTCGACCTCGTCCTGCACCTCGGGGCCTGTTCGGCCACCACCGAGCTCGACGCTACGTACCTCGCGAAGAACAACTTCGAGTACACCAAGACCCTCGCCCACTGGGCGCTGGGCAACGAAGTGCGGTTCGTATACGCCTCGAGCGCCGCCACGTACGGCGACGGCGCGCACGGCATGGAGGACCGCGACGATACCACCGCCGCCCTCACCCGCCTGCGCCCGCTCAACGCCTACGGGTACTCCAAGCACCTCTTCGATCAGTACGCCGCCGCCATGGGGGTGCTGCCCAACGTGGTGGGGCTCAAGTACTTCAACGTGTACGGCCCCAACGAGGCGCACAAAGGCGAGATGCGGTCGCTCGTGCACAAGGCCCACGGACAGATCGAGGAAACCGGCCGGGTGAAGCTGTTCAAGTCGCACCGGCCCGACTTCCGCGACGGCGAGCAGCGGCGCGACTTCCTGTACGTGAAGGATGCCATTGCGATGACGCTGCATCTGGCCATGACACCGCACGCTGGCGGACTCTACAATATCGGGAGCGGCGAGGCCCACACGTGGCTCGAGCTCACGGGGGCCCTGTTTGCCGCGATGGGGCGTACCCCGCAGATCGACTTCATCGACATGCCGGAGAGCATCCGGGCGAAGTACCAGTACCACACGCAGGCGGATATCGCGAAGCTGCGCGCCACCGGCTACACGGCGCCGGTGACCCCGCTTGCCGACGCCGTGCGCGACTACGTGCAGGGGTATCTCGTGGGGGACCGCCGACTCGGTGACTGACCTGCGGCGGCGGCTTCAGGGACTACTCGCCGGGATACTGGTGCTGACGGGGTGCGTGGCACCGGCCCCATCGGCATCATCAGTGGAGCGCCCGCTAGCGGAGGGGCAGGCCGCGGCGGTCACCCCCCTGCGGTGGGGCGGCGACGCCGAGGGTGGGGCGCCATTCGTGGAGGCCGACCCGTCCGATCCCGCCAGCCTGCGTGGGTTCGACGTGGAGATCGTGGACATCGTGGCCCGTGGGCTCGGCCGCTCGCCGCAGTTCACCCAGGTGGCGTGGGCCTCCATCGAGCAGTCGGTCGCCCGCGGGGACTTCGATCTGGGTGTGTCCGGGCTCGAGGATCGTCCCGAACTCCGGGCCCGCTTCGCCGTCAGCCTGCCGTACTTCGAATTTCGTGAGGTGCTGGCCGTACGGGTCGCCGACCGGGACCGCTATCGCACCCTCGCCGACCTCGCAGGCAAACGCGTCGCCACCCTCGGCTCCACCATGGCCTACCGGCTCCTGCTCGAGGCGCAGACGCAGCGCGGGGTCGTCCCCGTGTCGTACGACGACGACGTGCATCCGTACAGCGATCTGGTGGACGGCCGCGTCGATGCCGTACTGCTCGATCATGTCATCGCGGAACGCGCGCTGGAGCGGCTGCGACGCGTGACGGGGCGCACCGCCGACCCGTTCGTGATTCAACCCACCATGGTCGCGCGCGGCGCGTATGTGGCGGTATTCGCGGCCGAGCGGGCCGCCCTGCGCGACTCGGTCGACGCGGTGCTGGCGGCACGACTACGCGATGGCACCCTCGCCGCGATCTTCAAGCGCTGGGGCGTATGGGACGACCAGCAGGCCATGTATCAACAGCGGTTGCTGGCGCGACTCGACAGCGGCGCGGCATCCGCGCCATCCTCGGCGGGCGACGCATCCGGCGCACGGCCAGTCACCGCCACGACGATTGCAGCCTACCTCCCGGCGCTGCTCCGCGCCGCGGCCATCACGCTTGGCCTGTCGGTGGCGGCCATGGTGCTGGCCGTCCTCGTGGGCGGCGCCATTGCCGCCGGCCGCGTGTACGGGAGCGCCGTCACGCGCGCGATGCTGGGTGCGTACGTAGAGGTCGTGCGTGGTACCCCGGTGCTGCTGCAACTCTTCGTGCTCTACTACGGGTTGAGTGCCGTGGTGCGGCTGCCAGCCATGCTGGCGGCGATCATCGGGCTTGGGCTCAACTACGCAGCCTACGAATCGGAGATCTATCGCAGCGCGCTGCAGGCGATCCCCCGCATGCAGCTCGAGGCTGCGCGCACGTTGGGATTGAGTGAGTGGCAGGTGTTCCGTCTCGTGCGCGGGCCGCAGGCGTTCCGTCTGGCGCTGGCCCCCATGACCAATGATTTCGTCGCGCTACTCAAAGACTCATCGCTGGTGAGCGTGATCACCGTGGTGGAACTCACGAAGCAGACCGCCATCTACGCGACGAACGTCGGCAGCTGGTTCGTGCCCGGGGTGCTCTGCGCGATCATCTATCTGGCCATGTCGCTGCCGCTCTCGCGCGTGGCGCGGCGTCTCGAGGCGCGCTGGCATGTCTGAAGCCACGATGATCCTGCACATCGATGCGCTGCGACTCACGCGGCGGCAGCAGGGTGAGACACGCGAGGTGCTGCGTGGCATCTCGCTGGCGCTCCCCGCCGGACGCATATGCGCCCTCATGGGCGTGTCGGGGGCCGGCAAGAGTACGGTGCTGCGCAGCGTCGTGGCCCTCGAACCGTTCGATGGCGGCACGATTCGGGTAGACGGAGTGTCGCTGAGCGCCGGCCCAGTGCCGAAGGAGTCGGCGCTCCGCCAGTTCCGTCGCAAGGTGGGGATGGTGTTCCAGCAGCACGCACTGTTCCCCCACCTCACCGTACACGAGAACGTGACGCTCGCGCCGGTCCACGCCACGGGGGCGGTACCGCAGCAGGCATCGAGGATGGCCGATGCCCTGCTCGAATCACTGGGCGTG
>NZ_JBIJAW010000201.1:0-5895 GCF_044345575.1 Gemmatimonas sp.
CGTTCTACCGCGCGATCGGCACGGAGCTGGCCATCGGCGACGAGGCACCCAACATCGGTCTCATCGAACCGGGCTATCTCTACCTCGCGGCCACCGACGGTGGTGCCGGGGTTCTGCGTGAGCAGCATGCGCTGCAGCATGAGCACGCGGTGCAGACGGCGCTGCTCGATCCACCGGCGCTCACGCAGCGCTATCCGTGGCTCAACGCCGCCGATCTCGTGTTGGGATCACTCGGGCTGTCCACCGCCACGAGCGGCGAAGGATGGTTCGACGGCTATGCTGCGCTGCAAGCGTTCCGTCGCGGCGCGGCCGCCGCTGGCGTGACCTTCGTGGAGGACGAGGTGATCGACTTCGTGGTGGACCGCCACGAGGGGCCGGCGCGGGTGCGCGCCGTGCATACGGCGGCCGGCCGTTCGGTCGAGGGAGACGCCGTCGTGATTGCCGCGGGCGCGTGGTCCGGGCAGGTGGGCGACCAGCTCGGCGTGTCCCTCCCCGTGCACGCCCGCAAGCGGGACGTGTTCGCCTTCGAAGCCGATGTCGACCTGCGCGGCAGCGATGGGCAGCTGGCGCCGTTGGTGATCGACCCCAGCGGCGTGTGGTTCCGTCCCGAACTGCAGGCCGGCCGCTTTCTCTGCGGCTCGCCGCCGCGCAACGGCGACCCCGACGATGTGCCACTCGAGCAGGTCGACCACGGCCTCTTCGAGGAATTCATCTGGCCCATCCTCGCGGACCGGGTGCCGGCCTTCGACGCGCTGCGCGTGACGAGCAGCTGGGCAGGCTATTACGAGATGAACAGCTTCGACCACAACGGGCTCGTGGGCGCACTGGCCCCGTATGCGAACGCCTACACCGCCTGCGGCTTCTCCGGGCACGGACTGCAGCAGGCTCCCGCCGTGGGCCGCGGCCTCGCGGAATTCATCGCCACCGGCCAGTACCTCACCCTCGACCTGTCACCGTTGCGCGCGAGTCGCGTCGCCGAGGGGCGGCCGCTGCTCGAAAAGAACGTGATTTGAGGCGGGGGCTCCGTTGTTGGAGAAACGGAGAAAGGGGGGAACTGAAATTGGGAGAAAAGGGGAAAGGGAGAAAAAGAGAAGAACGGTGAACTCCTTTTCTTCTTTTCTCCTTTTCTCCCAATATCAGTTCCCCCTTTTCTCCCCTTCTCCAGAGCGGCGAAAACGGGTTCCGCCGGGCAGCGGGACGTCGTTGTTCGTGATTCGCTGAATACCATCTGTCAGCCGATAACTGCCGAAGTTGATCAGCAGTCCCACCGGCAGGTGCATGAGGCGCAGATAGGTCAGGACCTGTCGTCCGTAGATGGGATTGGGTTGATCGGTCGCCTTGAGCTCGACCACCACGTGATCTTCGACGAGCAAGTCTGCGCGAAAGCCGAATTCGATAGGTCTGCCCTTCCACTGGAACGGCACCTTTACCTGTCGCTTGAGCGACAGGCCACGCGCCATAAGCTCCCCGGCCAACAGCTCCTCGTACGCTGATTCCAATAAGCCGGGCCCCAGGGCACGATGAATTTCAATAGCCGCGTCGATCACGGTGCCGGTAATCTGATCGGTCTGCATGGACGCAAACTGATCCGTTCCGTCATCCCGTTGTCATCTTGTAGTCGAAGAAGAGCACTGCATTTTCGAGAATAGGAGAATGGGGGGAACTGATATTGGGAGAAAAGAGGAAAGGGAGAAAAAGAGAGGAACGCTCAACTCCTTTTCTCATTTTCCCCTTTTCTCCCAATATCAGTTCCCCCTTTTCTCCCTTTCTCCTTTCCCCGTTTCTCACATTCTCCCAAGCGCAAAGCAGTGCACATCACTCCTGCGGAGGCGCCGCCGAATCACGCGCGACGAAGGCCACGACAAGGGCACCGCTCACGCCGAGGGCCGCGAGGGTGAGAAACGCGGCGGATGAACTGCCCGTGGCGGTGCGCACGCGGCCAATGAGATCGGGACCGAAGTGGCCACCGAGATTGCCGATGCTGTTGATCCACGCAATCCCCGCCGCGGCCGCAGTCCCGCGCAGAAAGGTCGTGGGAATGGACCAGAACGTACTCATGCCCGAAAGCACCCCCGCCGCGACAAGTGAAAGCGCGAGGAGCGAGCTGGCGATATGCGTGCCCGTAAAGGCCAGCAACGCCAGTCCAGTGGCGGTGCACACGAGCGACGCGGTGACATGCCAGCGTCGTTCGCCCGTGCGGTCGGAGTGATTGCCCCACCAAATCATCGTCACGCCGGCGATGCCCCAGGGAATCATCGACAGCAACCCGATCTCGAGATACGCGGTCTTGCTGAGCCCCAATTCCTGGATGATGGTGGGCATCCAGAAGTTCACGCCGTATAGCGCGACCGCCGTCGTGAAATAGACGTAGGCGAGCGCCCACACGCGGACACTGCCGAACGCCGTGCGCAAGGCGCCATGCGCGGGCGCGGGGACACGCGCCGCCTCATCCGACAGACGGCGCAGCACGAGCTGCCGCTCGTCGTGCGTTAGCCACGTGGCCTGCAGCGGCCCGTCAGGGAGCGCCAACAGAACCACCGCCCCCATCACGAAGCTCGGCACACTCTCCAGCACGAACAGCCAGCGCCACCCCGACCATTCGCTCACGCCCTCGAACACTTGCATGATGTAGCCGGAGAGCGGCGCCCCAAGCACGTTGGCCACCGCGATCGCGATCATGAATCGCGCAAACGCTCGCGCGCGCCGGTCGGCGGGAAACCAGTACGTGAGGTAGAGCACGATACCAGGAAAGAATCCCGCCTCGGCCATCCCCAGCAGCAGACGCAATGCGTAAAAACCGAACACATCCGAGGTGACCCCGAAGAACGCCGGCAACGGTCCCCAGGGAATCGTGTCGACGAAGGCAAAGGCCGACGACACGAGCGCCCACGTGATCATGATGCGGGCGATCCACCGACGGGCGCCCACCCGCTCGAGCAGCAGATTGCTCGGCACCTCGAACAGGAAATACCCGAAGAAGAAAATGCCGGCGCCGAAGCCATACACCGCATCGCTCCAGCCCAACTCCGACACCATCTGCAGCTTGGCGAAGCCCACATTCACCCGATCGAGAAACGCCACGATGTAGCAGGCAAAGAGCAGCGGCAGCAGTCGCCAGCTGATCTTCCGAAACGTGGCGCTGTCGGTCGACGTAGAGACAGTGGAATTCATCATGGCGCGAACTTAGCGCCCGATCACGCCGGTCGCGCGAGGCAGCGTGCCCACTCACCTTTCCGCCATGCCCGCGAACAGTCGCTCGAGCCTCACGAAATCCGCCGCCCGCACCAGCCGACAGGTGACGAAGTCGGTCAGAACCCAGATCACGACCCTTGGCACCACGCTCGGGGCATTCTGGGTCACCTTCGTGGTGAACGCCATGCTCGGCGGCGCGCTCAATCAATTCGGTATCATTCCGCGCACCACCGACGGGCTGCGCGGTATCCTCTTCGCCCCGTTCCTGCACGGCAACCTGAATCACCTCATCGCCAACACGATCCCGTTTCTGGCGCTCGGCTGGATGGTGATGTTGCGCGATGCCCGCCACTTCCTCCCCGTCACCCTCTTCTCCGTGCTCGGCGCCGGCCTTATGGCCTGGACACTCGGTGCTCCGGGGTCGGTGCACATCGGCGCGAGCGGCGTCGTGTTCGGCTACCTCGGCTTTCTGCTGCTCGCCGGCGTGTACACCCGCAGCTTCTGGAGCATCGTGCTGAGCCTGGTCACGGCGGTGCTATGGGGCGGCCTCGTCCTCGGTATCGCGCCAGGCCAGCCGGGTATCAGCTGGCAGGCGCACCTCGGCGGGTTCGGCGGCGGCATTCTGGCGGCGCGCCGCTATCGGTGACGCGAGACGCGGCAGACTAGGATGGGAACTTCGCAGGCAGCGGGTCGCGGATGCACATTCCTGCGTTCGCGGAGCGACTGCTCCCCACTTCCTGCCTCCTGCTCCCTTCCCGGAACCCATGCCGCGCACTTCCACGCACAGCGACCACGCTCCCAAGGCCATCGGCCCGTACTCGCAGGCCATCTGGGCCGGCGACCTCCTCTACTGCTCGGGGCAGACACCCATCGACCCCACCGTGGGGAGCCTCATTGAGGGGGACGTGGAGGCCCAGACGCACCGGTGCTTCGACAATCTGCAGGCGGTGGTAGAGTCGGCCGGGCTCACGATGGACGACGTGATCAAGTGCAACGTGTACCTGGTGGACATGGCGGACTTTCCGCACATGAACAAGGCCTACGGCACGCGCTTCTCGCAGCCCTACCCGGCGCGCACGACGGTAGCCGTAGCCGGGCTGCCGCTGGGCGCCCGCGTCGAAATCGAACTGGTGGCGCGGCGGTCGTAAGCGGAGAAAAAGAGAAAAGGGGGAACTGATATTGGGAGAAAATGAGGATGGGAGAAAGGAGAATGTGGTGTTCTTCTCCTTTTCTCCTTTTCCCCTTTTCTCCCAATATCAGTTCCCCCCTTTCCCTGATTCTCCAACAACCAGACAGGTCAGAAGCGCGGCGCCCGCCAGTGCTTCGTGGTCTGCTCGTAGTCGTACACGTAGCCGATGAGCTTGAACTCGTCGTACGCACGCCCGAAGAACTGCAGCCCCGCGGGCAACCGATTGCCGCGCGTGTAGCCCATAGGCACCGTAATGGCGGGAAACCCCGTGGTGGGCGAGAACAGCTGACTGTTGTCGCCGTGCGGCGTGTTCAGGTCACCGATGAGCCGCGGCGGATTGCTCCACGTAGGATACACCAGCGCGTCGAGCTGCTGCGCCTCCATCATCGCCAGCACCGCCGTGCGCACGTCGGCGCGCACCCGCTCGCGACTCTGACAACCAGCACTCTGCTCCGGCAGTTCGGTCGCCGTGGCAGCATCACGCAGGCGAAGCTCGACCGTTGGGTGGAACTTGCGGCTGCGAATCACGTCGTCGAGCGTCTTCACCGGGGCATTGGGCGCACGCGCCGCGAAGTAGCGTTCGAGATCGGCCTTGAAGCGGTTGCAGCCACCCTGCTGCCGGCGCTGGATCGCGTCGAGCGAATCGACCCGCACCGAATCAATCACGATGGCCCCGGCGCGACGCAGGTCAGCGAGTGCGCGCTCGAATACCGTGCGGACTTCGGCGTCGAGCGTGGGACGATCGTAGGCCTGCCGGAGTACGCCGATGCGCGCGCCCTTGAGTGCGCCGCGCGTGAGCGCGTTCGTGTATCGCGGCGCACGCTTCGCGTCGGCATTTGCCGTGACGGGATCCGCCGCATCGCTGTGTGCAATCACATCGAACACGACCACGGCATCGGCCACGCTACGGGCCATCGGCCCTGCGATGTCGGCCGATGCATTGAGCGGAATCACCCCGGCGCGCGACGTGAGCCCCATCGTGCTGCGGATACCCACGAGGGCCTGATGCGCCGACGGCCCGCGAATGGAATTGCCGGTATCGGTGCCAAGCCCCAGGGTGCCGAAGCCCGCAGCGACCGCGGCCGCCGTCCCCCCGCTCGAACCGGCGGTCACACGATCGAGCGCGTAGGGATTCCTGGTGTACCCCGGAAGAATGGAGCTCACCGTTTCGTACGGCGTGAACGCCCATTCGGCGAGGTTGCTCTTCGCCAGCACGATGGCGCCCGCGTTCTTCACGAGCCGCACCATCGTGGCATCCTGCGGTGGCTTCCATCCTTCGAGGGCCAGGGAACCGCCAGTCGTTTGCAGCCCGATCGTCTCGAAATTGTCCTTCACGATGAGCGGGATGCAGTGTAACGGTCCCACCGGCCCCGCCTTCGCATAGCGGGCGTCGAGGGAGTCGGCAACCGCCACCGCTTCGGCGTTGACCAGCACAATGCTGTTGATCGCCGGCCCCTGCTTATCCATCGCCTCGATGCGCGCGAGGTACTGCTGAACGAGGGCGCGACAGGTAA
>NZ_JBIJAW010000200.1:0-5895 GCF_044345575.1 Gemmatimonas sp.
TTCTTCCCGATCGATCTTGGCGACCAGCACCCACGGGGTGTGCAGCACCGGGGCAATGCCGCGAAGCACCGGAACGCCGTCGAAATCGCGCGCATCGTCAGTACGGCGCAGCGCCTCGGCCCGGGTGTTGCCGATACGAATGAGGGGTGAAACGTCTCGAATGTCGCCGATACGTCCGGCGACCGCGATCGTGGAATCCGTACCCACCTGCATCAGCAGGTTGCGAAACGATTCGCTGGGAACGCCACCGCCGAGCAGCGGCACCAAGCGACTGTCGACATCGAGGACCAGATACAGCGCCCCATCGGGTGGCGCCGCGGAGTCCGCCGACAGACGGATGGGCGCCACCACGCCGTATTCCGTGTTGCCCTCGAACGTCGAGTGGAGCAGAATCGGCTGCGGACGCCCCGTCCGCAGGGTCGTGCGCAGGGCGGCGACTTCCCGCGCATCGAGCGAATCCGCGCGTTGCCTGGCCAGCGCGTTCAGGTTCCGGTCGAAGACCACGATGTTGTGGTATCCGTAGGCGCTGGACATATCGGCCATCGCTTCCTCGAGCTCACGGCGCTGCTCGGCGGTGGGCGTTGCGCCGTTTGTCGGGAACATGCGTACCAGTCGATCGCGCCGGGCGAGGATCCACGCATCGGCGATCCGTTCGTCGAGGTGCGCGCGAACGGCGGTCGCCCGTGCCCGGGCGATGGATTGCAGCAGCGCTTCGGTACTGGCCTGGACGCTCTGGGCGTAGTTGTGGTAGGCGCCGACGACCGTCGCCATGAGGATGGCGATGACGACGCCGAGCCAGACGAGTGGACGGAGCGACGGGCCGACGGGTCGGGATGGCTCGCCCGGCGGCGCAGATGGCAGATGGGTGGGTGGCATATCCTCCCCATAGACTACGCTCCCGTTCCGTTCGGCACACTAGGGCGTTCGACGACAGGACCAAACCTGTCGTCCGGTTCACAGAGCGGGAGGGGACGCGCCCCCGGGCCGTTGTCCGCGCGTGGTATTGATCAGGCCGTGTCCCGCCTGCACACTCATGGGCGAACGTACGGCGAACAGAGCCGTGCGTGTGGCCACCCTCCACCACGCTCATGTCCTCACCCTTCCGCTCTGCCCTCGCCGGTGCGCTGCTGCTTGCGCCGGCCGTACTCCCCGCCCAGCACGCGCGCGTCACCGCCGACGACTACGGGCGCGCCGAACAGTTGTTGCCCTGGAACGCGAGCCGCCTCGTGACCGGCGACGAGGTGAATCCCACGTTCCTCAAGGACGGCAATCGGTTCTGGTACCGGAACAAGACTCGCAGTGGTGCCGAGTATGTGCTGGTAGATCCGGTGCTGAACACACGCGGAGTACTCTTCGACAACGCGCGTCTGGCGGCGACCATGAGTCTTGCCGCCGACACCACGTACGATCCCGACCGCCTGCCGTTTCGGGCGTTCCGCTTCGGCAACGATGGTGACGACGAGCGCACCATCGAGTTCCGAGCCGGCAAGCGGCAGTTCGCGTGCAACATCGTGAGCTACAGCTGCGCCGCGAAGGACACCAGCTACAACGAAGCCCCGTTCGTGCTGTCGCCCGACAAGAAGCTGGAAGCGTTCGTGCGCGGCAACGACCTGTACGTACGCCCCCGCGGCGGCAAGGGCGACACCGTGCGACTGACGACCGACGGCGAGAACTACTTCGCCTACGGCGTGACTGCGGTGACGCCGCAGCAGGCGCTGCGTGGCAATCCCACGCGCCGCCCGAACGTGCGCTGGAGCCCCGATTCGAAGAAGCTGCTCGTGGTCCGGCAGGACCAGCGCAACGTGGGGCTCATGCCGTACGTGTCGTACACGTCGCAACGTCCGCGCCTGTTCACGCAACCGTACGCGCTGCCGGGCGACAGCATCGTGCCCACGCCGCACTTCTACGTGATCGAGGTGGCGTCGAAGAAGAGCACCAAGGTGGAGCTGCCGGTGCGCTTCAACATCGCCAGCATGAGCGGTTCGCTGCGCGACTCCACGTGGACGCCGACCTCGGACAAGGCGTACATCAGCGGCCTCGCGCGCGCGTCGAAGGCGGCGTACCTCGTGGAGGTCGACGCCAACACCGGCAAGGGCACGCTCATTGCGCGCGATACCGGCAAGACGTACGTGGAGATCTCCAGTCCGCGTGATCCCGAGAGCTGGTACGTGCTCAAGAGCGGTGAAGTGATCTGGTGGTCGGAGCGCGACGGCTACGGCCACCTGTGGCTGCTCAACAAGGATGGCAGCGTGAAGCGCCAGCTCACGAGCGGGACCTGGCAGGTGGGCGCGGTGCAGCATGTGGACGAAGCCACGCGCACGGTGTGGTTCACGGCGCGCGGCCGTGAGACCAACCAGCTGGTCTACAACACGCATCTCTATCGCACGTCGCTCGACGGCGGCGCCATTACGTGGCTCACCCCCGATTCGCTCAATCACGACGTGACCGTGAGCCCGAGCGGCAAGTACGTGGTGGATCGGGCCAGCACGATTACCGCGGCGCCGGTGGCCGCGCTGCGCGATGCGCTCACCGGGCGCGTGATCCGCACGCTCGAGAAGGCCGACGTATCGCAGCTGGTCGCGCAGGGGTGGAAGCGCGCCGTGCCGTTCACGGTGAAGGCGCGTGACGGGCTCACCGACATTCACGGCGTGATGTATCTGCCCTCGAAGCTCGACACTACGAAGCACTATCCGATCATCTCGCACATCTACCCGGGTCCGCAGGTCGGGTCGGTGGGCGCCTGGAGCTTCAAGGGAAGCGGAGAGCCCTTCGCTCTGGCCGAGCTGGGTTTTGTGGTCGTGCAGATCGACCATCTCGGCACGCCGGGGCGTTCGAAGGCCTTCCACGACAACTACTACGGCAACTTCACCGACAACGGGCTCCCCGATCACATCGCGGCGATTAAGCAGCTCGGGTCGCGTCATGCCTTCATCGATCTCGAGCGCGTGGGGATCTTCGGGCACTCTGGCGGTGGTTTCGCCAGCACCGACGCCATGCTGCGTTACCCTGAGTTCTTCTCGGTGGCGGTGTCCGGTGCCGGCAACCACGACAACCGCTCATACAACATCTACTGGGCCGAGAAGTATCAGGGGCTGCTGCGCCGTGATTCGACGCGCCGTGGCGAGGACAACTTCACGGCCTCGGCGAACAAGAGCTACGCCGCGAATCTTCGCGGCAAGCTGCTGCTGATGCACGGCGACATGGACGACAACGTGCACCCGGCGATGACCATCCAGGTGGTAGATGAGCTGATCAAGGCCAATCGGGATTTCGATCTGATCATGGCGCCGAATCGCGCGCATGGCCTCAACGAGTCGTATTTCATTCGCCGCCGCTGGGACTACTTCGTGGAGCACCTGGCGAAGGCCATTCCGCCGGTGAACTACAAGATGACGCCGGCGGGCGGACAGGGTGGATTCAGCACCGATGATGGTCCGGATGCGAACGACCTGTGGAATCGCGGCGCGTTCGACGAGCTGCTGGTGCCGCAGATCACGCCGCGGTAACGGCTGAAACTGATTTCGCGGAGGCGCGGAGTGGGGCGGAGGGTTTCAACGACTCCGCCCCCTTGATCGGGTGTCGTTCGCCACGAACAGCAGCCCGCCGAGGCAGATCGCGGCACCGAGAACGAACGGTGAACCGAGCCCGGCGAACGTGGCGATTCCGCTGCCGAGCACCGGGCCCACCACGCGACCGAGCGACGCCGCCGCCTGATACGCGCCCAGCACGCCACCACGCTCGTGGGCCTCAGCGGCGGCGGCCACCAGTCCGCTCATGCTGGGGTTGAACAGCGCTGAGCCCACACTAAACACCGCGAGCGCCACCAGCAGCACCGTCATGTTGGTGGCCAACGGAATGGCGGCCATGCCGATCGCCACGAGCACCACACCGATCGCGGCGAGCCGGCGGGCGCCGAACCGCACCGTGAGCCGGCCGATGATCCCGGCCTGAATGGCCACCGAAATCACGCCACTGAAGGCGTAGATCCAGCCGAGGGCCCGCGGCCCCACGCCCAGCCGCTCGGCCGAGAACAGGGCCAGCGCGCTCTGCATGAGGGCTACTGCGGCAATGACCACGAAGGTGGTGGTGAGCAGGCCGCGCAGTACCGGCCGGGAGAGGAAGACGCGCGGACTCTGACGAGGCGTGTGGGCCTGCCGGCGCTTCTCGGGGGGCAAGGATTCGGGCAGCCGCAGGGCGGTGAGCACGAGCGCCACGAGCGACATGACCGCTGCCGCATGCGCCACGCGCGCGAGCGAGCCGGCATTGTCGGCTTCATTACCGGCCAGCAACCCACCGAGCGCGGGGCCGAGAATGAACCCCATCCCGAAGGCCGCCCCGAGCAACCCGAGTGCCTTGGGGCGCGTCGCGTCGGTGGTGACGTCAGTCGTGTAAGCGTAGGCCGTGGAGATGTTGCCCGCGGCGAGCCCGGCCGCGATGCGCGAGATCGCGAGGGTGAGCCCGGTATCGGCGTAGGCGAGCATCCAGGTGGCAATCGCGTTGGCGAGCAGCGTGAACAGCAGCACCGGCCGCCGGCCGATCCGGTCGGACAGGCTCCCCCACAGTGGTGCGCCCACCAACTGACCGGCCGAGTAGAGTCCGATGAAGAAGATCACGGCCGATGGCGACACCCCGATGCGCTCCGCGTAGAACGGAAACACCGGGATGATCATCCCGAAGCCGATGAGATCGAGGAAAACGACGAGAAAGAGCGTGAACACGAGGCGGGGGGTGGCTGCCTGACGGGAGAAAGCGAAGATTGGGCGTATGAACGAGCCAAACGGCATGATGGGGCCCGGCACACCCGAGGACCCCGGCGAGCGCCAGGCGCGCATTCTTGAGGATCTGCAGGATGCGGTAGAACGCATGCACGTCCTTTCCCGTTCGCCGCAAGTCGTGGTCGCCAGCGGTCGGCGGGACGAAGGGGCCCGGCCGATGGCGTGGCAGGTGCTCTTCGAGCGCAGCCTCGGGCAGCATCCGCCGCTCCAGTATCGAGGCACGACCGCCATGCGTCTGCAGGCGGTGCTTGCCAACGGGCACGACAGCGAGCCCACGTTGGCCCCGGGCTGGTCGTGTTCACGCCTGGGTGACGCCATGACCACCGGGCCGGTGATTCAGGTATTCCGGGCCGATCGGCTCCCCGACGACGTGAGCCGAGCACTGGTGGGGGTCATCGTCTTCGAGGAAGACGGCCTGTCGCTCACCGGCGTTCGGGCTCTCGTGCAGGAGCTCGGGCTGCGGTAGCCGTGGGCTCCTGAGCGATCTCGGCCATACATGGCGCGGTGGGGACCCTCCCGGTACCTTCCGCGCCATGTCGCTTCTCGGACTTTTCGACCGCACGCTGATCGGCTGTGCGCAGCGCCCCGCGCTCGAATACGAGGGCGCCACGGGGACGATCACCACGCTCACCTTCGGTGATCTCGAATCGCGCAGTAATCAGCTAGCGCACGTGTTGCAGGCACGCGGCGTGGCGCGGGGCGACCGGGTCGCGTTCTATCTGGTGAATCAGCCCGCGATCGTGGATCTGTGGATCGCCTGCGTGAAGCTCGGCGTGATCTGTGTGCCCATCAACGTGCTGTATCGCGAGCGCGAGATTGCGCACATCGTGAGCGATGCGGCGCCGGCGGCGGTGATTACCACGGCGTCGCAGGCCGCGTTGCTCCCTGCGGGCACCGTCTGGTGGGATGTCGCCGAACTGGAGGTCGAGATGCGCGCCGCCGCTGCCGATCGCAGCGAGGCGTTGCGCGGCATCGGGATTGGCGCGGATACCCCGGCGGCGCTCGTGTACACGTCGGGCACCACCGGCGCCTCGAAGGGCGCGATTCTCACGCACGGCAACTTCGCGGCGAACGGCTTGGCGCTGGTGCAGGCGTGGGAGATCACGGCCGACGACCGCTA
>NZ_JBIJAW010000202.1:0-5860 GCF_044345575.1 Gemmatimonas sp.
GCCGTCCGGCGCCAACGCGCAGAGCGCTGGCCGTGACGATGGCCTGTGGAACATGAACATGTTTGCGAATTTCACGCTCGTCGGCACCGGCTCGGTAACGACGCCGACCAACGGCGGCGTGGGCATCGTGCTGCGCCGCGGTACCGGCGGTCACTACTTCAACGGTGTCATCGCCCGCTCGGCGCGTCAGGCTCTCTCGATGCGTGACTCCACGACGAACAATCGCTTCCTGGCCGACTCACTCATCGTCAAGAACAACTACCTCGCCGAAAACGGTGTGCAGAACGGTGGCGTGATGTTCGATCCGGCCGGCGGCACGAACTTCGGCCAGCAGACCGCCTTCACTGGCCGCAACCAGATCAACGAAGTGGCGGCGTCGACGGTCACGGCCGCCAGCCTGTTCACGGCGCTCCCGGCCACGCCGACCAACGGCGCCAGCTTCGACTGGTCGCCGGCGACGGGCTCGCCGATCGCCACGGGTGGCTTGTCCGCCTTCACGGCCGATCCGCGTATCGCCGCGCGTGCCGGCGCGTTCATCACGGGTACGGCCTATCGCGGCGCCGCCGCGCCGGGCGGCACCAAGTGGTGGGCCAACTGGACCAATTACGCCCGCAACTGATTTCCGCGGCGTAGGTTGAACATCGGGCGGCCGGCGTCGATTTCGGCGCCGGCCGCTTGTCATTCCCTCTCCACCCTTGCGTGAATCATTTCGTGCTTCGCCCTGCCCTTACCGCCGTTGCTGCGATTGCCTGCTTTTCGATTGTCGCCTGCCGAGGAGACAGCCCTGCCCGTGATCTCACCGAAGCGGAGAAGCAGGCTGCACACGTGAAGGACGTGGTGGCGGCCGGTGGGACCGTCGACTCGATCATTCCGGTGGCCGAGGCCCTGCAGCGGTTCCGCGCCGATCTCCCGAAGCAGGATACGCTGAGTCACGCGAGCGCCTCCCGAGGCGCGCTCGTGCAGCGGCTCGCGGCAGCGCTCATGGCGAGCGACACAAGCGCACTCAACGCGATGGTCCTCAGTCGAGCCGAGTTCGCATGGCTCTTCTACGAGGATTCACCACTCTCGCGTCCGCCCTACGAAGCCCCGCCGGCGCTTCTCTGGAGCCAAATCCTCGTCGGCTCCGACGATGGGGCACGCCAGCTGGTGAATCGACTGGGAGGGAAGACGATTACCGTGAGCGCGTTTACCTGCCCGAATCCGCCGGAAGTGGAAGGGCGCCACACGCTGCACAAGCGGTGCACGGTGCGCTTCAGTGTGCCGGGCGAGAAACCGCTGGAAGGCAATCTGTTCGGCAGCATCATCGAACGTGATGGCCGCTTCAAGTTCATCGGGCTCGGCAATCGGATATGAGTGCATTCGCCAAGATGGGAGGGAGTGCCGCGCGTCGCTTCGGGGCGTGTGCGCTGCTGGCGATGAGCCTCGCATCATGCGGTCGTACCGTGGACTCCGGGGTGGTGTCGGATTCGGCGGCGAATCCTGCTGATCCGCGCGCACAGCTCACCGGTGCTGGCGCGAGTTTTCCGTATCCGCTGTATGCGCGGTGGTTCAACGAGTACGCGCCCGCGGCGAACAGGCGGATCAATTATCTGTCGATTGGGTCGTCGGCCGGTATCGAAGCGCTTATTGCGCACACGGTGGACTTCGGCGCCACCGATGTCCCCATGACCGATGACGAGCTGGATCGCGCGCGCACCCGCATCTTGCACGTCCCCACCGCAATCGGGGCCGTGGGCATCACCTACAACCTGCCCTCCATCAAGCGTCCCCTCCGCCTGAGCGGAGACGCCATCGCGGCCATTTTCCTGGGCCGCGTGTCCCGGTGGAACGACGCGACATTGCAGGCTCTGAATCCCGAGGTCGAACTCCCGGATCTCCCCATTGTGGTGGTACACCGGGTCGATGGAAGCGGGACCACGTGGCTGCTGAGTGAGTATCTGAGTCAGATCAGCCCCGCGAGGGCCCCGGCCGTGGGCGCGTGCTCGTATGGCCGATCGGCGTTGGCGGCAGTGGCAACGAAGGCATTGCCGGTGAGGTGAAGGCCACCATCGGCAGCATCGGCTACGTAGAGGTCGTGTACGCGCGCCAGAACCGCTTGCCGGTCGCGCATCTGCGCAATCGCGAGGGGCGATTCGTCTCGCCATTGCCCTTCGAGATCGCGTCGGCGGCCACGGCCGTCCTCGACTCGATCGGCGGCAACCCGCTCGACCGGCAGTCGGGATTCCGCGTATCTCTCGCGAATCCTCCCGGCGCTCAGGCGTATCCGCTGTCCGCGTTCACGTTTCTGTTGCTCGATCCCGACATGGCGGGGCGCGATCGATCGAGACAGATGGTCGAGTTCCTGCGCTGGGCGTACGACGATGGAGCGGCCATCGCGTCGAGCATGGGCTACGTGCCCCTTCCCACGGCGGCGGCCGAGCGCATCCTGCGACAGCTCGATCAGGCGATCCCACCGGAATAGCACGCGCGCGACCTTGCGTCGAAGCCGTCGCAGCCCCTACGGTTCTATGGGCGGAGCGACACCGCCGTTCCTCTCGCACGTGCTCCTCGCCCTGCTCAGCCCATGACGGACCTTTCGCCGCCGGCATCCGAACTTCGCATCGCCGCCATCGACATCGGCTCGAACTCCGTCCGCCAAATCATCGCCGACGTATCCCCCGCCGGCGCCATTCGGGTAGTCGACGAAATGAAGGCCATGCCCCGTCTCGGCGATGGGCTCGAGAGCTCAGGGGCACTCTCGTCGACGGCGATCGACTCGGCAGTCGCCGCCGTACAACGCATGGTCACGCTGGCGCATCAGCTGGCAGCGGCGCGCATCGAAATCGTGGCCACGAGTGCCGTGCGTGATGCGGCGAACTCGGACGAGTTCACAGAGCGCGTATTGGCCAGCACGGGCCAACGGGTTCGGGTGCTGAGTGGTGAGGAAGAGGCGTTGCTCTGCTTCCGTAGTGCGTTGGCCCACTTTGAGCTGGGGGCCGGCCGGACGGTGGTGATGGACATCGGCGGCGGGTCGCTCGAGCTGGTGCTGGCCAAGGACGGCCTCATCGAGCGTGTGGCCTCGCTGCCCTTTGGCGCCGTCCGGCTGACCGAAAAGTTTCTCGCGCAGGGCGTTCGTCCGCGTCGCGTACGTGCGCTGCGCGAACACGTACGCGACGGATTGAAGAAGTCCGTACCGGTGAAGGATTGGCGCGGCGCGCAGGTCATCGGTAGCGGCGGCACCTTCACCAACCTCGCCGGGATGGTGCTGGCGCGGGCGCATGTCACGGTACGCTCACTGCACGGGACCCGTGTCACGCGGGCCGAACTCGAACACGTGCTGGAATGGCTGTCGCGCATGGAGTCGGTGGAACGCCAACAGGTACCCGGACTCAACCCGGCGCGCGCCGATATCATCGTGGCCGGGCTCGCGGTCGCGGCCGAGGTCCTGTCGCGTTTCGATCCGCGCGATCTCCTCGCCTCGGCGTACGGCATTCGCGAAGGACTCCTGCTGGAAGCGGCGCGCGTGACGCCCAAGGTGGCCGACCCCGGTGTCGCGCGTGAGCGCTCGGTGCGCGAATTCGCCGAACGATGCCATTACGAGGAGCCACACGCACGGCAGGTGCAGGCACTCTCGCTCCAGCTTTTTGATACATTGGCGGGTCGCCTCGGTCTGTCGACAGACGACCGGCGCCTCCTTGCCGATGCCGCGCTGCTGCACGATGTGGGGTACCACATCAACTACGAGAAGCACCACAAACACTCGTTCCACCTGATCTCGCATGCAGATCTGCTGGGGATGACCCCCGCCGAGCAGATCATGATTGCGCACATCGCGCGGTACCATCGGGGAGCGCCCCCGAAAATCAAGCATGCGGGGTTCGGGCAACTCGACAAGCAGACGCGTGAACGCATCGTGAAGCTGTCGGCGCTGCTGCGCTTCGCCGATGGCATGGACCGGGGGCACGTAGGCGCAGTGGGGAGCCTCACGGTGAAGTGGGGAGCGGATGCGGTCCGCGTGGTGGCGGGCGAGGCCGAGGGCGCATCGAATGTACGCCTCGAATGCTGGGGGGCGAGCCGCAAGCGCCACCTGCTCGAAGAGGTGCTGGGACGTCCGATTCTCGTGATGCTTCCCGACGGAACCGAGGTCAGCGCAGACGCAGACGGCGACGGCGAGTAGTCGCTCGCCATCGCCGTCTCGTGGGTCAGTCGGCGGCGTTGCTCTTCTTCTTACGACGTGGTGGCCGGCCGGCCTCGGTGCCCCACGGTTCCTTGATGAGCGTCTGGTGCGTACCCCGCACCGCCTCGCCTTCTGGCTGCCGTCGACGATACTGGCCATCGGCGCAGAGTTCCCATGCCTGGCGATTATCACCAAGACAGGTCGCCAGCACTGCCTCGATTCCCCTGTGGAGTGCCGGGTCTTCGATGGGGGCAATCACTTCCACACGCCGATCGAAGTTGCGGGGCATCCAGTCGGCCGAGCCGATGTAGTACTCGGGGTGTCCGGCATTGGCGAAGAAGAAGATGCGCGAATGCTCGAGGAACCGGCCGATGATGCTGATCACGCGAATATTGTCGCTGACCCCCGCCAACCCCGGTACGAGACAGCAGATGCCGCGGACGATGAGATCAACTGTGACGCCCGCCTGCGACGCACGATACAGCGCGGCAATGATCTCGGGATCGACCAGGGCATTCATCTTCGCGATGATACGCCCGCCCTTCCCGGCGCGGGCGAGGGCGGTTTCGCGGTCGATGAGTTCCAGAATGCGGGCTCGCAGGGTCACCGGCGCCACCGCCAGACGCCGGTAGAAGCGCTGGCGCGACACGCCAGTCAGCGAATTGAACAGGTCGGAGAGATCCGCGCCGAGATCGGGATTGCACGAGAACAACCCCATGTCGGTGTACAACCGCGCCGTCTTGGTGTTGTAGTTGCCGGTACCGATGTGCACGTATCGCCGGATGCCGTCGGCATCACGACGCACCACGAGGATCGTCTTGGCGTGCGTCTTGAGGCCAGGCAACCCGTACGCGACATGAATGCCCACGCTTTCCATGGCGCGCGCGAACGAGATGTTGTTGGTCTCGTCGAACCGGGCCTGCAGTTCGATGATCACCGCCACCTGTTTGCCCGCTTCGGCCGCCGAGGTAAGCGCGCGCACGATGGCGGTGTCGCCGGAGGTGCGGTAGAGCGTGAGCTTGATGGCGAGCACGTGCGGGTCGTTCGCCGCCGCCTCGAGAAACGCTTCCACCGAGGCGCTGAACGATTCGAAAGGATGGTGCACGAGCACGTCGCGCTCGCGAATCGCATCGAACATGTTGCGCGCATCGCGAAAGGCGCTCGGCACCTGAGGCGTATGCGGTGGATCCTTCAATTCCGGCAGGTCGATGCTGATCAGCTGCATGAGGTCGCCGAACTCGAGCAGGTCGTCCTGATCATGGACATCGGCCATCACCAGCGGCGCCACCAGCTGGGTTTCGCTCTCGCCGAGTTCCTCCAGCAGCAGCGTGCGGATGCGCTCCGGCATGTCACGCTGGACCTCGAGCCGTACCACCTCACCAAAGCGACGCTGAAACACCTGCTGCTCGATGGTCTCTAGCAGGTCCTCGGGTTGATCCATCTGTCCGAGGTCGAGATCGGAGTAGCGCGTGATGCGGAACGTGAACCAGCGCTGCACCTCCATGCCTGGGAAAAGGGAACCCAGATGGGCTCCGATGACCTCTTCGAGTGGCACAAAGCAGTGGCCGCGGCCGATCGATACCCAGCGCGGGAGGGAGCGCGGAACCTTGACGCGCGCGAAATGCGCCTTGCCGGTGACCGGGTCCTTGATATCCACGGCCAGCGACAGCGACAGATTGGAGATGTACGGAAACGGGTGCCCGG
>NZ_JBIJAW010000203.1:0-5854 GCF_044345575.1 Gemmatimonas sp.
GGCCAGGGGTGCCCGTGGCGCTGCGGGAGCAGATCTTCGAACCCTTCTTCACCACCAAGGGCACGACGGGCGGCACCGGGCTGGGGTTGGCGTCGGCGTTCGCGATTGCCCGAAAGCATGGCGGCACCCTGCAGCTGGGCGACACCCCCGGCGGCGGGGCCACGTTCACGCTGACGCTTCCGCGGGTTTCGCCTCCCGATCAAGGCGATCAAGGGGTCAGTGCCACGCCCACGGAGACGATCGCGGTGATGCCCCATGTGCCGCCGGTTGCCGTCGCTGCGGTGCGGGGGCGCGCGCCGGTACCGCTACCGCCACCCGCTCCGGATGTCGAGATTCCGGATGACACGTCCATGTTGCTGGCGGGGATGGCCGTGCTGGTGGTGGAAGACGACCGCGGGCTGTCCACGCTGATCGCGCGATTCCTCGAGGCCGCCGGCGCGACCGTGCAGGTGATCGACAACGGAGAGGACGCGGTGAGCTACCTGCGCGAGGCGAGCGCGGCGGGGACCCCGCTCGACCTGGTCGTCACCGATTTACGGATGCCGCGGGGCAACGCGGCCGATGTGATCGCCGCGGTCCGCCAGCGCGAGCGCCCCCTGCCGATTGTCGTTATGTCGGGCTACCTCGACGATGCCGGCGTGGCGACGCTGGCAGCGCGGCGTGTGCTCTACTTTCTGGCCAAACCCTTCTCGGAACACCAACTGCACGTGGCGATCGCGACGGCGCGCCGATACGTGGGGCCCGCCGCCCAAGGGTAGTGCCGTTGGCGGTCGGATCGGCGTCTGCCGGTCCGGCAACCGCTCGGCTCAGCGCCTCGTGGCTGGACGCGCCTTCCCTGCCGACTTCCGCGCCGCGGCCTCCATCGCCGCCCGCGCTGCCCGGTCGTACACGCGACCGTTGGCCACCACCAGATGCACGCGGGCCACGTTGCCGATGTCCGCCAGCGGGTCGGCGTCCAGCACCACCAGATCGGCCACGGCCCCCCGCGCCACCGTCCCCAGCGAATCCGCGGCCAGGTAGCGCGCCGGCTCCGTCGTCACCGTCCGCAACGCCTCGCGCGGCGTGAGACCGGCCGCCACGAGATGGCGCAGCTCTCCCACCAGTGACCGCCCCGGGCCGCCGACGGCGAGCGGCGAGTCAGTGCCTCCGAGCAGCGGTACGCCGGCCGCGTGCAGCCCGCGCACTACGTCGAGTCGCTTGCGGAAGAGCACCGCGCCCGCCGCGACCGCCGAGGGCGGTACCGCGGCGGGCATCTCCATCTCCATCGCCACACGCTGCATCATCGAATCGGAGTAGAACTGCGCCGTGCGGTCGCCGGCCACGATGGTGGGGCGCATGGTGGCCACCAGCCCCTGCACGATGAGCGTGGGGGTCACCCACGTGCGGTGCCGCGCGAGTGCCGTGTACACCTCCGCCTGTGACGCCGACGTGCACGTGCCCATGATGAACTGCTGGACGGGGAGCGCCGCGGCCACCACCGCGGAGTCGGCAGCGTTGCAGTGATTGGTGAAGGCGTACAGATGCTCCTGCGAGCGCTGCCCTGCCGCCGCGGCCTCCACCACGGTCGTGGGGGGCGCGACATGCCCGGCGAACACCATCCCCCGACGCCGCGCCTCGGCCGCGATTACCCGGTGCGCTTCGGCAGAGATGCCGTTGTGCACCTTGATGAAGTCCGCGCCCGACGCCGCGACCGCCGCCACCGCCGAGACCGCGCTGGCGGAGTCGCGCACCACGTAGTGCAGGATCCCCAGCACCGGCGGCAGCGGACGCCCCACGAGAAACGGACCGGACACCACCATCCGAGGTCCCGCCAGTGTCCCTGCCGACACCTCGCGTTGAAAGCCACGCAGCACCTCCAACCGCCCGTTCATATCGCGCACCCCGGTCACGCCGTGTGCGACATACAGCGGCAGCAGCGCGCGTCCTCCGGGGACGTCGGTGTGCACATGCATGTCCCACATCCCCGGGATCACGAACTTCCCCGTGGCGTTCACCACGCGCGCGCCCCGCGGTACCGGGGTGGAGGCGCTGGGCCCCACGGTCTCGATGCGCGTGCCGCGCACGACGATGGTCTGATCGCGTCGCGGGCGTGCCGCGTCGGGGTCGACCACCGTGGCGTGTGTGATGGCCACCAGCTGCAACACGACGGACAGAGCGGGCATGCGCGCGGATTGGAGAGGGGGGATGGGATGCAGTAACGGGACCCCGGTTCGCCTATCCTAGCCACCACACGAAGTGCCCGCCAACCGGAGGCGGCGATGCGCGGACTCCCTGGCGTGCCGATGTCGCATCGCTGATCGCGACTGGTCTCCCCCGCGACCATGGCGCATTGTGTAGGCGGCCTCACGATGGTATCGCCACCATCTGTGCGCACACCAACACATCGGCCGTTGATATTCTTCGCAACATCAACGCCCGGAAGTTCGGGTCATGCCTCACGCTCTTCACTGCCCGCTGAGGCCTGACCATCCGCCTGTTCCCTCACGATCGCATGCTCCGCGCGCACGTTGCCGCCCTCTCGATGCTGCTGTGTCTGACCGCCTGTGCGGGTCAGACCGAACGCCCCGCCTCCGAGCGGACGCCCACGTTGGCGGCATCGCCCGCGCCGCCAACGATCTACGTGGCCGATACCACGGTTACCGCACGGCGGTGCGTGACCGCGTCGAGCTGCGCCGAGGTGACGCTGGCGATGCCGCGGCTATCGGTGCTCACGGCGGGGAATGGCAGTGACTCGACGGTGCTGGCGGCGGTCGTTACCTCACTCGGCGATTCGCTGCGGCTGTTGACGGGGCTGCAGCCGGGGCAGTCACTTCCGCAGCGCGCCGATTCGTTGGTGGTGCGACTGGAGCGCGAACTGCGTGGGAAGCGGCGCGCCGTCCCGCAATGGGATGGAGGCTTCTCGCGGGACGTCCGTGTGCGTGTGTTGTGGCACTCGCCGGCGGTGTTGACGGTGGAAGTGGTGGAGTCGGCTTTCACTGGCGGGGCGCACGGGGACTACGAGGCCTCGCTGCGGAGCTACGATCTGCGCACGGGCCACCGCATTCCGATCACGGCCGTGATCCCCGACACGGCGGCCATCGTGCCGCTGCTCGAGCAGGGATTCGCCCGCGCAAAAGCCGATCCGGGGGCGTCCCCGCCCCCACTGGCCTCGCTGCTCTTTCCTGAGGTCCAGCGGTTGCCGGTGCCGGTGCACTTCGGCATCGTCGCCGACGGGGTACAGTTTCTCTACAACCCGTACGACGTGGCGTCCTGGGCGGTCGGGCGGACGGACGTGCTGCTCACCTGGGAGCAGTTGTCCGGCACAGCCGACCGTACACGGTGGGGTGGCAGCCGCTGATCCGCACGGCTCGACGCCGCGACACGTCCGATCGTCGCCGCGCTACGCGGGGCGACGAATCAGGTCGTTGATCGTCGAGAGGAGCGCGTCGGCTCTGATCGGTTTGGCGAGCAGCGGGATGTCGGTGTCTTCGAGCCGTGCGAGCTGCTGCGCATCCTCCACAAACCCACTCATGAGGAGGATGGGGAGCTGCGGTTGGCGACTCCGCATCACCAGCGCGAGCTCCACGCCGTCCATACCGGGCATGCGCACGTCACTCAGCAGTATGTCACACGCCAGTTCACCATTCTGGTCGAACTCGATGACCTCGGCCGCGCTCGTGGCCTCGCGCACCTGAATACCGTTTCGCTTGAGCATCGCCGCGAGTGCCCGGCGCACGGCAGTATCGTCGTCCACGAGCAATACGTGCACCGACTCTGACGCGGTCGCTGATGACGATGTTGATGGTGTGGCCGTGGCCACCGCCGGCGCCATCGCCGGTGCCTCGTCGGTGTCCACCGAGTCAGGCGGAATGGGGAGACGTACCCGCACCGTGGTCCCGCGTCCCAGCACGCTGTCGAGCGTGACGTCGCCACCGACCACCTGCATGAGGCCGTATACGCCGGCCAGGCCGAATCCCGTGCCTTTGCCGACGGGTTTGGTGGTGAAATAGGGCTCGAAGGCACGCTGCATGGTGGCTGCATCCATGCCGGTCCCCGTATCCATCACTTCCAGCAGCACATGATTCCCGCCCGCGCCCAATGCGGACGACGTGGCGCGCGTGGTGCGGATGGTCAAGGTGCCGCCCTCGGGCATGGCATCGCGGGCGTTGGCGCCGAGGTTGAGTAGCACCTGTGTGATCGCCGACGCGGGAAGCTCCGATATCGACTTCGACGCCAGCGAGAGCCGCACATCCACTCGGGATCCCATGAGCCGGCGCATCATGGGCTCGAGTCGTTGAATCTCGTCGTCGATGTCGACGCGCTTCGATGTGACCGACTCGAGCCGCCCGAGCGCGAGCAGATTTGCCGTAAGGACATGGCCACGATCGACGGCATCGAGCGCTTCGTTCGTGAACCGCGTGCGTTCCTCGTCCGACACGGTATGGCGGAGGGCCTGCACGAAGCTCGCGATGATTGTCAGCACGTTGTTGAAGTCATGCGCGACCCCGCCGGCCAGAATTCCGACGGCCTGCATCTTCTGACTTTCCTGCAGCCGGCGCTCGCTCTGCAGTCGCGCTTCGATGGCCGCCTGTTCCGCCTGGGATGCGGCCCGTCGTTCCCCGAGAGCCACGGCCAGCAGGAGGCCGTAGACTGTCATGAACGCGACATAGAGCTGCACCACGAACAGCCGCTCCGAGAGGGTGCGTCCGCCAAGCGCACTCGACTCCCAGAAGACGACGGCGATGAACGCCATCGTGGTGATCAGGGTCGTCGCCGTCGTCACGCCGCGTACGCCGAAGCGCAGCGCCACCCAGAGCAGCGTGACCAGCAGCGAGTAGGCGGGGAGGGAGGCCGACTCCAGCAGTTCTGCCCCGCGGAATACCCACACGGCCTGAGCGACCAGCAGCAGCGCGAGCACGGCGCCCTCGCCGACCATGCGTCCCAGATTGCGGCCCGGTTCGAGGTCGTCCGGGCCGCGCAGCCACGCGACCATCAACGGGGTCACCAGCAGAATCCCGAGCACTCCGGCCACCCACGACGCGACGAAGTCGCTCACGAACGGGCGGTCCGTGAGAACGGCCACGACACCGGAGAGGAGACTGTTGGCCGTGACCGCGATCAGCGTGGACGACACCAGCGCGAGCACGTCGCCCAGCCGGCTGAATCGCAGCGTGGGGCCGCACCAGCGTACCAGCAGGCGTGCGCACAGGTACGCCTCGGCGAACCCCAACAGGATCAGCGCGAGTCGGTCCACCGGCGGCACAATACCGTTCGGGCTGGCGAAGCGACCGACGACAAACGCGATACCGAAGAGCGTCAGCGGCGAGATGCTCGGCAACAACAGCAGGGCGCCGACCAGCACCCCGAGGGGTGGCCAGATCGGCGCGAACGTGCTCACGGTGTCCGTCAGCCGAAGCGATACAGCGTAGGTCGCCCCGTAGAGGACCGCGAAGGCCGTAAAGGCGCGCCAGTGCTGGCGAAATACAGTCCGCATCGTGGACATTGCGAGGAATTCATGCGGGACGGGGTCGGCGGAGTATACCCGGTCCCACCGCGTCTCGCGAGCAGGGGAGTGACTCGACGGGGGGATTTCGTTTGGGTGGAACTCGGAACATCGACCGAATGCCCCCTCACGGCGTGGCGGCCGCGCCTCGCGCCGTGAGTTTCGCCCGCCTATCGGCCGCTGTATAATCGACGCATCGCGGCTCTTTCCTCCTGCCCCGGGTCCCATGTCGCTTCGCTGTCGTCTGTGTGCGCCTGCCCTGCTACTCGCCGGCTCTTTGCTCGCGGTACCCGCCGACGCCCAGCCCGTCGATTCCACGGCGCTGCTGTTGCAGCAGGTGATCCGCATCAACACCGCCAACCCGCCCGGTCG
>NZ_JBIJAW010000204.1:0-5845 GCF_044345575.1 Gemmatimonas sp.
AAGATTGGGTGGCGTGACGGCCGGATCGGCGCTGTACACGATGTAGCCGTCTTCGCACACCGCGTAGCGACGCACAGCGAGGCCGCGCGGCTTCCCGGAACGCTTCACGAGCTCGAGATCGGTGCCGCTGCACTGGACCGAATCGGCGCTACCCGTGAGGAACGCGTTCTCGAGCCGGGCCCGCAGCATCTGGAACTTGGTGAGATCCACCCGCACTTCCGGCAGCCAATCGCCCTGGCTCGGCCCGGCATTCACCGGCGTGCGATACATGTAGAAGTTGTGCTCGTCGCGGCCGATCTTCACGTAGCCGTTGAGCTCTCCATTGAGCCCCCAGCCATTGCCGCGCCCGCGCATCCAGAGGCGCAGCGTGCGATAGCCCATGAAGGTCTTGGTACCCTCGGGGAAGCGGAAGAACGCTTCGGCACGATCGAACGGTCGGAACTGCCGACCGGGCAGACCGGTCTGGAGGCGTAGTGCGCGCTCGTTCACCTGAATGCGCTGATTCTCGTACCCCGACTGGCGATTCTCGGGCGCCTCGATCACCCCGGGGGGCGGCGTGTAAGGAAGCGTGTTCGTGGAATCGAGCGACCCCACCACACTCGCGATCACGTAGCCGCCGAGGGCCGCACTGGAATCGCCCGCCATACCGGAGAGCGGTTCGGCGCTGCGCTTGAGCCACGGTGCACCCACGAGCCGCAGCTTGGCCAGCGCGATGCGCGAGAACTCATCGTCGGTGGCCACGCGACTCGACACCATGGTGAGCCGCATGGCGCGCATGCGTCGCTCGTTGGGACTGTTCAGCTCTTCCACCGGCGCGCGCCAGTTGAGCCGCACCTGCACCCAGCAGAGCGAGTCGGTCGTCACGCCGGCGGCGGATGAATCACGCTGCTGAAAGCACCGTCCCACGCGCGTCCAGTTACGCTTGTCGCCGAGATCGACCACGAAGCGCTTGAGTTGCTCCTGATCGGTACCGGCCGCGTCGAAGTTGAGGCGGCCGTCGAGGTCGATGTCTTCTTCGTCGAGGCGATTGTTGCGGACGGTGCAATTCGCGCGACTGTCGCCGAGTCGCTGCACGGCCTGCAGCGACTGCGTACATAACGGCACCTTGGTTTCCAGCGAGACCACCGGCGAGCCCGTCGTCCGATTCACCACCACGAGTGAATCGGCCACATCGCCCGGCAATCCTTTGTCGTTCTCGAGCGCATTGAACGCACGCGACAGCGAATCGCGCTCACTGTCGAGACGGTTGTAGCCCACGAGCCGCTTGCCGCGATACGTACTGTCGGCCGGTGCCCCGGCCACGGCAGCGCGATTCACCGTGAGGGTCTCCGGCGCGAACGCCACCGTGTTTTCGCTCAGGTCGCCGAAGTCGAAGATGAGCGTGGGGTTACGCCGCACCTTGCTCTCCTCGCTCCGCACCAGCGCGAAGAACTCGAGGTTCTCGATGCGTGACAGGTCGGCACCGCTGGCACCGAGCACGGTGCGCACCGACCGCCAGCGACGCCCGGTGGGGGTAGCGCCCACGGCGCTGTTGTCGCCCACCGTCCACGCGTACCGACGGGTGGCGGTACCAGGGACGACATCATTGATGCCGCCGGTGCGCAGCGGATAGAGTGTCATCCACAAGAGCTGTTCGGGCGGCAACACGCCATTGCCCACCACGCGCACCGCCGGATCGATCTGCTGGAGGGTGAACTGCGGAGAAGTGCCGGTGTTGTCCACGCCGTTGTTCTGCACCGCCAGCGTTGCCGCGCGCGCGAGGGAGAACACCGACGTGCCCTGCCCCGCGAGGCTCGTGCCCAGGGCCGGGCGCGATCCGAAGTACCAGGCGCTCTCGGTCAGCGGCAACACGCGTTCGGCCTCGCCTTCGAAGCTTTCGATGTAGGCCTGCCCCGCCGCATTCGCCTGCGGTTTGCTCACGGCGAACTCGCCCTGCAAGGCAATGCGGGACGCGGTGGTCGTGGGACGGAACGGCAAACGCGTGAGCAGGTTGCTCACGGCCGTCGCATCCCACTGCATGGTGGTGGTGACACCAGCCACGAGACTCCCCACCGGCTCGAAGCCCAGCGGCGGCCGGTTGAGCGCCGAGCGTTGCTGCTGCGAGATGGCGGTAAACGCAATCTGCCCGTTATCGAGAGCGAACTGCGACGCGAATCCAAGAATGGTGGTGGGGGCCACCGCGAACAGCGGATTCTCCTCGTAGCGCACGCTCACCTGGCGCGGCCGCGCGAACAGCGTATCGGGGCGCGTGAAGGTGATGATGCCGAGGTCGTAGTCGATGCTGTAGTCGCGCTCGCGCTGCAGTTCGCGCCCCTCGATCACCACACGCTCGGAGTTGGGGCGCACCTGAATGGTGGCCAGCTTGATACTCTGGCTGTTGCCACCACCCTCCGACTGGTAGCTCACCATGAGCCGGTAGATGGCCTGCGGGCGCTGCGCCGAGTAGAGGTACTCGTTGGGATAGCGATAGAGCGTGTCGTTGGCCGGATTGGCGAGCGGCTGCGCGAGACCGGCGCGCGCGAACGGCTGCACGCTCGGGAAGAAGAGGAAGTAGTCGGGGATGAGCCGCTGCTGGGTATCGCCCGAGAAGGTGGCGCGGAAGTTGGGATCGTTGGGGCGCGGCCACACGCGGTTCTCCACGTCGAACGTCGCGGAGTTGGTGGGCTGCGCAAGGCCGAACAGCTGCAGATAGGTCTGCGCGCGCGAGGCGTCCACCGGCTTTTCCTGATCGCCGGAGGTGCCGGTCACCAGCTTCACCCCGATGGAGTTGCGCACCAACTCCTCACCGCCCAGGCGATACACCGACTTGATCTCGCGAAAGAAATACGCCGGGTTGTTGGGCTGCAGCTCCGGTTCCCAGAGCAGGTTGGCGAACTGCGGTTCGGTGGTGAGCTCGATGTCTGGCGTGCCGCCGGTGTTCACGTTGCGTCCGGGCACGCCATTCACGTTCACTTCGTACGCGACGGCGAGGCGCTCGTTGTTGAGATTGAGCGGGCGCACGAGGGCAATCCAAAGCTGCGACGGATCGACGTAGTAGTCGACGTTTTCGCGCAGCACTTCGTAGATCTGCCGCGACGGATTGCGCGACCCGCGCACGGAGAACTGCGGCCCACGGGGATTCTGATTGGTGGCGCCGACGAGTTGCCGGTACACGTACAGCCGCACGGGGCGGATGGAGTCGGGGAGTTCGGCGGCGAGCTGCTGCAGTTGCCGGCGGTTGAGCAGATCGACGTTGGGATAGCCGGGGAGCTGGCGCGGGTCGATGGTGAAAAAGAACCGGCGCGTTTCGAGCTGGATGTCCTCCACCACGCGGTCCACCTGCTGCTGCGTGCGATCGCCCACGGTGAACAGGTTGTCCTTGCTCACATTGCCGCGCTGCTGGGCCACGATGGTGCTGAAGCGCATGGCCCCGAGCTGGCCGGTGGCCTGCACCCCGTAGTTGTTGGACGGGATGCCGGAGGTGAGGAAGCGCGAGGTAGGGGCCTGGAACGACACGTTCCCCACTTCGAGCGACTGGAGCCGCTCGTTCGCCCGGCCCTGGTACCGGATGCCGATGTTGTTGGACGCGTCGAACTCCCGCTGGGAGTCGTAATCGACGTTCACCGCCACCCGGTCGGCCACGACGCCGGCTGACCGCAGGTTGAACTGGAAGTCGAAAGCCGGCTGAAAGAGGCCTCGGCAGCTGTTCCCCACGATCGTGAGCTGCGCCGTGGTGCACCGCTCATTCCGGGTGCGCTGGAGCTTGGACTCCAGGCGGGCGTTGAGATCGATGGCGATGTCGCCGAAGAGGTCCTTGCCGGTGTCGGCGGGGACTTTCAGGACCGGGCCCTTCGTGGTGTCCCGGCGGGGGGCGGGGGGCTGGGCGCTGTCCCGGCGGGCGGCGGGCGGCGGGGGTTGGGTGGCGGGAGTGGTTCCGGTGCTATCCCGGGTGGGCTGGACCTGCGCCATGGCGGATGGGGCAACCATGACCATGACCGATGCCACCGCTCCACACGCCACCGCCAGCAGCCTGCGCACCGAACTCCGGTTTGGGGGTACGACCAGTGATCCCGCTGGGGCGTTCGCCCGGGGGCCGGGGTACGGTCTCGATCGAGGGGCGGCCGGAATTGCAATTGGCCGCATTCCGCCCTTGATAAAGCGGGTGGTCTTCGGGGAATTTACGTCGTGAAGCTCCTTACCCGCTATGTCATCCGCGAGCACGCGGGGCCGCTCGTTTTCGCGCTGTCGGCCCTCACGTCGCTCCTCATGCTGCAATATGTGGCGCGTCAGCTGGCCAATTTGGCCGGCAAGGGGCTCCCGTGGGCGGCGATCGGCAAGTTCTTCGTGCTGTCGCTGCCGTTCACGATTGCCATGACGCTACCGATGGCCGTGCTGGTGGCCACGCTCTATGCGTTCGGGCGCATGGCGGCGGAGCACGAGATCACCGCCTTCAAGGCCAGCGGCGTCCGGGTGCGCAGCCTCATGGCCCCGGTGCTGGTGTGCGCCTTCCTGCTCTCGCTGTTCATGGTCTGGTTCAACGACCAGCTGCTGCCGCGCACGAATCACGAACTGCGCATTCTGAACAGCGACATCGCCCGCACCAAGCCCACACTCGCCCTCAAGGAACAGGTGATGAATCCCATCACCGAGCAGTTCTTCCTGCGGGTGGCGCGCGTGGATGCGCGAACGAACCGCATGTACGACGTGACGATCTACGATCTGCGGAAGGGGCCCGAGCGTCAGACGATCTACGCCGATAGCGGAGTCTTCCTGCTGGATGCGAAGGGGGAGAACCTGCAGCTGCAGCTGAATGACGGCCACGCTCAGGAGTTCGCCCGCGGCGACCCGAAGCGACTGCAGCGCACGTTCTTCCGTGTGCAGACCGTGCAGCTGCGCGGCATCGTGCAGCAGTTCGAGGCCACCGCGGAAGACAACTACCGAGGCGACCGCGAACAGACGGTGTGCCAGATGCACCAGACCTACATGGAGAACGCGCGCGAATTCAAGCGGTTGCGCGATGAGTACATGGATCAGGCGGGGCGGCTGGCAGGCAAGGGGAAGACGATCACCGTGACGCGTGACCGCCCGGGCAAGGAGGTGCTCTCCACCTTCTACTGCGAGACGCTCGGCGCCCGCCTCGCGCAGCTCTTTCTCCCCAAGAAGGCCCGCGCGCAGACCATGCAGCCGGCGGCGCAGGATACGGCCAAACCACCGGTCACTCAGCCCGTGGTGCAACCTCCCGTTCCGGCTCCGGTGCCGCCGGTTGTCACGCCGCCGGTCACGGTGGAAGTGGACAGCGCCGCGCTCAAGGCGGCGATGCGGCGCGACAGCATCCTGCTGGACAGCATTCAGCGTGGCGTGCTCCCCGACAGTCTCAAGCCGGACAGCCTGAAGCAGAAAGACAGCACGGCCGCCGCGGCCACGGTGCTGGCCGATTCCACGTCGGTGTACGCCACGGCCATGCGCGCCGCACAGCAACAGTTGCTCGCCCAGCGCGAGGTGCTCGACGGCCTTGCCGTGGAGATCCACAAGAAGTTCGCGCTGTCGTTCGCCTGTCTCGTGTTCGTGCTCTTTGGCCCGCCCATCGCGCTGCGCTTCCCGCGCGGCGGTGTGGGGGTCACGATCGGCGTGAGCATCGTGGTCTTCGGTCTTTACTACGTGTGCCTCATGGGTGGCGAGGCGCTTGCCGACAAGGGCAAGCTCCCCGCGTTCATCGCCATGTGGATCGCCAACGTGCTTTTCTCGCTCATCGGGATCGCGCTGTTGTGGCGCGTGGAGAGCACCACCGACTCGTCACGTGGTGGCGGACTCCGGGAATGGCTGGCCGATCGTCGGGTGCGCCGGCAGCTCGCACGCGAAGCGAAGG
>NZ_JBIJAW010000205.1:0-5830 GCF_044345575.1 Gemmatimonas sp.
TCAGAACACCGACAGGATGCTCTCGTCGTCGCCGTCATCGAACGGGATGAGTGCTTCGCCTGAATCCCGCGGCGCGGGCTTGGCGATCGGGACTGGTGCCGCCTTGATCGGTGGACGGCTCGCGAGACGCTTTGGGGCCGGCACGGGCGACGGTAGCGGCGCCTTACGGGGCACCGCTGCTGGTGCCTTGGTGATCGCCCGCGGCGTGTGGGCCACGCGTGTCGTGTGGGGCGTGCGCGCCGGGCGCCCGTTGGTGATGACGAAGCTGTTCACCAGATCCTGCAGCGTCTGCGCTTGACTGCTGAGTTCCACCGCAGCGCTGGCGGCTTCCTCGGCATTGCTGGCCACCGTCTGCGTCGTCGCGTTCATCTGGCTCGCCGCGCTCGTGAGCTGCTGGACGCCGTCCGACTGCGACGCGCTCGTGTTGGCAATCTCACCGATCACTTCGCCGAGGTTCTGTACCTGGGTGTTGATCTCGAGCAGCTTGCCGTTGACCACGTGCGTGAACGTGTTGCCCGACTGTGCGTGGCGCACGCTCTCGTCGATGAGCGACGCGGTGTTCTTCGCCGCTTCAGCGCTGCGAATGGCAAGGCTGCGCACCTCTTCGGCCACGACGGCGAAGCCCTTGCCCGCGTCGCCGGCGCGCGCCGCTTCCACGGCTGCATTCAGGGCCAGCAGATTCGTCTGGAACGCGATCTCGTCGATCGTCTTGACGATCTTCGCCGTTTCGGCACTCGACTTGGTGATCTGGTCCATGGCCTGCGACAGCTGCGTCATCTCCTGCACGCCCAGCGTCGCAATGTCACGGGCGGAGCCCGCCAGTGCACGCGCCTGCGCGGCGTTCTGCGCGTTGAGCTTGGCCATGGACGCCAGCTCGGTGAGGCTGCTGGTCGTTTCTTCCAGGCTTGCGGCCTGATCGGCTGCGCCGTGCGCAAGCCCATCGCTGCCGGCGCTGATTTCCCCACCGGCGCCCGCCACTTGCTCGGCAGCGGCAGCCACTTCGGCGAGCGCCTGGTCCAGATTCGTCACCGCGGCGTTCAGGGCGTCCTGCATGCCGACGAACTCCCCGCGATAGGCACCGGCCATCCGGGCCGTCAGATTGCGGTCGGCGAGCTTCTGCAGGACCGACGAGGCGTCGCGAATGGGTACGCTCACGCTGTCCATGAGATGATTGATGCCCGACGCCAGTTCGCTGTAGCTGCCCTGATACCGGCTGGTATCAGCGCGCTGCGACAGGTCACCGTCGGCCGCAGCGGCGTTGAGCCGGCCGGCGTCGGTGACGATGGCGAGCACGTTGCGCTGCGCCGCATTCAACGACGCGATCGACGCCTGGCAGGTGGCGATGATGCCGTTGACCGTGCGCGCCAGTTCACCGAATTCATCGTCCGACGTGACGTTGATGGGTGACGTGGTGGCTTCGAGCTTGCCCGTGAGATCCCCGCGAGCCATGCCGGCGGCAATGCGTTCGATACCGGCAATGCAGTTGCGACTCAGCTTGCTCGCGCGGTCGATGATCGCCCCCATGGGGACAAGGATGGCGCGCTTGAGCGACACGAACGCGAAGCCGGCCGCCGCGAGCACGGCCACGGTCGCCACGACCACCAGCGCACGGGCACTCCCAGCGGTCTCACCGAGTGAAACCAGAATCGCCAGATTGAACGCCACCGCAATCGCGGCGACGGAAAAGACACTGACGGCGATACGACGCGAGACCGACGACGTCGAACTCATGATGACGCACCATCCAGAAAGAAAGGAAACTGCCGCCGGGTTGCATCGGCTATAGAAGGGTTTCGGGTGCTGCGCCCCAGAACTGAATGCCCCCGACGGGCGTGTTTCACGCGCTCGAGGCGCGGCATCACGATGTCCTGCTTATGCGGCCGATCGAGAGCCCTTCTTCGGTGCCACGCCAAGACGGCGTTGCTGGGTATCCTCGGTGGTGAAGGCCGACACCGTACCCGCCAGATGCTCGGCCCGCTCCCGAAGCTCGACACTTGCCGAGCTGCTCTCTTCGGCGTTGGCGGCGACCGACTGCGTGACCACGTTGATCTGTTCGATGGCGATCGCGATCTGTGCGACCCCCTGGTCCTGCTGCACGCTCGCGGCTGCCACTTCCCCGATGACACTGCTCACCCGATCGGCCTGCTGGGCGATCGTGGCCAGCTTGTCGAGGACCTGCGCGTTGAGTGTCACGCCCGCGGCGGCAGCCGATACCGACGTCTCGATCAACTGCGCGGTGTTCCGCGCGGCGTCGGCGCTGCGCAGCGCCAGGCTGCGCACTTCCTCGGCCACCACGGCGAAGCCGCGACCGGCATCGCCGGCACGGGCTGCTTCCACGGCGGCATTCAGCGCGAGCAGATTGGTCTGGAACGCAATCTCGTCGATCGTCTTGATGATTTTGGCCGTGGAGTCCGCCCCTTCCTTGATCCGTCCGATGGCCTCGGTGAGCTGATGCATGCCCTTTACGCCGTCGGCCGCGTTGGTGCGCGACTGCTCCGCGATGGCGCGGGCTTCCGCGGCGTGCGCGGCACTGGTCTGCGTCATGCTCGTGAGTTCCTGCAGGCTGGCCGCCACCTCTTCGAGTGATGCGGCCTGGCTCGACGCCCCGTCGGCCAGCACGCCACTACTTTCGCGGAGCGCCGCGGCCGTATCGAGAATTTCGCCCGACGACTGCGTGACCTCGCGCATCGTGGAGGCGAGCTCCACGACCGCGGCGTTGAAGTTCGCCTGCACCTCGGCGTTACGCTCGGTGTAGCTCCCCGTGACGCGAACGGACAGGTCGCCCTTGGCGAGTCGCTCGAGTGCCGAGCTGATCTCGTCGAGGAAACGCATGGCCTCACCCTTGAGGAGCTGTTCCACCCGCTCCTGACGGGCGTTGGTCAACGCGGTGATCACGACGGCAATGTCGGCCTGGAGCACCCGGTCGAAGGCGCGCTGGAAACGCCGATACTCGGCGATCGTCGCCCCGCCGCTCTCCACAGCCCGCAGCATGTGCTCGCGAATCACCTCGTACATCGCGACGTACCAATTGGAATCGAGATTGATACGCTCGTGCACGGCGCCGACGTGGCGACGGTAGGCCACGTACTGGTCGTCGATCGTCCCCGTGAACATGGCCAGCAGGTACTTGGTGACCAGCGGTCGCTGACGGTCCACGCTCGTATGCTTCTCGATGATCGACTGTACCTCGCGCGTCTTCGAGATGTACCCGTAGAAATCGTCGATCATCGTATCGCACGCGGCTTTGCACTGCGGCTCCCACGACTGAATGACACCGAGATCCGTGGGGGTCACCTGCAGGAATTCGAACCGCTTGCGCACCTCCGGATCGGTCACGGAAAGGCGACCGGTCGGGTAAGCGCGTTCGGCGGGTTCGGATTTGCGTGCGAAGAAGTTGAGCATTGGGGAGTGGCCTCAGGCAGCACGTCGGCGGCAGGCTTCAGCTGGTGGGGTTACGTCACGGGGCGCACGCCATCGTGCGTCCGCAGGGCGCAACTGCCGCGGTGCACTGCAGAGTCTCGCATCAGCGCATGCAATTCTTTAATTAGTTTTGCGTCACATTCTGGACCGTTGGTCCTAGTCTTGCTTGGCGCGCGCTCAGGGACGGCACCGGGGTCACTCGTGCCGCAGCGCCTCGATGGGGTCGAGCCGTGAGGCGCGCTGGGCTGGCACCATACCGAAGACGATCCCGATGCCTACCGACACGGCAACTGCGATCATGGTGAGTGTCACGGGAACCGGGGCGTTCACCTCCAGCGCCATGGAGGCCGCACGGCCGAGGGCCAAGCCAACGAGGATCCCGATGACCCCGCCGATTCCGGTGAGCGTGCTGGCCTCCACGAGGAACTGCAGGAGGATGTCGCGCCGCGTCGCCCCCAGCGCCTTCCGTACACCGATTTCGCGCGTGCGACTCGTGACCGATACGGTCATGATCGCCATCACGCCGATGCCGCCCACGAGCAGGGCCACGCCGCTCAACACGATCATCACGAGGAAGAAGACGCTCGTGAGACTGTTGAAGGTGTCGAGAATCTGATCCTGCGTGACGAGATCGAAGGTGTTGCCGCCCCCCGGGCGCAGGCGACGCGCTTCGCGTAGGGCCATTTCGACGGAACTCTGCGCCTGCGCCACACGGATCCCCGCGCGCGGCTTCACGGGGATGAACAGCGCATTGGTGCGATCGATCTGATACGATCGGTCCATGAACCGGTAGGTCACCACCGCTCCCACCGATTGCCCGGGGGGAGCGAAGATGTTGCCGGGCTGTTGCCACAGTCCGATGACCGTGAGCACCCGCCCGCCGATACGTACCTGGCGGCCCAGAGCGCGTTCCTGCCCAAAGAGCGATCGCGCCGTTTCTTCCTGCAGCACCACCACCGGTGCGCCCGCGGCACTCTCGTTTCTGGTGAACCACCGACCGTCCACCAGTTCACCGCCTTGAATGAGCGTGAAGCCGTCGTCCGCGCCCATCACTGCCATGCCCTGAGTCCGCACGCCGTCGACTTCGATCCGCGCCAACGTCTGCGCCCACAGTGAGGCGTAGCCGATCTCCGGTAACTGCCGGATGCGCTCCACCTCGCTCTCACTGAGATCGGGGCGGATGCGCACATCCTTCGGCAGGTTGTCCGGATTCAGCGGGGTCTGCGAAAACTTCTTGAGCACGTACAGGGTGGTCGGGCCAGCGACTTCAATCGTGGTGACGATCTGGTCGCGGATGCCCTGCACGATGGCGGCCATGGCCATGACCGTGGCCACACCGATCACGACGCCGAGAATCGTCAGCGCCGACCGCAGTTTGCTGGCGCGCAAGGCGCTGATGGCAAGCCGCACATTCTCGCCGATCCCACCGGCGGTCAGCGCCACGAGGCCCTCCGAGAGACGCGCACCATCAGGTCTCCGCCCGCATGGCGGTGATGGGGTCGAGTCGAGCGGCGCGCGTGGCGGGGTACACACCGAACAGCACACCGATCCCGGCGCCCAGCACCAGCGACAGTACCACACTCCAGGGCGTGACACGGGCGGGCAGGGGGCTGAACGTGCTTACGAGCACCGACAGGATCCAACCGGACAGCACACCAAAGGCGCCTCCGGCAACAGACAACGCCACCGCCTCGGCGAGGAACTGTCGTCGCACGTCGGCACGCGTGGCGCCCACCGCCTTTCGCAAGCCGATTTCATGGGTGCGCTCGGTCACGGCCATGAGCATGATGTTCATGATCACGATCCCGCCCACGAGAATGCCGATCGCCACCACGGCAGGCACCACGGCAAACAACACGCGCGTAAGCTGCTTCCAGAAGTCGATGAAGGCCTCGCCGGTGCCGATATCGAAGTTGTCCCGGTCGGAGGGGCGCAGGTGGCGCGCGATACGCATCGATTCCTGCGCCCGCGCCATGGCGGGGCCCACCTCTTCGGCCGTGCGCATCTTTACGCTCACGACCGTCTGCTGCCGGCGCCCCCAAATACTTTCGAACGACGGAATGGGGATCATCACGAAGGCGTCGAACGACTGACCGAGCACGCGGCCCTTGGGGGCCACCACACCGATCACGGTGAATCGCTGACCGCCGATACGGACTTCCTGGTCGATGGCTTTGCCGTTGTCGAAGAGATCTTTCGCCACATCAGCGCCGATGGCCACGACGTTGCGCCGTTCGCGGATATCCACGTCACTGAGCGGCCGGCCAGCCACGAACCGGTAGTCCTGCACCACCTGGTATCCTTCGGTCACGCCGAAGACCAGCACGCTGCCGAGCGTGCGATTACGCCAGACGATATCGGATCGGGGCGTGGGCCAGCCCGTGGAGAGGCCAATGGCCAAGGCATCCGG
>NZ_JBIJAW010000033.1:0-18445 GCF_044345575.1 Gemmatimonas sp.
GTGTACGACCAGTTCAGGCCAACAGCGCGCCTCACCATCGGCTACGCGTTCCGCTGAGACGGTCGCTTTACCACTCACCATCTTCCGTCATGCCCCTGCTTCGCCGCACGCTCGCCGCATGTGCCCTCGGCCTCACGGCGGTCACTGCCCTGTCGACGACGGCGCAGGCGCAGGCGGGCCCCTCGCGCATCGTGGCGATCAACCCGTTCCTGCCACTCGTGGGCTCGTTCCAGGCGGAGTTCGAGAAGAAGCTGCAGGATAATCTCTCAGTGGCCGTGTCGGCCTCGCACATCGCGCTCCGCGGCGACGACAGCAATCGCCTGACCAACGCCGACGTGAAACTGCGGCTCTACCCAGCTGAACGCGCCCTCGAGGGGTTCGGCATCGCCGCGGGTGTGGGCGTGGGCCATCAGTCGGCGGTACAGTACCTGGACTGTCTCGCCGCGAACGAACCATGCCGTGATACGCGCGCGACACGAACGGGTCCGGCCTTTTCCGTGGAGATGCAGTATCAGTGGCTGCTGGGCAAGAACCAGCACACGGCCGTCTCTGCGGGCGGTGGGGCCAAGCGCTATTTCATTTCGAATACGGCGAATGGCAACTTCAACGAGTTCATGCCGACGCTGCGGCTCACGATAGGCTACGCGTTTCGGTGAGACGGCGGGGGTAACGGCGGTGGTAACTGCGCTTTAAAAGCAGACGGCAGACGGCAGGAACTACAGCACGCAGTGACGGAGGAATATGGAAAGCGGCGGCCAGCGCTCCGCGCTGCCGCCGATTTCCCTACCGCAAAGGACATCGGGCGCGACCGCAAAGCGGCGCGCCCGTTTTGTTGTACCGCACTCCTCCGTCACTGCGTGCTGTAGTTCCTGCCGTCTGCCGTCTGCTTGTAGTCGTCCGAAACGATCTCAGCCCACAAACGCCATCAACTCGCGCATATCCCGCACCGTGTGCGCCGCCCCCGCCGCCACGAGTCGCTCCGGCGACACCAGCTCTGCGTACCCGATCACCGTCATCCCGGCCGTGAACGCGCCCTGCACGCCGAGCGGGCTGTCTTCCACCACGAGTGTACGGCGCGGGTCGAAGCCCAGCATCTGCGCGGCGTGCAGAAACAGATCGGGCGCCGGCTTGGGGCGCGCCACATCTACGGCACTAAAGCGGCGGCCTTCGAAACGGGCGAGCAGACCGGTGGCGCCGAGCGTTGTGCGCATCTTCTCGTGCTCGCCGTTGCTCGCCACACCGTAGCCCACACCAGCGGCGTCGAGCGCATCGAGTACCTCCACGATCCCATCGACCGGCGTGACTTCGGTTTCGAGCGCCACTTTCACATCGGCGTAGAACTGCGGCAACAGCGTGTCGGGCGGCGTGCGTCCAAGCTGCTCCGTGACGATCTCGAGGCAGCGCGCCATCGAGTTGCCGAGATACGTCGCGAGCGACTGTTCGGTGGTGGTGGGGAGACCGATCCCCGTGAGCAGCCCCGCCCACACGCGGCTCGTGATGCGCTCGCTGTCCACGAGCACGCCGTCGCAATCGAACAGCACGCCGTCGAAGCGGGTGCCGCCGAAGACGACCCCCGACTTCACCGCCGTGTCGGCCGTGCTCACAGTGCCGGCGCCTGCAGCGCCGTGTGCGCCTGCGCGATCTGCGCCTTCACGGCTTCTGGGCCCGTACCGCCGGCGATGTTGCGAGCGGCGAGCGAGGCCTCGGCGCCGAGCGCATCGCGCGCATCGTCGCCGAACAGTGCATGCGCCGTGCTGAACGCGTCGGCCGGAAGCTCGGTCATCTCGATGCCCGCTTCTTCGGCCTGACGCACGAGCGAACCCACCGCACCGTGTGCTTCACGGAAGGTGGCCCCCTTCTTCACGAGATAGTCGGCGAGGTCGGTGGCCATCATGGCGCTGCTCACCGCCGCACGCATGCGATCACGATTGAAGCGCAGCTCGCTGATGGCGCCCGCCATGGCCGGCAACACGAGGTGCAGCAGGTCTACCGCGTTGAACAGCGCGCGCTTGTCGTCCTGCAGGTCCTTGCTGTAGCCGCTCGGCAGCCCCTTGATCGTGCCCAGGAGCGACACCAGATCGCCCAGCACGCGCGCGCCACTGCCACGCGCGAGCTCGAACACGTCGGGATTGCGCTTCTGCGGCATCATGCTGCTGCCGGTGCTGAAGCCGTCACCGAACTTCACGAAGCCGAATTCGCTCGAGCCGTAGATGATGAGGTCTTCGGCGATCCGCGAGCAGTGCACGGCCGTCATGGTGCACACGAACAGCGTTTCCGCCACGAAGTCCCGATCGCCGGTGGCGTCGATGCTGTTGGGGGAAATGCTCGCGAACTCGAGCTCGTCGCGCAGAATGTCGCGCGGCACCGGGAACGCCGAGCCGGCGATGGCGCCGCTCCCCAGCGGCAGCACCGCCGCATTGCGCATCGCATTGGCAAGACGCACACGATCGCGTTCGAGCGGCCAGAAGTGCGACAGCAGCCAGTGCGCTCCGCTCACCGGCTGCGCGCGCTGCAGGTGCGTGTACGCGGGAAGAATCGCCTCGGCGATCGTCTCGGCCTGCGTGAGCAGCGCCTGCTGCAGGTCGCGAATGGCCGCGTCGAGCTTGCGGCAGGCGTCCATGGTCCACAAGCGCGACGCCGTGGCCACCTGATCGTTTCGCGAACGGCCCGTATGCAGCTTGGAGGCCACCGTGCCCGCCTCTTCATGCAGCAGGCGGTCGATCATGGTATGGATGTCCTCGTCCGTCGCGATCGGCTGCGCGCCATCGGCGATGCGCTGCGCGACTCTATCGAGCCCGCTCCGCAGCTGCTCCGCTTCCTCCGCCGTGAAGACCCCCGCCTTGCTCAGGGCCAGCGCCCAGGCGCGGGAAAGACGCACGTCATGCGGCCACAGGCGGAAGTCGGTGCCGATGGAGCGATTGATGGCGTCGAGCAGAGGCGAGGGGCCGCCGGCGAAGCGACCGCCCCAGAGTTTATGCGTGCCGTCGTTGGACATCAGATGTGAGTTGGTAAGAGATCAGAGGAACTGATCAGGTTTGGATTGCTGGTTCAAGGGTGGGGATGGGTGGCGGGCATCGCGTGAGCTGCGGGGGAGTCTTCAGCTCTCAGCCGTCAGTCGTCGGTGGGAGCGAGGGTAAACCGAAAGCTGAAAACCGAAAGCTGAAAGCTCCCTCGCCTTCACGAGAACCCCGCCCCCGCCCCCCTCTCGCCCAACCGAGACGCTAGTCCCGGATGTACGCCCCCAGCTTCCGCAGCACTCGCTCTCTCCCCTCCTCGCTCCGGCAGATGATCAGCACCGTATCATCGCCGGCGATGGTTCCGGCCACGTCCGGCCACTCGAGCTGATCGAGCACCTCGGCGACCGGCTGGGCGCCGCTCTTCATGGTGCGGGCGACGACGAGCACCTGCACCCCCTCCACTCCCGTGAGGAGTTCGGGGAGCATCCGTTCGAGGCGGGCGAGCGCTTCAGCCTTGGCGCCGCTGCCGTTGCCGCTCTCGGGGAAGGCATAGCGCGACCGTCCCTGGCTATCGGGGATACGGGCCAGGCGCAGCTCCCGCAGGTCGCGCGACAGCGTGGATTGCGTCACGTCCCACCCGCGCGTGGCGAGCTGTCGTCGCAATTCCTCTTGGCTGGCCACGGGATGGGCCGTGACGATGTCGCGGATGACCGCGTGCCGCTCGTGTTTGTCGCTCACTCGGGACCCTCGAGGCGCGGAGGAGGGGAGGCGCGGGGATCAATGACACTGACCCCTTGATCCTCACTCACCACCAGTGTTGGTACGGTGCCGAACGACTCACCCCGACGTGCCGGTAACGGATTGTCGGAGCGAATTGACAGCGCCCGTTTGCAAAATTATGCATTAAGACTGCATAAAACGCCGTTCCGAATCAACCGTCTTCCGTTACGTCGATCGTGCCCGAGTCTTCTGCCAATCCGACCTATCGTGTGGGGGTGCTGGGCGCGTCCGGTTATTCCGGCCGCGAACTGTGCACGCTCATCATGGGGCATCCGCACCTTGAGTTGGCCTTCGCCACGGCCAACACGCAGCGTGGTACCACGCTGCGCGTGCGGGCCAACGGGCGCGTGCACGACGTCTCGCTCGTGGCGCCGGAGGCGGCGGATCTCGCCGGGGTCGATCTCGTCTTCGCAGCGTTGCCGCATGGGGCGAGCGCCGAGTGGATTGCGAAGGTGATTGCGGCCGGCACGAAGGTGGTGGACCTGTCGAGTGATCTGCGCCCCGGCCACGGCGGCGTGACGCACGCGTTGCCCGCCGGTGTGCCGAGCGATGCGCCATATGGTATGCCGGAGCTGTTCCGCGCCGATATGCAGGGGGCGAGTGTGGTGGCCAATCCCGGCTGCTACGCCACGAGCATCCTCGTGGCGCTCGCCCCGCTGGCCAAGGCGGGGCTCATCGCCCCCGGTGGCACGGTGAGCATCGCGAGTGCGAGCGGCGTGAGCGGCGCGGGTGCGAGCCCCAAGCTCGAGCTGCTCTTTGCCGAGGTGACGGAGGATTTCCGCGCCTACGGCGTGGGCAATTCGCATCGTCATCTGTTCGAGATGCGCGCCACGCTGCAGCGCTTGGGTGCCGACTGCGACCTGCTCTTCACGCCGCATCTGCTGCCGGTGGACCGTGGCATTCTCAGCACGATCACCGTGCCGCTGTCACGCGACATCGACGATGCACTCGAGCCCTATCGCGCGGCGTACGCCGAGGAACCATTCGTGGAGCTCACCACCGGGCTCCCGAGTCTCGCCGACGTGCAGCACCGCAACGTGGTGCGCATCGGGGCCGTGAAGCCCACGGGCATGCGAACGCCCACGCTGCTCGTGTTCAGCGCCATCGACAATCTGGTGAAGGGCGCGGCGGGGCAGGCGGTGCAGAACGCCAACCTCATGCTGGGGCTCGACGAGAGGCTTGGGTTGCAGATGTAGGGGTGTGCGACAAACAGCAGACGGCAGACGGCAGGAACTACAGCACGCAGACGGGAGGAATAGGGAAGGACATTGCGGTCGCGGCCGCTGCGCGGCGCGCCCGATGGCCTTGGTCCCGATGTGTGCGAAGATCTCCGCCGTAGTCCCGATGCGTCGTTGTTCAAATCGAAGCCGCGCGCAGCGCCGGCTTCGCAAAGTTCCTCCGCATTCCTCCCGTGCTGCTCACTGTAGTTCCTGCCGTCTGCCGTCTGCTTGAAGTCGCACACACCACACTCAGCCCCTAAACCTCAAGACTCGCCATGATCTGTATCAAGCTCGGCGGCCGCACCCAGAACGACCTACTCCTCCCGCAGGCGATCGCTGCCCTCTGGCACGCGACCGGCGGCAAGGTGGTGGTCGTGCACGGCGGCGGTGATCAGATCAGCGCGCTGCAGCGGCTGCGCGGTGAGGAGCCGGTGTTCATTGGTGGGCGTCGTGTCACTACCGATACGGCGCTGGAGCTGGTGCGCATGGTGCTGAGCGGGCTTGCCAACAAGCAGATGGTGAGCGCGCTGGTGGCGGCGGGGGCCCCGGCGGTGGGGATCAGCGGGGAGGACGCCGCGCTGCTGCGCGCCACGCCTATCGACACGGCGCAGTTCGGGCACAGCGGCACGCCGGCGAGTGTGAACCCGGGCGTGGTGCACGCGTTGCTTGGGCAAGGCTATCTGCCCGTGATCTCCCCGGTGGCTGCGCGTGAGAACGGTAGTGAAGCTGGTGCGTACAATGTGAACGGTGACGACGCGGCCGCGGCGATCGCGGCGGCCATCGGTGCCACCGAGCTGTTCCTGATGGCCGATGTTCCGGGCGTGCTCGATGGCGACAAGCAGCGCATCGAGACGCTCACGCTCGACGATGCGCGTGCGCTGGTGGCCAGCGGCGTGGCGGGTGGCGGCATGGCCGCCAAGTTGGACGCCTGCGCGATGGCGCTGGCGGGTGGTGTGACCCGGGTGCGGATCGGAGATCTCGCCGCACTCACCGTCCCCGAGGCGGGGACCGCGATCGTGGCGCGTGTGGACGCCACGGATTCTTCCAGATAGCTGCCATGACTTCGACGATGCTTCCGCCCGCGGCTCCGGCGCCCACGCCGGCCGCCCCCGCTCCGCTGCCCGCCATTTTGGGCACGTACAAGCGACAGGCGCCGCTCTTCGTCAAAGGCGACGGCGTCTATATGATCGACGAGACCGGTAAACGGTATCTCGATTTCGTCGCGGGCATCGCCGTCACGTCACTCGGACACAACGACGCGGGCGTGAACGCGGCGGTGCAGGAGGCGCTGTCGGCGGGGCTCATCCACACGTCGAATCTCTACCGCACCGCGCCGGGCGAAGCGCTGGCGCAGTGGTTCGTGGATCACTCGTTCGCGAGCAGCGTGTTCTACGCCAACTCGGGGGCCGAGGCCAATGAAGGCGCGTTCAAGTTCGCGCGCCGCTGGGCCAAGAGCACCGAGCATCCGGCCAAGCACGAGATCATCGCCGTGCGCGGCTCGTTCCACGGTCGCATGCCCGGCACGCTCGCGGCCACCGATCGTCCCGCCTATCGTCTGCCGTTCCGCCCGCTCATGGGTGGCGTGAGCATCGTCGAGCGCGACCTCACCGAACTGAGCGCGGTGCTCGACCCCGAGACGGCGGCCGCGGTGATCGTGGAACCCATCCAGGGTGAAGGTGGCGTGCGCGTGGTGGAGCCGGAGTTCCTGCGCGGGCTGCGTGAGCTCACGCGCGAGCGCAACGTGCTGCTCATCCTCGACGAGATTCAGTGCGGACTCGGCCGCACCGGCAGCTTCTTCGCCTACGAGCAGCTCGGCATCGAGCCCGACATGCTCACCATCGCGAAGCCGCTGGCGAACGGGCTCCCCATCGGCGCGATTCTCGTGAACGACAAGGTCGCGCGCGTGATGCAGCCCGGTGATCACGGCACCACCTTCGGTGGCGGCCCGCTGCTCGCGAATGTGGCGCATCATGTGGTGCAACGCCTCTCCGACCCGGCGCTGCTGCAGCACGTACGCGAAGTGGGCGCGTGGTTCGGCGAGCAGCTGCAGGGGATCGCCGACCGCACCGGCGCCGTGCGCGCCATCCGCGGCAAGGGTCTCATGTGGGGCATGGACGTGCACGAACCCGCCGGCGCCATCATCGGCCGCGCCTTCGACCGCGGCCTGCTGATGGTGAGCGCCGGGGAGCATACGCTGCGCTTTCTGCCGCCTCTCGTCATTTCGCAGGCGGAGCTGGCGGCGGGGCTGGAGATTCTGGAAGCGGCGATGAAGGGGTGACGGCCTGGTCGTCTGGGTGTGGTGTGGTTCACTGGCGTCGTTGAACAGCAGACGGCAGACGGCAGGAACCATAGCACGCAGAACGGGAGGAATGCGGTAGAACAAAACGGGGGCGGCCGCTTCGCGGCGCCCCCGATTTCCTATGCGGTAGGGATATCGGGGCCGCGCGCAGCGCAGGCCCCGGGTTGTTCTACCAAATTCCTCCGTGACTGCTCACTGTAGTTCCTGCCGTCTGCCGTCTGCGTGAAGTCGCACACACCGAACTCGCCCCCACCGAACTCGCCCCCACTGAACTCACCCCCACGCCGATGTACGTCCCCGCCCCCTTCCGCGAGTCCGACCGCGCTACCCTCTACGACTTCATCGAGGCGCATCCGCTCGGCGTGCTCGTTACGGCCATGGCGCACGGCCACGCAGATGCGCCCTACGCGACGCATCTGCCGTTGCATCTCGATCGCGCGGCGGGGGTGCTGCGCGGCCATCTCGCCCGCGCCAATCCGCATGTGGATCGGCTGCGCTCGGCCGCCGGCGCGGAAGTGCCGGGGCTCGTCGCGTTCAGCGGCGCCGAGCATTACATCACGCCTACGTGGTACCCGTCGAAGCAGGAGCACGCGAAAGTGGTCCCCACGTGGAACTACATCGCCGTGCACGTGCAGGGCGCCGTGACCCTGCACGACGACGAGGCGTGGCTCACCACGCACCTCACGCAGCTCACGGACTCCCACGAGGCGTCGCAGGCCCATCCGTGGGCCATGCACGACGCGCCCGCCGACTATCTCGCCGCCCAGATGCGCGCGATCGTGGGCGTGACGGTGCGCATCGACGCACTCGAGGGAAAGTACAAGGTGAGTCAGAACCGCTCGGACGCGGACATCACCGGGGTGGTGGAGGGGCTGACAGCGATGGACACACCGGCGTCGCGGGTGATGGCGAGCGAGGTGGCAGGGCGGCGGCCGGTGCGTTGATGGTGGATGGTGGATGGTGGATGGTGGTGCGTGCGGGCGGTTGGTGCAACAGCAGACGGCAGACGGCAGGAACGACAGCACGCAGTTTCGGAGGAATATGGAAAGCGGCGGTCGGCGCTACGCGCCGCCGCCGATTTCCCAACCGCAAAGGATATCGGGCGCGACCGCACAGCGGCGCGCCCGTTTTGTTGCACCGCATTCCTCCGTGACTGCGTGCTGTCGTTCCTGCCGTCTGCCGTCTGCTTTTCGATCGCAGTTGGAAACGCAGTTGGAAACGCAGCGGGACACGCAGTGAGGTACGCTGCAAAAAACGCAGGCACTCCCGCCACTAGTGCATTCCACAACTTTGCACAATATTCACCTCGCCATCACGTGCCTCCGTGATCGGTGCGGGATCCACGCGGTGCACTCGCGTGATGCGTCCGCGATGTGCACCAGCCCGCGTGGCTGATTCATCGGTGGTGTAGTCCCTGTCCTGGCGCGTCGATCCGGCGACGCGCATGAGGCCGGACGGGACGCCGATGAATGCGATGGTGCGGTGTAGGGCGTGATCGCGTGTGCGACTTCCTGCAGACGGCAGACGGCAGGAACCACAGTTCGCAGTGAGCAGGAATTCGGAAGAACGGGCGCGCCGCTGTGCGGTCGCGCCCGATTTCCTTTGCGGTCAGGAAATCGGCGGCGGCGCGTAGCGCCGACCGCCGCTTTCCATATTCCTCCCTCACTGCGTGCTGTCGTTCCTGCCTTCTGCCGTCTGTGGTGTGTCGCCCACACGCGACTTGCCCCGGCAGTTCGTCGCACACCCGTGACGCCACCCCACCCGCCAACTGGACCCGCCGCGCTAAATTCCCCCCATGACCTCTCGCGCTCTCGCCGCCGCCCTCGCGCTCGCGTTGCCCTCCATCGCCGCCGCGCAGCAGAAGCCCCCCGCCAAGCCCACGCTCGTCGTCCAGATCACCATCGACCAGCTGCGCCCCGACTATCTCGATAAGTGGGCGCCCCAGTTCACCGGCGGGCTCAAGCGACTCCTGCAGCAGGGCGCGTTCTTCACGCAGGCCTACCACGAGCACGCCACCACCGAAACCGCGCCGGGACACGCGACGCTCTGGTCGGGACGCACGCCGGCGCACACCAACATCGTCATCAACGACCTCGGCGTCGCCGACGCGCAGATGCCGCTGCTCCTCGGACGCGGCGGCGGCGCCTCGCCGTGGCGGTTCCGCGGCAGCGCCCTTTTCGATTGGATCCGCGCCCGCGACCAGTTCTCGCGCGCGCTCTCCGTCTCGCGCAAGGATCGCGGCGCCATCCTGCCGCTCGGCAAGGCCAAGCAGCAGGTGTACTGGTACGGGCTCGATGGCCGCTTCACCACCAGCCGCTACTACGCCGACACGCTCCCCACGTGGGTGCAGCAGTTCAATGCGCGTGATCTCGGTGCCCAGTACCTCGGCAAGACCTGGACGCCGCTCCTCGCCGATGCCGCGTATCCCGAGAAGGACAGCGTCGCCTACGAGCACGAGGGCAAGGACATCGCCTTCCCGCACGCGCTCGGTACCGATCGTCGTCGCGGCCTCGATTCGCTGACGAGCTTCCCGTGGATGGACGAGTTCACCGTCGACATGGCGCTCGCCGGCGTGCAGGCCATGGACCTCGGCAAGGGCCCCACCACCGACGTCCTCGCGCTGTCGCTCAGCTCCACCGATGCGGTGGGACACGCGTGGGGCCCCGACTCGAAGGAACTGCATGATCAGGTGCTGCGCGTCGACCGCGCGCTCGGCCGGTTCATCGACTCGCTGTACACGCTCCGCGACTCCAGTCGTATCGTCTTCGCGCTTGGCGCCGATCACGGCGTGACGCCGTATCCCGAAGCCGCCTTCCCCGGCGCCAATCCCGATCGCGGCCGCGTGGATGTGCGCCCGGTCATCGATGCGGCGCGGAGTAGCCTGGTGGCCCGCGGGCTCGAAACCGACGCGCTCAACTACCAGGACAAGATGCTCATGGTGGATCGTCGCCGATTCGCGGCGGCCGGTATCGATGCTGACTCCACCATCGAAAGCGTGCGCGCGGCACTGCTCAAGCTGCCCGGTATGGCCGCCGTGTACCGCGTGCGCGACCTCCCCCGGCTCGCCGCCACCGACAAGATCGCGCGCCGCTGGCTCAACGCACTCCCCGCCGACATGCAGGTGGCCCTCGCGGTCACCTTCAAGGAGGGTTACTACGTCACCACCACGCGCTACGCCACGCACGGCATGCCGCATGACCTCGACGCGCACATCCCCGTGCTCTTCATGGGGCCGGGCGTGAAGCCGGGGCGCTACACCATGCCCATCCGCTCGGTCGACGTGGCGCCCACGCTGGCCGAACTCGCGCAGGTCATGCCGTTCGAGGTGATCGATGGTCGGGTACTTACCCAGGCGCTTATCAGCGCACCGCGCACGGCGGGCCGCGCCAAGGATCAGATGAAGGGGTCGCGCCGTTAATCGGTCATGACCGGTCTAGATCGAGCCTTCGACGAACTGCGGTTCGGTGGGCAGCGCACGCTCAACTTGCGGGCGCTGCAGCCCACCGCCCTGCAAGCCACGCACCTCGCCGAACGGTGGTTGCGCGAGCAGCAGGTGCTCGGCGCCGACGAAGCGCTGATCATCACCGGTCGAGGCAACAACAGCATCGACGGGTATTCGCCGGTCCGCGAGTCGATCGTGAAGCTGCTCCCGTCGCTCCGGCGCCGGAACGTGATCGCGGGGTACGCCGAGCATACGCCGGGCTCGTTCGTGGTGACGTTCGCACCGGTGAAGGCGCTGTTCGAGGCGCCCAAGCGACGCCGCGAAAAGCCGGCGCCCGCACTACGTCCACCGACCCTCAGCGGCCTGGACGAGGAAACGGTGAAGCAGCTGCGCGATCTCGCCGTGATGTCGCTCGCTGTGCTCGGCATCAATGCCCCGACGCGCGCACAGCTCGAGGACGAAATGCTGCGCCAGTTCGGCGCGCTCTCCGCGGCGCTCCCCGATGGGGCCGATCGGGAGGCGCTGTTGCAACAGGCGCTGTTGCGGGCGGCCGAGGAATACGAGGCGGGATAACGATGCACCACCCCCGACCCTGAACGCACGACCCGTCATGCACCACGCACGACCCTCGACCCACGACCCTCGACCCACGACCCAAGACACTCTACGGGCACGTGTCAGTCGCGCGATCGGATGTACGACTGCCAGCACCTCCGTTCAGGGTTGAGCGTCGTGAGTGTAGGGTGAAGGGTGCGTGCGAAGCGGCCATGGCGAGATACATTCCACCGTCCCCTTCGCCCGCTTCACGCACTCCTCGGAGTTGTCCGTGTCCCTCCGTCGTTGCCTCCTTGCCGGCCTGACGTTCGGCGCCGCCGCGCCCGTCGCGGCCCAGCAGCTCCCCAGCATTCCCGGCTACTCGCCGGCCGCCTCGTACGCGCAGCGCCAGCTCGAGCAGGCAGCGATCGCCGGGCCGCTCGCCTCGCGCGCGAAGACGAACTCGGCGGAGCTGTCGAAGGAACCGCACGTGGCGGGCACCGCCGCGCAGAAGCGCACGGCCGACTACGTGATCGCGCAGATGAAGGCCATGGGGCTCGAGACCGAGCTCCGCACGTATGATGTGTGGCTACCGCATGCCACCGAGGTGAAAATCACCAGGTTCGGGCGTGACACGCAGGCGCTCGACCTGGTGGAACCGGGGATCGCCGGCGACAAGGCGACGCAGCTGCCGCAGTATCTCACCGTGAACGGATCGAGCGGCGCAGGGGTGGGCGAAGGCGAGGTGGTGTTCGTCAACTTCGGCCTCATCGAAGACTACGCCACACTCGACTCACTCGGCGTGAGCGTAAAGGGCAAGGTGGTGCTGGCGCGCTATGGCCGCAGCTTCCGCGGCATCAAGGCGCGCGAGGCGGAAAAGCGCGGCGCGGTGGCGGTGCTCATTTATACGGACCCGCTCGACGACGGCTTCGTGGCGGGCGATGTGTATCCCGAAGGGCCCATGCGTCCGCTCGAGGGCGTACAGCGCGGTAGTGTGTTCAACGGCGCCGGCGATCCGCTGACGCCGGGTATTCCCAGCAAGCCTGGTGTCCCGCGTCTCAAGCCCGAAGACACCGCGCTGCCGCGCATTCCCGTGGTGCCCATCAGCGCCGCCAACGCGCAGCGCATTCTCGATGGCGTGCGCGGCACCGACATTCCGCGCGGGTGGCAGGGGGGCATGGCGCTGCGCTACCACGTGGGGCCCGGCCCGGTGACGCTGCGCGTGGAAGTGCGCACCGACGCCGCCACCAACGGTACCAAGGCGATTCACAACACGCTGGGCTATCTGCGCGGCAGCCAGTTCCCCGAGCAGTACGTGTACATCGGTGCGCACCGCGACTCGTGGGGGCCCGGCGCGGCCGACAACATCAGCGGCACGGTAAGCGTGCTCGAAGCCGCCGCCGCGCTCGCCGACATGGCGAAGAAGGGACAGCGCCCCAAGCGTACCATCGTGTTCGCCACCTGGGATGCCGAAGAGTGGGGGCTCGTGGGGAGCAGCGAGTACGTGGAAGACGATTCGCTGCGGCTCAAGAAGGGCGCGGTGGCCTATCTCAATCAGGACGTATCAGCGCAGGGCAGCTCGTTCGGCGGCGGCGGCAGCCCCAGCATGCGCAGCACGCTGCGTGACGTGGTGAAGAGCGTGCCCGACCCCAAGGGGCGCGGCAGTGTGTATCAGGCGTGGCGTCTCACGACGGGCACGCGTGTCGATTCGCTCGAGCCGGCCATGGGTGATCCGGGCGGCGGCAGCGACTTCGCGGGCTTCTACAACCACCTCGGTATCCCCACTGCCGACTGGGGTTTCGGCGGACCAGCCGGCACCTACCACTCGGCCTACGACACCTTCGATTGGATGGAGCGCTTCGGCGACCCCGGCTTCCTCTATCACGCGGCGTCGGGGCGCATTGGCGCGGCATTCGCGCTGCGGCTGGCCAACGCCGAAGTGCTGCCGTACGACTATACGGAGTTCGCGCAGACCATGCGCCGCTATCTCACGCCGGTGGAACGCGGCCTGACGCAGAAGGGGTGGAGCACCGCGCCGGTGAAATCCATCGCGGCCGGCATCACGACACTGGAAACGGCGGCCAAGGCGTGGGCGACGGCACGCGACGCGGCGCTCGCCGGCGGTGTGGTTGCCGCGCAGACCACGGCGGCCAACACGGCGCTGTTGCAGGTGGAGCGCAGCTTCGCGCGCGACACGGGACTCAAGAGTCGTCCGTGGTATCGTACGCTCATCTACGCGAGCGACGTGGACAACGGCTACTCGAGCATGGTGTTCCCTGGCGTGAACGAAGCGATCCGCTACGGCACCGAGGCAGACACGAACGAAGAGATCGCCGATCTCGTTAGACGGTTCGAGGCCGCGGCCAAGGCCCTCGATGCGGCGCGCGCGGCGCTGGCGGCGAAGCCCGTGCCGGCGAAGAAGTAGCGGTTTACCAACAACACCGAGTCCGAGTATCCATCGTGGTCGATCACAAGACAGTGCAGGAAATCGCGGCGATGCTGCAGGGCGACAATCCGCCGCACATCATCGACGTGCGGGAGCAGTGGGAGTGGGACATCGCGCATCTCGAGGGGAGTGAGCTCATTCCGCTCTCGTCGCTGCCGGCGCGGGTGCACGCGCTGGACACGGCGCGCACGTACGCGATGCTCTGTCACCACGGCATGCGCAGCGAGATGGCGGCCAACTGGATGGCGCAGCACGGGTTCACGTCGCTCATCAACATCGATGGTGGCATCGATGCGTGGAGCGAAGATGTCGACCCCTCGCTGCCGCGGTACTGAGTTGTCTGTCGCCGGCCCGCTGCTTGTCGGGGCGGCGGTCGCGCTGGGGGCCGTCGGCGTTCTGACCCGATGGCGCGCACGGGTGGCGCGCCGATTCGAGGCCGGCGATCTGGCGCGTCGCCCGCGTGACGCCAACGGCGTGGTGGTGGGCGCCGCGGCGTTCCGGCTGGAGCACGCCGGCAGCGACCGCGCGGTGCTGGTGCTGCACGGCTTCAACGACACGCCGCAAAGCATGCGCCATCTGGCCACGCGGCTTTACGCGGCCGGGTACACCGTGCATGTGCCGCGGCTGCCGGGGCACGGCGGGTCGCTGCGCGAACTGGCCGCATACGCCCGCGCCCCCCGCTGGCGCCGGGCAACCGAACGGGCGCTGGCCGACCTCCGGCGTACCCACCGGTACGTGTTCGTGTGCGGCCAGAGCATGGGCGGCGCCCTCACGGTGGAGCTCGCCGCCAGGCACCCGGACCTGCCGGCCATCGCGCTGCTCGCGCCGTTCATCGGGCTCGACCCGGCCATGGCGCGCCAGTTCAGGCTGGCGCGGCTCAGCCCGGTGCCGTATCTCCGCTCCCCTGGCGGTGAACGCTCCATCCATGACCCCGAGGCCCGACGGCAGGCGCTCGGTCCGGGCATCGTCACCGGCCGGGCGCTGCTGGCGCTGCGTGATGTGGCGCTGCGTGCGGAATCGCTACTTTCGCGCATGAAGGTGCCCTGCCTGTACGTGCAGTCGGTGCACGACAACCGGGTGTCGGAAGCGTTCGGTTTGCGTCACTACAAAGCCATTTCTGCGACTCTAAAGAAGCAGTTGTGGCTATCTGGCAGCGGTCACATCATTTCCGCCGATTACGAGAAGGACGTGGTGGCGGACGCGGTGATCGCGTGGTTCGGGGACGCGTTGGCACGGATCTCCCGCAGCGGCTAGCTTCTAGGGCTGGCCCCGTGGCGGGCTGGTTCGTTCGATCCACGTTTGGAGAGTTCATGCCCGAGTTCGGTAGCTGGGCGAGCGATTGGTGGAAGCCGGTCGTCTTCGTCCTTGTCGCTGGTCACCTCACGAACATCTGCGTCACCCTGTTCCTGCACCGGTCGCAGACGCACCGCAGCGTGTCGTTTCACGCGCTGGTCGAGCTGCCGATGCGGGTGTGGCTGTGGCTGACCACGGCCACGAAGACCAAGGAGTGGGTGGCCTGCCATCGCAAGCATCACGCGTTCGCCGACCGTGAGGGCGACCCGCACAGCCCGGTCGTCGCGGGGCTTCGCAACATCCTCCTCAAGGGCGCCTTCTACTATCGCAACGCGGTGCGGCAGCCGGGCATGCTGGAGAAGTACGGCAAGGGCACGCCCGACGACTTCCTCGAGCGTCATCTGCTCGACCGGCGTTCCAATCTGGGCATCTTCCTGATGCTCGCCATCAACATCTGGCTCTTCGGCTGGTTCATCGGCCCCGTGGTGTGGGGCGTTCAGATGATCTGGATCCCCTTCTGGGCGGCCGGCATCATCAACGGCGTGGGCCATGCCCTCGGCTACCGCAACCACGACGTGAAGGATGAAAGCCGCAACATCACGCCGATCGCGATCATCGTGGCCGGCGAAGAACTGCACAACAACCACCACGCCGATCCGCATAGCGCGAAGTTCGCGCACCGCTGGTTCGAGTTCGATATCGGGTGGATGTACATCAAACTGCTGTCGCTCTTCGGGCTGGCCGAAGTGAAGTACGCGCGCGTCGGCGCGCATGTCCGCGTGGCGGAGTAACCCATGGCTGATGTGACTTGTACCCGTTGCGCGACCACGCGCGAAGGCTTCGAACGTCCCCCGTTTCCTGGCGCGATCGGGCAGCGCATCATCGGGGAGATCTGCAAGGATTGCTGGGGCCAGTGGCTCAAGCAGCAGACCATGCTCATCAACCACTACGGGCTGAACGTGATGGACCCGCAGGCGCGAACGTTCCTTACGCGCAACATGGAGGCCTTCCTCTTCAAGGCCGGCCAGACGGACGACGTGGACACGACCAAGCAGGGGACCATCACCTACTGAGTTGGTCCGTCCCTCCTTTCGGGTGAAAAAGAGAAAAGGGGAAAGGGAGAAAAGGAGGCATCACATAGCCTCTCCTTTTCTCCCTTTCCCCTTTTCTCCCAATATCAGTTCCCCCTTTCTCCGATTCTCCGCGCAGCGATACGAAGGGGGCAAGGCAAAACGCCCCTGCCGAAGACATTCGGCGGGGGCGTTCTCGTTCGCGGGTGGTGGTACCGTCGCGATAACCGTGTCCTGCGAGCACCGGGGGAGCGGTGCTCCGGTCGCTGCGAATGCTTCCTACGTTCGACTCAGTTCACGCCGGCGATGTACCGCGCGAGGCGGCCACAGCTGGTGCATTTGAGCGTCACGTGCGAGTGGGGCTGCGGCGGGGCTTGCGCCGGGTCTCGCATGATCTGCCCTTCACAGCTCGGGCAGCTCAGGGGAAGTCCGGTACGGTCTGCTGCGATCAAATGCAGCGCCTGTGCCGGGTTGTACGTGTTCGGACGGGGCTTGCGCATCACGCCTCCTCACGGAAAGAGCGCGGCCATAGGGGAGTGTTGGCCTGCGCGTGAAAGGTACAAGCGCCTGATTTCTCGCAACACTATTTTAGGTAGTTTTGCGGTATCAACTAACCTTCTTTAATGTAGAATGATGGTTTTTCTCTAGGAACGTTCGGTCCACTATTCTCTTGGACTTTCAGACTTGAACCGAGAGTGCGACAGCTTTTCCAGCGCGGATCGAAATAGTTCCCAGCGAGCTCGTCGGCAGCGGCCGCGGGTCGCCTCGCGCCCCGCGTTTCTCGTGTTACATTTGTTCTTACCACTGAGCCATTCCCACCAATGTCCACCACCGTTCGTCCCCAATCCGACGCTCCTGGCATGCACCCTGAGGCGCATGCCGTAGAGCTCGACCACGCCACCGCCGCCGCCTTGCGGCTTTGGGTGATCATGTCGCGCGCGCACACCGCGGTGGCTGCCCACGCGGCCGCCGACGTGCAGCGGCATGGGCTCACCCTGGCCGAGTTCGGGATTGTGGAGGCGCTGTACCACCGGGGGCCGATGCTGCTGGGCGAGGTGCAGAAGCGCATTCTCGTTTCGAGCGGCGGCATCACCTTCCTGGTGGACCGGCTCGCCGCCAAGGGGCTCGTGGAGCGTCGCAGCTGCGAAACCGACCGCCGCGCGCGCTATGCCGCGCTCACGCCCAAGGGCACGGCCCTCGTGGCCGAGATCTTCCCCAGCCACGCCGCGGTGGTGAAGCAGGCGATGGAAGGGATCAGCCCGGAAGAGCAGGAGCGGGTGGCGGACCAACTGCGAGATATGGGACGCCGAGCGGCCGGGCTTCCGCTGGCTGACTGAGTGCCTGGTCAGCAGATCCGAGAGGTGAGACCGAGAGTCGAAGGGCCAGCGTGAGAAGCGCGCTCGGATAGAGGTGAGAGGCCAGCGATCCAGAAGCGAGAGGTCAGGGTGCACCGCTGACTTCTCACCTCGAGGCCGCTGGCCTCTCGCTTCTATCAAAGCTGACCTCTCAGGCTGCCCGCTCGCTGCTCAGACTCTCCTCGCGGATCTCCCCTTGACGCCCACCCCTGGTCAGATATCTTCCATCTATACGTCTCATTTCTGAGATATCGCCAGACTGTTTAACGTTCTCCCAAGGGGTTCGCCATGAAGTGGGTTCTCGATCCTGCGCATAGCCAGGTGCAGTTCTCCGTGAAGCACCTCGGCATTTCCACCGTCCGCGGCACCTTCGACGCGTTCAGCGGCTCCATCGACGAAGAGAACGGCCAGGCCACCGCCGTCACGGTCGAGATCGATGTGGCGTCGCTCGACACCGGCAACGAGCAGCGCGACGGTCACCTTCGCAGCGCCGACTTCTTCGACGTCGAGAACCACCCCAAGGCCACGTTCGCGCTCACCACGTTCGAGCGCTCGGGCGACGACGTGATCGCGACGGGCGACCTCACCATCCGTGGCACCACCAAGCCCGTCACGCTCAAGGGCGAGATCGGCGGCCCGGCCACCGACCCGTGGGGCAACCAGAAGGTGTCGGCCACGCTCGAGACCAAGATCGCCCGCAAGGAATGGGGCCTCGTCTGGAACGTCGCCCTCGAAGCCGGCGGCGTGCTGGTGTCGGACGATGTGAAGCTTTCCATCGACATTCAGGCGCAGCCGGCGTAACTGGCGTCTGGCGGGCCGGGCGAACTGCCGTCTGCCGTCTGCTGGTGGTCGAACAAGACCAAGCCAGACGCCTCAGTTCTTCCACTCCGCAATGAACAAGTTGGTTTCCCCCGCCTTCGTCGCCCCGCGGTTACTCGCGAAGATCAGCTTCTTCCCGTCCGGGCTGAACATCGGGAACCCGTCGAACTCCGGGTTCGTCGTGATCTGCTTGAGCCCATTGCCGTCGAGCTGCACCGTGTAGAGATCGA
>NZ_JBIJAW010000206.1:0-5821 GCF_044345575.1 Gemmatimonas sp.
CCTGCAAGATGCCGCAGGAGATCACGCACGAGCGGCGCTTCGTCGGTTGCGACGATCTACTGTTCGCGTTCGTGGAGCGCATGCGTGAGTTGGGGCCCAAGCTGGGGCCCATCCTCATTCAGTGCGGCCCCGATTTCTCGCCGCAGCAGGGCAAGCCGTTCGCCGAGTTCCTGGCGCTGTTACCACGTGATCTCCGATTCGCCGTGGAGTTCCGTCAGCCCACATGGGTGCGCAAGCGGGTGCTCGATCTGTTGCGCGAGCATGGGGTGGCGCTCGCGTTGAGCGATGGCAAATGGATTCCCCGAGACTGGCTGCTGAAACTGTGCGAGCAACCCACAGCGGACTTCGCCTATCTGCGCTGGATGGGGCCCGACCGAACGATCACCGACTACTCGCATCTGCAGGCGGACCGGAGTGCCGAGCTCGACGCGTGGGCGCGCATGATCCCGGTGCTGCAGGGGCAGGTGCGGGAAGTCTACGGCTTCGTGAACAACCACTTTGCCGGGCACGCTCCGGCATCCGTGCGCATGTTGCAGGAACGGCTCGGGTTGCCCACCGTAGACCCCGTGTCGATCAGCGAGCAACCGCTGCTCTTCTGATCCCGCGCCGACTAGGGAGCGGTTTCGGGAGCGTTCGCCCCCTAGATTGGTGGGATGACCACGAGTCCATTGCCCCCCGTCGATCGTGAGGCCGCGAGCCGATTGGTTCGCGGGGAATCCAGACGTCCCCATGATGTGCTGGGGGCCCACCCCGTCACCGTTGACGGGGTAGACGGGGTGGTGGTGCGCGCCCTGCTCCCCAACGCGGCGCACGTGGCGGTGCTGGTCGGTGAACACGAATTCCCGATGCAGCGTGACGAGCATGGCCTGTTCGTGGCGTTTCTCTCCGACCGCCGCGTCCCGCTGACGTACCAGCTGGTGGTCACGGACGGGCAGGGAGCGCGGCGGGTGCAGGACGATCCCTATCGCTTTCTCCCCACGGTGGGCGAGATCGATCTGCACCTCTTCAACCAGGGGCGCCATCTGCGTCTGTGGGAGAAGCTGGGGTCGCACCCCTGCGAGATCGACGGCGTGCCGGGCACCGCGTTCGCCGTATGGGCTCCCAACGCCCAGCGTGTGAGCGTCATCGGGTCGTTCAACCACTGGGATGGGCGCGCGCACACCATGCGGATGCTCGGTACCAGCGGCGTGTTCGAACTGTTCGTGCCGGACGTGCATGCCGAGGCGCTGTACAAGTTCGAGATCCTGGCGCGTAGCGGAGCCACGCGCGTCAAGACCGATCCGTACGCGCACAAACTCGAGCAGTCACCGGGCTTCGCGAGCATCGTGCAGGGACGTAGCCAGTACACGTGGAACGACGGCAGTTGGCTCTCGCAGCGTGCGGAGAGCGATGCCGTGCGCGAGCCGATGATCGTGTACGAGGTGCACCTCGGGTCGTGGTTGCGCGGTGAGGGCAACCGGCCGTTGAGCTACGGCGAGATCGCTCCCAAGCTCGCTGAACATGTGCGGCGGTTGGGGTTCACGCATGTGGAGCTGCTGCCAATCCAGGAGTATCCGTTCGGTGGCTCGTGGGGCTATCAGGTGGGTGGGTACTATGCGCCTACCTCACGGTTCGGCACGCCCGATGACTTCCGGTTCTTCGTGGACACGCTGCATCAGGCCGGCATCGGTGTGCTCCTCGACTGGGTGCCGGCGCACTTCCCGAAGGACGACTGGGCGCTGCGTCGCTTCGACGGCACCGCGTGCTACGAGCACGAAGACCCTCGGCTCGGTGATCACCCCGAGTGGGGCACGCACATCTTCAACTACGCGCGGCACGAGGTGCGCAACTTCCTCGTGGCGAATGCGCTCTACTGGATCGAGGAGTTCCATCTCGACGGATTGCGGGTGGATGCCGTCGCGTCGATGCTGTACCTCGATTACGGCCGGGAAGCCGGCCAGTGGCTGCGCAATCGCTACGGTGGCCGCGAGAACCTCGACGCCGTGGCGTTCCTGAAGCAGCTCAATCATGCGGTGCATTCGCTGCATCCCGGCGTGATCACGGTGGCCGAGGAGAGCACGGCGTGGCCGAAGGTCACCGCGCCCATCAGTGATGGCGGGTTAGGCTTCACCTTCAAGTGGAACATGGGGTGGATGCACGACACCCTCGACTACTACAAGATCGATCCCTTCTTCCGCAAAGGGGCGCACGACAAGCTCACCTTCGCGATGTGGTACGAGTACAGCGAGAAGTTCGTCAATCCGCTGTCGCATGACGAAGTGGTGCACCTGAAGAAGTCGCTGCTCGAGAAGATGCCGGGCGACGTGTGGCAGAAACTCGCGAATCTGCGCACGCTCATCGGCTATTCCATCACGCGCCCTGGCAAGTCGCTGTTCTTCATGGGTACCGAACTCGGCACGCATCACGAGTGGAATCACGATGTGAGTCTCGAGTGGCATCTGCTCGATGATCCCGGTCGTCGCGGGCTCATGGACTACGTCGGGGCCTTGGGGGCGCTGTATCAGCAGTTGCCCTGTCTCTGGCGCGCCGATCACGATCCCAGTGGCTACCGGTGGATCGACGTGGCCGATCGTGAGCAATCGGTGTTCTCCTATGCGCGCTTCGATGGTCGTGAACATGCCCTGGTGGTGCTCAACCTCACGCCGGTCCCGCGCTCCGGATACCGGCTCGGCGCACCGGTCAACGCGACGTATCAGGTGGTGTTGAACTCCGATGCCCTGCCGTTCGGCGGCAGCGGGTATCCCGTAGAGGGTATCGCGCGTACGGAAGCGGTACCATTTCACGGATTCGAACACTCGCTCACGGTATCGCTCCCGCCGTTGAGCATGCTGGTCCTGGTTCCGGACACGCTTCCGGACGAGAGACCTGCGGTCGCGGCGACCACCGCGAAGCCGGCGCCCGGCCGGAAGTCGACGAAGAGCAAGAAGCGCAAGGCGCCCAAGGAGTAAGCGGTTCGTATGACCAGCAAGGCAAAGACGATCGTGTTCGGCGTGCTCACGGCCATCGCTGCGGCCGTGTGCGTGCGGCTCGGCATCTGGCAGCTCGATCGCCTGCAGCAACGGCGCGCGCAGAATGCCATTGTGGTGGCGCGCGGTGAGGCGCCCCTGCTCTCGGTGGCCGATCTGCGCGGGCAGGATACGAGCATCACGCACTGGCGACAGGTACAGGTCGACGCTGTTGCCGACTACGAGCATGAGCTTGTACACGCGACCCGCACGCAGAACGGCTCGCCGGGGGTGCACCTGCTCACCCCGGTGCGCCCGCTCGACGGGAGCTGGGGGGATACCGCCATTCTGGTGCTGCGTGGCTATCTCTACGCGGCCGACGGCCGGACCGTCGACTTCGGCAAGGCGCGGGAGAGTGATACGCTTCGGTTGAAGACGCTGCTCACCTCATTCCCGCCCATCAAGGCAGGACAAGCGCGCATGCAGTCGTCTCCGCGCGCGATGCGCCTGCTCAACCCCGACACGATCGCCACCCTCATCGGTCGTCCTGTCGCCCCCTTCGTGCTATTGGCGCTTGGGGACACCATCATGACGGACATCACCCGTCCAAGCCGCGTGCCACCGCCGGCGGTCACCGAAGGCCCGCACCTCAGCTACGCGCTGCAGTGGTTCGGTTTCGCCACCGTATTCGTGATCGGCTTCGTGGCCTTCGCGAGGACGAAGCGACGGTAGGTGCTTGCGTGTTGCGGGTGCGCAACACGTAAGGCGTTGGGCCGTCTCGCGTGCGACACAGGGCTGTCGGAGGCCTCCGAGGGCCATACGTGCCGCCGAGGTAGCGCCTCCAGCAGCCAGCCCTATCGGATCAATGTGGCCTGTCTATTGCAGTGACGATGAGCACGGTGGGATTCCCGGTGCTCAGGTCGAGGAGGGCGCATGCTGCAGACGATGGTTCGACGGAACACGCGCAAAACGATCGCCTTACTGCTCGGCCTCGGGCTCGCGACGCGAGCCGATGCGCAGCTGATCACACCCGTGACCGTGGCGCCGGCCATGGAGCTCGTGCGCAGCAGCGCCGCGCCGACGTCGACTGGTGCGGTGGCGCGCTCGGTGTTCAGCAAAATCACCCCGAGCTTCTCCATCGCGCCCAAGGTCATGTTCCGTCGTCGCGGTGCCCGCGGGGCCACGTTCGACTATGCCAAGCAGACCGTGTGGCTCTCCTCCAACGTGCACGACGTGCTGCCGCGCGGCGCGAAGCCATATTGGCCCTCGGCCTTGCGGCTGAGTGCTGGCCGTCGCGGCATGGGTCCGGGTATGCCCGCCGAGTATGCGGTAGGCCTCGATCTCGACGCCGCGCGGTTACCGGGAGCCCATCCGGCCTGGATGCAGGTGAAGGCGGTCCTGCATACGCTGCGGCTCCCCGGTCCGGCGATCGTCATGGGCCCCAACGGTACGCGCGCCCTCGGACTCTACTGGTGAGTCAATGAATCAAGGGGGCAGCGTGATCACGCGCCGTAGTACGACCGGTACCACTCCACGAAGCGCGCCACCCCGGTCTCGATGCTGGTCTTCGGCGCGAAGCCCACGTCCTGCTCGAGCGCCGCGACGTCGGCATACGTCGCCGGTACGTCGCCCGGCTGGATGGGGAGCATGTTCTTCTCTGCGGTCCGGCCGAGCGCCTGCTCGAGGGTGCCGATGAGATGCATCAGCTCCACCGGATTGTTGTTGCCGATGTTGTAGATCCGGTATGGCGCCTTGCTGGTGGCGGGATCGGGATGATCACTGTTCCAGTCGGGATTCACCGGCGCCGTGTGATCATTGGTGCGGATCACCCCTTCCACGATGTCGTCGATGAACGTGAAGTCCCGACGCATCTTGCCGTGATTGAACACATCGATGGGACGCCCTTCAAGAATGGCCTTCGTGAACAGGAACATGGCCATATCGGGGCGACCCCAGGGGCCGTACACCGTGAAGAAGCGCAGTCCCGTGGTTGGCAGACCGTACAGGTGGCTGTACGTATGCGCCATGAGCTCGTTGGCCTTCTTGGTGGCCGCATACAGCGACAGCGGATGATCCACGTTCTGATGCACCGAGAAAGGCATCGCCGTGTTGGCGCCGTACACGCTTGACGAGCTGGCGTAGGTGAGATGCTGCACGCCGTGATGCCGGCATCCCTCGAGGATGTGCAGGAAACCCACGAGGTTGCTGTCGATGTACGTGTGCGGGTTGGTGAGCGAGTACCGCACCCCCGCCTGCGCGGCGAGGTTGATCACCTTGTCGAATCGCTGCGAGGCAAAGAGCTGCTCGATGCCGGCGCGATCACCGAGATCCATGCGTACGAACGTGAACCCGGGCGTACCGGTGAGCCGTGCCAGTCGCGCTGCCTTCAGCGTGGGATCGTAATAGTCGTTCAGATTGTCGAGCCCGACCACCTCGTCGCCGCGGGCGAGCAGTCGTTCGCTCGTGTGGTAGCCGATGAACCCGGCGGCGCCGGTGACGAGAATCTTGGCCATGTCCGTATCCCGAAGTCCGCGATTGTGCGGAGTGCTGAAGGTGTGGCGAAGGAAATCGAAACGATGCGATGTCAGGACAACCGGGGCGATGGGAGCGCCACGGGACGCTGCAATAACAATACGGCACTCATGATGGCTGCGCCGCCGACGACGGTGCCCACGCCGATGGGCTGACCGAGCAGCACTACGCCCAGCATGGTGGTCCAGAACGGCTCCACGGTGCTGGTGATCGCCGTGCGCACGTTGCCGAGCACACGGAGCCCGGCCAGGAAGCCGAAGAACGCCCCACCGGCCAGCGCGCCCTGCAGCATGCTCGCGCCGAGCGCGACCGGGTCGGGGAGGTCCAGCAGCGCACCGGAGCCA
>NZ_JBIJAW010000207.1:0-5763 GCF_044345575.1 Gemmatimonas sp.
GCATCGCCTTGGTGTAGCCAATCTCGCTGGTAAAGAAGCCGAGCAACGACAGCTCCTTCATCATGCGGAAGTAGTGCGTGGGCTCCTCGGGCTTCTTGCTCTTCATGAACGCATGCTGCTCGGCGTCGAGCTCTGTCAGCAGCGCGGTGCGCTGCTCGGCCGTGGCCTGCATGAAGCCGGCGCCGTGCTTGGCTTTGCACGCCTCGTCCAGTGCCGTCATGCCCGCCCGGAACACTTTCTGATCTTCCGGCTTGTAGGTGTCGGTGACCATCACCGCCATGAACGGGCCCGTCGCCGCCGCCTTGGCGCCTGGCGACTTGGCCGTCGTGGGGAGAATCGTGTCGGCCACTTCGTCGAGGAACTGCTGGTCGGCTACGGAAAACTCGCCAATGGGCGCCGGTGCTACCGCCGCCTTGGTGGTATCGGCCGCTGGCGGACGATCGCCGGCGCAGGCGGCCATGAGCGAACTGCCGCCCACGAACGCCACACCGCCCAGCAACACGCTCACCCGCTTGATCGCTTCGCGGCGATCGATTCCGGACAGCTTTTCGAAATCAGTCATCGGATGCGATCTCCTTACAGCTCGCGACGCTTGAGCGCATTCACGGCGAAATCCGCCGCGCGCGCGGTCAGCGCCATGTAGGTGAGCGACGGATTCACCGCCGCTGCCGAGGTCATCGCCGACCCATCGGTGACGAACACGTTGAGCGCGTCCCACACCTGGTTGTTGGCGTTGAGCACCGACGTCTTGGGGTCGCGGCCCATGCGCGCCGTACCCATTTCGTGGATGCCCATACCCGGGGCGTAGCCACCGTCGTAGGTCTTCACGTCCTTCACGCCGCTGCTCTCGAGCATTTCCGCCATCTGCACGGTCATGTCCTTGCGCATCAGCTTTTCGTTTTCCTTGATCTCGCAATCGATCTTCAGCACCGGGAGACCCCACTTGTCGGTCTTCGTCTCGTCGATGCTGATCTTGTTGCTGTGGTCGGGGAGCATCTCGCCGAACGCGGTGCCGCCGATGCGCCAGTCACCAGGCTGCGCCATCTCGTCCTTGAAGTCGCCACCGATGCCCAACTCGGCCACCGCGCGTCCCCAGTCTTGACGGCTCGCGCTGCCCTGGTAGCCGTAGCCGCGCAGGTACGGCTGCTTGTCGCCGAAGAGATTCTGCCAGCGCGGGATGTAGAAACCGGTGGGACGACGGCCGTAGTAGTACTTGTCGTCGAAGCCCTCGAGACGACCGCTCGCGCCGAGGCGGAAGTGGTGGTCCATGAGGTTGTGGCCGAGTTCACCGCTCGAGCTGCCGAGGCCGCCGGGCCAGATGTCGCGCGCCGAGCGCATGAGCAGCCACGTGCTGTTGAGCGTGGACGCGCAGAGGAAGAAGATCTTCGCCTTGTACTCGGTGGCTTCCTTCGTCACCGCATCGACCACGCGCACGCCGCTCACCTTCTTGGTGTTCTTATCGTACACGAGTTCGTGCACGATGCTGTTCACCTTGAGCGTGAGGTTCCCCGTCTTCACGGCGGCCGGCAGCGTGCTCGACTGCGTGCTGAAGTACGCGCCGAAGATGCACCCCAGCCAGCAGGCATCGCGGGTCTGGCACTGGCCGCGGCCAGGCAGCGGCTGCGTGATGTTGGCGCTGCGCCCGATGATCAGGTGGCGCTTGCCCTTGTAGTTCTTCTTCATCTGCTCGGCGACATGCTGCTCACCACAGTTGAGCGCAAAGCCGGGCATGAATTCGCTGTCGGGCAGCTGCGGCAGATTTTCGCGCGTCCCTTGAATACCGGCGAACTTCTCGACGTGCGAGTACCACGGCGCGATGTCCTTGTAGCGGATCGGCCAATCGACGGCGAGGCCGTCCTTGGCGTTCGCTTCGAAGTCGAAATCGCTCCAGCGATAGCTCTGGCGCCCCCACATGAGGGAGCGGCCGCCGAGGTGGTAGCCGCGATACCAGTCGAACCGCTTGACCTCGGTGTACGGGCTCTCCTTGTCGTTGGCCCAGTAGTCGAGGTTCTTCTCGTTCAGCGGGTAGTCACGACGCAGCACCGGATAATCGGCTTCCATTTGCTTCGTGCGCCCGCCACGGTGCGGATACTCCCACGGGCCCTTCGTGGCGTTCTTGTACCCCGTGATGTGGTCGATGTTGTGACCGCGCTCGAGGAGCAGGACCTTGAGGCCCTTCTCGGTGAGTTCCTTCGCGGCCCAGCCGCCGGAAATGCCGGAGCCCACGACAATCGCGTCGAACTCCGTCGTCTGTGCAGCCTGCACTGCGCCTCCTGTTCGCGGCCCGGGGAGCATGGGCCGATCGGTGCTGGTCCGGCGTGGCGGGAAGAGTGTGCCGGTGACGCTGACGGGCGGGCCCCTCGGCGTCATCCCCCAAAAGGTGTACACCGGGACACGCCCCCGCGAGGGGCGTTTCCGAAACACACGCGGATCGCCGCTGCCCTGGTCGGACCGCCCGGTGCTTGACGAATCATGCGGACGGACGAGCTTCGAGGGCATGTCAGCCATCTCCCTGTTTTCACGCCCGCGCCGCCTTGCGTTGGCGGCTGCCCTCGGGGTCGCCGCCGTGTCACTCACCGCGTGCGCCGGGGCCCGCCCCACGCCGGCCGCCGAGCCGGAGTTCATCCATCCCGACGGCCCACCGGTGAATCCGTTCTCCCCGGCCGTCCGCGTCGGCAACCTCGTCTTCGTCTCAGGGACGCTCGGTACCACCGGCACGGGACTCACGCTCGTGCCCGGGGGCATCACGCCGGAAACGCGTCAGGTGATGGAGAACATCAAGCGCACGCTCGCGGCCGCCGGCCTCGGCATGGACCGCCTCGTGAAGTGCACAGCGTTCCTGGCCGATCTCAAGGAGTGGCCGGCGATGAACGAGGTGTACCGCTCGTACTTCGGCAACGGGAAGTATCCGGCGCGCGCGGCGGTGCAGGCCACGCTGCTGAACGGGGCCCGGGTGGAATTGGAGTGCGTGGCTGCGGCGAAGTAGCCGGCCGCGCAGGCGGCTACTCCTCGCCGGCCACGCCGTCGATGTTGTAGCCGAGTGCCCGCAGCTTGCCGCTCATCTCCTTCTTCTCGACGGCTTTCACGTAGGCTTCTTCCGGCTCGATCGTCTTGCTCTTCACCAACGTGAGCAGAGCGTCGTTGAGCGTTTCCATGCCCAGCTTCTTCTGGGTCTGGATGATGTTCGGAATCTGCACCGTCTTGCCTTCGCGGATGAGCGCGCTCACCGCCTTGTTCACCAGCAGGATTTCGCGCGCGGCCACGCGTCCGCCGCCGATCTTCTTGCACAACGTCTGCGAGATCACGCCCTTCAGCGACTCGGCCAGCATGATGCGGATCTGATCCTGCCGGTCGGCGGGAAACTGGTCCACGATGCGGTTGATCGTGCTGGCCGCGGTGCTGGTATGCAGCGTGCCGAATACGAGGTGCCCCGTCTCCGCCGTCTCGAGGGCGATGGCGATGGTCTCGAGGTCGCGCAGCTCACCCACGAGGATGATGTCCGGATCCTCGCGCAGCGCGGCCCGCAGCGCGCTCTTGAAGGACTGGGTGTGCACGCCCACCTGTCGCTGCGTGATCAGGCACTTCTTGCTCTGGTGGACGAACTCGATCGGGTCTTCGATCGTGATGATATGATCGGAGCGCGTCCGATTGACGAGGTCCACCAATGCACAGAGCGTGGTCGACTTGCCCGAGCCGGTGGGGCCGGTGACGAGCACCAGTCCCTTGGTGAGATGGCAGAGCGCCTGCACCTCGGGCGAGAGCCCCATCTGCTCCACCGTGACGGTGGTGCTCGCGATGGTGCGAATCACCGACGCGGTCCCATGACGGTCGCGCAACACGTTCACGCGGAAGCGCGACACGCCCTCGATCTCGTACGCGAAGTCGGTGTCCCACTGCGTGGCGAATTCGGCGCGATTCTTCTCGGGCATCACCGCGGTCATCATCGCCGTGACCATGTCGTCGGTGAGCGGACCCTCGCCTTCCAGGCGCAGGAGGTCCCCGCCGAGGCGGAAGATGGGCGGTTCACCGACGCGCAGGTGCAGGTCGGCGGCGCCGCGTGACACCTGAATGCGGAGCAGCTTCTCGATGGCCTCACGGGCCTGCTCCTGAGAAGTGAACGGCCCAAACGGCGCATCGCCGACTCGGCGCCGCACCGACGAGATCTCGCCCGGCGCGGGGGTCCCCGACGGTTCCCGGTCCACCCAGCGGCGGATGCGGATGCGGGTCGTGGAGGGGTCGCTTTCCTGCTGCACCAGCCACTGCTTGTCATTGAAGCGGTAGAGGAACCGGATGCCTTGTGCCGCTGCAATGGATGGGCGGTCTTCGGGGCTGGCCAGTTCACTGACCAGCGCCAGCAACTGCGACTGGGAGAGCACCTGGGTGCTCACTTGCTGGAGTCCGCTCGGCGTGACGCACCGGATCGGCGCATCGGTCTCGAGGAGAATCAGCGAGGCCGCGCCCGATTCCAGGCGCGGCAGGATCTTGTCGAGTTGAGGCACGGGTGACCGCGGTGGCAAAGGTCCATCGGCCGCACGCACTGGAGCCGTTACGTCAGCGGAACGGTCGGCGGGCCACAGGGAGGACGAATGGCACGGCGGGTTGGAAACGGGGGCCGTCACCAATCCGTCGCCGGCCCGTTGCCGGCACGCGACACCCCGCTCACACGATGGTGGCGTTGGCGCGCGACCCTTTCTGGTGCCGACGACGGCCGCCGGACTCCCATCGCCGCCCGAGCCATGCCCGCTACCCTGTTGTCGCACCAGGCCGTTGTACTGCCACTCAAAATGCGCTGGCCCCGCTGGTTTTCCGGCGTCGGGCTGTGCATCGGCAGCATGGCGCCGGATCTCGAGTTCATCGGCCGCATGTCCGACGACTGGCTGTTCAGCCACACCGTCGCCGCGCAGCTCTGGTTCACCGTCCCGTTGTCGATGGGACTGACGTGGATCCTTACCGCGCTCGTCCTGCCGGCGCTGCTGCCGTTTCTGCGTGATCATCCGCGGCTGCGGTTGCACGATCTGGCGGCATTGTCCGCGCCGGCCTCGATGCGCGAATGGGGCGCCGTGGCCTGGTCAGCGTGGGTTGGCGGCCTCTCGCATGTGGTGCTCGATGGCATTACGCACGGCAATCACTCCGGGTGGCTGGTGCCGTCCTTTCCCGTACTGCGCACCCCGGTGCCCCACTTCGGCGGCGCCGTGCCGTTGTACGATGCCCTGCAGTTCTGGCTCACGCTGGTGTTTGCCATCGTCACCGTGCTGCTGTGGCAGCGCATCGTGGCGCGCGGGCTGCTCTGGCAGTGGCGCCGGCGTCGGGTGATGCCGCTGCCGCGACAGCCGCGAACGGTTGGCATGCGGATGCTGTGGATCGTGGGAGGGTGTGCGGCGCTGGGGGCGTGTACCGGCCTGTTGCAGCAGCACGACCGGCCCAAGGCCGCGGCGGCGGCGATTGCCTTCGGGGCGATCGACATGGCGGCGGCCGCGGTGCTGCTGCTGGCGGTGGGGCGGGGGCGGGGGCGGCACGAGGGGCGGGGGGCATCGGCGGGATGAGCGTGCGCCTCCACCAGCAGACGGCAGACCGCAGGAACTACAGCACGCAGTCACGGAGGAATGCGGTAGAACCACACGGCAGCGTGCGCTGCGCGCCGCCGCCGATATCCCTACCGCAAAGGAAATCGGGCGCCCCGCGAAGCGGTGGCGCCCGTGTTGTTGTACCGCATTCCTCCCCTACTGCGTGCTGTAGTTCCTGCGGTCTGCCGTCTGCAGTTCA
>NZ_JBIJAW010000208.1:0-5761 GCF_044345575.1 Gemmatimonas sp.
GCTGGACTGGAACAGCGATGCGGTTGGCGTGCCCCAGAGCACGCGCGACCTCGTCACCTGGGTGCCGTTCGGTGACATCCCGGCGCTCGAGGCGGCGATGACCGCGGGCGAATCACCGGCGGCCATCATCCTCGAGCCGCTCGTGCACGACATTGCGCCGGTGGCGTGGCTCGAGGCCGCGCGGCGGCTGGCCGATGCCCATCAGGCACTGCTCGTGTTCGACGAGGTGAAGACCTGCTTCCGGGTGCGCACGGGCGGCGTACAAGCGCTCACCGGCGTCACCCCCGACCTCACCGCCATCGGCAAGGCGCTCGCCAACGGCTATCCCCTGGCCGCCGTGGTCGGTCGCGCCGATGCCATGGACGCCGCCACGCGCACGTGGATCTCTTCCACGGCGGCGGCCGAGGCGACTGGTCTCGCCGCGGCGGCGGCCGTGCTGGCCTGGCACGAGCGGCTCGATGTCTGCGATCGCATGGCCACCGCCGGCGGGGTGCTGCAGGACATCATCGGGTCGGCGCTCGCCGACGCGCCGTGGGTGGGCGTGAAAGCCGAGGGCCCGCCGATGATGTGGCGACTCACGGCCGACGTGCCCGAGCAACTCGATGCGCTCGTAGCCGCAGCCGCACACGAAGGTGTTCTGCTCAAGCGTGGCGCCTATCAGTTCGGCGCGCTGGCCCACGACGATGATGCCCTCGATGCCGTGGCGCGGGCCATGCCCGCGGTGATGGACGCACTGCGCCCCGGTCCGCGTCGTGTCGATGACCGATTCCGCGAATGACCCCACCATGACCATGCCTCCCGCTCCCCTTGGCGGCACCGAGCCGCTCATCGATCCGCACGCCCATTTTCACACGCCGCTTACCAACCGCAGCGACTGGGCGCGCTACAACGCCTCGCGCCTCGAGATGGGCGAGCGCATCGGTATCCGGTGCCACGTGGCATCGATCCTCGGCTCGTGGGGCGCCACGTCGCCCACCTACTTCTCATCGCCGCACGATCAGACGCGCGCCAACGACTTCATGTTCGGGCTCGCCGACCAGCACGCCGATCGCGTCCGCGCATTCGTCGCCGTGAATCCCAATTTCACCGCGCATGCGCTCGCCGAAATTGAACGGGGCATGGGGCGCGGGGCGGTGGGCATCAAGCTCGCTGCCGCGCGACGCACCACCGACTTCGGGCTCCTCGACGAGATCGGCGCCGCCGCGGCGCAGTACGGGGTACCGGTGCTGCAGCACATCTGGCAGCATCGCCGGCGTGAGTGGCCCAATCAGGAGGCCAGTGATGGCGTGGAGCTCGCACGTCTCGCCGTGCGGCATCCCAAGGCGACCTTCCTCCTCGCGCACATCGGTGGCGGCGGAGATTGGGCGCACACCAACCCGGCAGTGCTCGAGGTGCCCAACATCGTGATGGACTTCTCCGGGAGCGGCATCGATCGCGGCATGATCGACGAGGCGCTGCGATGGGTGGGCGCCAAGCGGTTGCTCTGGGCCTGCGACCTCACGCTCTGTACGGGTCTCACGAAGCTGCGCGCGCTCGCCTACACCGGCGCCTCGCCCGACGACATCGCCGACATGCGCTGGCGCAATGCCGTGCGGATCTTCCCGGCCGGCACCTTCGACACCGCGCTGGCGCGCGCTCTGGAGGCCGCATGAGCGCCACCGGCACGCACCAGGCCGGAACGCCGGGGCGGGTGGACACCTGCGCCTGGATCGGGGGCTATCCCTTCCGTGATATCCCGCACCCCGACCCCGAGGTGCTCGTGCGCGTGCTCGAGCGCGAGGGGTTCACAGGTGGCTGGGTCGGCCACCTGCCCGGGGCGTTCCACCGCGACCCGGTCCCCAGCAACCGGGCGCTGTACGCGGCGCTGGCGCCGCACCGCGCCATGCTGGCCCCGGCACCAATCGTCCGCCCCGACTGGCCCCGGTGGGAGCAGATGCTCCGCGACGCGGTCAACGAGGGGGCCCCGGCCGTGCGGGCCTATCCGACCCTGTGGGGGCTGGGTGCCGGGCATCAGTGTATGGCCGAGCTCGCGTTGGCGTGTGGGGAGGCCGGGGTGGCGCTGCACCTCACGGTGCGGTTCGAGGACCTGCGCCAGCGGCACCCGTTGGACAGCGCGGGCGATCTCACCGCCGCCCATGTGCGCCAGCTGGCCCGTCTCCCCGGTCTCAAGGCCAACCTGGTGGTCGCCGGGGCCGGGCGGGAGCTCATCGAGGAAACCCACTGGGGGCTCACGCCGCCCGAGCAGCAGCGGGTCTTCTATGACTGGCACTGGGTGTGGGGGCCGCCGGAGGACCATTTCGCGCATCTGCTCCGCACCATCGGCGCGGAGCGGTTCGCGTGGAGCTCGTGGTGGCCGCTGCGGCTCACCCAGCAGGCGCAGGCGCTCGTCGATCTGCTCCCGGCCGGCGAGTCGGCGGCGGCACCCGATAACGGTTCCACCGGATTCAGCGGGCTGCCCTTTGCCCACGGCGGCAGCATTTCGCCCGGGAAATAGCCTGGCGCATTGCCCGGTTTCACGAAATACCGAACGGCCGGGAACCGCATGGATTCCCGGCCGTTATGGCTCCGGGCGCATGGAGGTCCGCGGTGTCCGATTTAGTACTGCAAGAGGGCGCGTGAGGCTGCGTCATCCACTTGCGTACAAATACGGCCCCGGTCATACTTCGCGCTTGCAAAAAATTTGGTGACACCGACTTACACGGTTGTACCCGGTTGGTTCCGTTCGGACCTGACCAGTAGGACCGCGTAGTCCTCGGATCGCATGACTCGAACCACGCTCTGCACCGCGGCAGAGGTAGTGTCGGGTCGTGCATGTCGTGTGTCGACCATCACCAACGCCTAACGGCATTCTCTACCGGCACACGAGATGACGGTCAAGAAGAAGTGGACGGTGATCCCCGGGTTCCTCGCACTTGCCGCGGCAGCCACGTTGCTGTCCGCGTACAGCGGCGCGTCGTCGTCGCAGGGCAAGATCGTCGAGCAGCCCGTCAAGTTCGTCCATGCTCCGCACGTATCGAAGGCAGGCATGAACTGCCTGTACTGTCATAGCGCCGCCAACAAGGCGCCCGATCCGGGGAACGCCTCGGTGTCGACCTGCATGGGTTGCCACACGCTGGTGAAGCCCCAGTCCGCCGAGATCAAGAAGATCGCGGCGTACTACCAGAAGGGGCAGCCGATCCCGTGGAACCGTGTGCACAAGGTGCCGGACTATGTCCAGTTCCCGCACATGCGTCACGTGAATGCCGGTGTGACGTGCCAGACCTGCCACGGCCAGATCCAGAATCAGGGCGCGCAGGGTCCGGACACGAACTACGTGCCCGTCCAGCAGGTGAACTCGCTCAACATGGGCTGGTGCATCAACTGTCACGTGCAGGGCTACAAGCCCGCCGAGGGCGCGCGTTTGGCCGGACAGAAGGTCACGCCCGAGCTGGAAGCAATGCCCGCCAAGAAGGCGCGCTACGATTGCGCCGTCTGCCACTACTGATCATCGACCCTCGATCACGATGAGCACAGAAGCGGGGACCGGCGTCAAGCGCCGCGAATTCCTCAAGATCCTCGGCGCCACGGGCGCCACGACGGCCGTGGTGGGCTGCTCCTCCGAAAAGGTGGGCAAGCTCATCCCGTACGTTGCCTCGCCGGACAACACCGTCCCGGGCGTCTCCCAGTACTACGCCACCACCTGCCGCGAATGCGCGGCGGCGTGCGGCGTGCTGGCCGAAGTGCGCGACGGCCGTCCGATCAAGCTTGAAGGCAATCCTGAACACCCGATGAACCGCGGCGCCATCTGCGCCAGTGGCCTCTCGGCGGTGCAGGGCCTCTACAACCCCGATCGCTATCGCTCGCCGATGGTGCGTGAGGGCAACGCCCTCAAGCCCACCACGTGGGACAAGGCGTTCGAACTCCTCGCCCAGAAGATCGGCGAAGTGAAGTCGAAGGGGCAGGCCGGCAACGTCGTGTTCGTCAACCAGCACGAGTCGGGCACCTTCCCGGGCTTCCTCGACCAGTGGCTCTCGGCGAACGGCATGCCGAACCACCTGAGCGTCGACAGCACGGCACCGGTCGCGACCATCGCCGCCAACCAGAAGGCGTACGGCGCGGCCTGGCCGCAGCTCGACTTCGGGGCAGCCAAGCTGGTCGTCTCCTTCGGCGCCGACTTCCTCGACGGCTGGGGCCACAGCGTACCGCAGCAGCTCGACTGGGCCGACGCCCGCGCCAAGCTCACCGACGCGCCGCGTCTGGTGTACGTCGGCGCCCGTCGTTCGCTCACCGGCCTCAACGCCGACCAGTGGATCCCGGCCAAGCCCGGCAGCGAGATGGCGTTCTGCGCCGCGCTCACGGGTGCCGGTACCGCAGCGGCCGCCGCTGAGGCGTCGGGCGTGCCCGTCGCCACCATCGAGGCGCTCGCCAAGGCCATCGCCGACGCCGGCAACGGCGTGATGGCGATCTGCGGCGTCACCGGCGCCGACGCGGTCGAGTGCGGCACCATGGTCGCCGAGATCAACAAGAAGGCGGGCGCGGTCGGTACGACCATCAAGCCGGCCAACGGCCACGCGGGTTACGCGGGTCTCGCCTCGTACGCCGATCTGGCGAACGCGGTGAAGGCCATGGACGCCGGCTCCGTGCCGCTCGCGTTCATCCGCGGCGCCAACCCGGCGCACAGCATGCCCAAGTCGGCCGGCTTCGCCGCCGCCTACGCCAAGGTGGGCTTCAAGGTCTCGTTCTCGGCCATGCCCGACGAAACCGCGCAGCTCGCCGACCTCATCCTCCCGGACAACCACTGGCTGGAGAGCTGGGGCGACGCCGCGGGGGCCAACGGTCAGCTCGGCCTGCAGCAGCCCACCCTCGAGCCGGTGTTCGACACGCGCTCCACGAGCGACGTGCTTATCGAGCTCGCCAAGAAGGACCAGGCGATCGCGGCCCGCTACAACGTGGCCGACTACCGCACCTGGTACATCAGCAAGTTCCCGGGCGGCGGCTCGGCCTTCACGACCGCGCTCACCAAGGCGCAGGTCTCGAGTGGCCCGCTCGTTCCCACCAACGGCCGCACGCTGGCTGCCACCGCGACCCCCGCGGCCGCCGGCGCTGGTGACTTCTTCGTGCACGTCTTCCCGTCGCCCACGCTTGGCGACGGCGCGGGCGCGAACAAGCCGTGGCTGCAGGAACTCCCGGACCCGGTCTCCAAGATCGCGTGGCAGTCGTGGGTTGAAGTGCACCCCTCCACCGCCAAGAAGCTTGGCATCAAGGAAGGCACGCACCTCACCATCGAAACGGCCGCCGGCAAAGTCACCGCGCCCGCGTACATCTACATGGGCGTGCGCCCCGACACCGTCGCCATCGCGCTCGGGCTCGGTCACACTGCCTACGGCCGCTTCGCCCAGAACATCGGCGTGAACGCGTACGATCTCGTGCCGGCCGGTTGGGACGCTGCGGGCGGTCTCGCCCTCGGTGGCCTCAAGGGCAAGGTCACGATCACGGCCGACAAGTCGCCGCTCGTCACCACCGAAGGCTCGGCCCGTCAGCATGGCCGCGGCATCGGTCAGGCGCTCCCCATCGGCGTGCTCCTCGGCACCGAGCAGGAGAACGACGAGCACCATCATGAGATCCCCGGCCTCCCGTCGCAGGATTTCAAGACCGGCCTCAAGTCGCCGGTGGCGGCCGACGCTCAGGGTGAGTTCGCCAACCCGGAGTCGAAGGACCAGGGCATGTACGACCCCAACCACGTGCAGAAGATGGAGAAGCGCCGCTGGGCGATGACCATCGA
>NZ_JBIJAW010000209.1:0-5748 GCF_044345575.1 Gemmatimonas sp.
CGCCCTCGACCGGGTCCGTTTCCGCCGATGAATCGGCGCTCCTCGCTGCTTTCGAAGCCCGCATCGCGGCGGGCGAAAGCATCGAGCCCAAAGACTGGATGCCCGAGCGATACCGCAAGCAGCTCACGCGCATGATGTCGCAGCACGCGCATTCCGAAGTCGTGGGCATGCTGCCGGAAGGGAACTGGATCACGCGCGCGCCGAGTCTGCGCCGCAAACTGTCGCTCATCGCCAAGGTGCAGGACGAGGCGGGCCACGGTCTGTACATCTACTGCGGCACTGAAACGCTCGGCGTCGATCGCCAGGAGCTCGTGGAGCAACTGCTCGACGGCCGGGCGAAGTATTCGAGCATCTTCAACTATCCCACGCTCTCGTGGGCCGACATGGGCGTCATCGGTTGGCTCGTGGACGGCGCGGCGATCGTGAACCAGACGGTGCTCGCGAAGGCCAGCTACGGCCCGTACGCGCGCGCGATGGTGCGCATCTGCAAGGAAGAGAACTTCCACAAGCGTCAGGGCTACGAGATCTGCACCGTGCTGGCCAACGGCACGCCGGCGCAGAAGGCCATGCTGCAGGAGTCGGTGAACCGCTTCTGGTGGCCGGCGCTCATGATGTTCGGCCCGAGCGACACCAACTCGCCCAACAGCGCCGAGCTGCTCAAGTGGCGCGTGAAGCGCAAGACGAATGACGAGCTCCGTCAGCGCTTCGTGAACCTCACGGTGCCGCAGGCCATCGCGCTCGGTATCACGCTCCCCGATCCGGATCTCGCGTTCAACGAGACCACCGGTGACTGGGAGTTCGGTGAGATCGAGTGGAGTGAGTTCCACGAGGTGCTGGCCGGTAACGGCCCGTGTAACCAGGAGCGACTGGCGGCGCGCCGTAAGGCGCACGACGACGGGGCGTGGGTGCGCGCGGCGGCCACGGCGCACGCGGACAAGCAGCGCGCGCGCAAGGAGACTGCGGTCGCATGACACAGCCCGACAACTGGCCGCTGTGGGAGGTCTTCACGCAGGGCGCCCGCGGCGAACCGTTCGAGCACGCCGGTAGTGTGCATGCGGCCGACGCGGAGCACGCCATGCAGAACGCCCGTGACGTGTACACGCGCCGCGGTGAAGCGGTAAATCTCTGGGTGGTGCCGAGCAGCGCGATCGTCGCCTCGGCGCCCTCCGATGCCGGGCCGTTCTTCGATCCGGGCAACGACAAGCCGTACCGTCATCCGCAGTTCTACGTCGCGCCTCGCGGCGTGCGCATTTTCTGAGGCGCGCGTGGCTCACGACGAACAGGAGCAGGGCGGTCGCGGTGGCGTGGTGAACAAGGCACCGGATTATCCCATCGCCGCACCGCGCCAGGTGGCCGTGGAGAATCCGCTCGCGGAGTATCTCATCCGACTCGGCGACGATCGGCTGGTGCTGGGCCATCGCCTCAGCGAGTGGTGCGGCCACGGCCCCATCCTCGAGGAGGACATCGCGATGTCCAACATCGCGCTCGACCTCGTCGGCCACGCGTCCAGCTTGCTCAAGCTCGCGGGTGAAGTGGAGGGGCAGGGGCGCACTGAGGACACGCTCGCCTACTGGCGCGACGGCACCGCGTACCGCAATGCGTTGCTGGTGGAGCAGCCCAACGGCGACTTCGCCGTGACGATGGTGCGGCAGTTCCTCTTCGACGCGTACAGTGTACTGCTGTGGGACCAGCTCTCGCGCAGCAGCTACGAACCACTCGCCGCCATCGCCGCCAAGTCGCTCAAGGAAGACAAGTACCACCTGCGCCACAGCAGTGAGTGGGTCGTGCGCCTTGGCGACGGCACCGAGGAGAGCCACGCGCGCGCGCAGGCCGCACTGGATGCGCTTTGGCGTTTCACCGGTGAGCTGTTCGAGCGTGATACGGTGGACGAGGCCGTGGCGGCGCAGGGTGTGTCCACCGATGCCGACGCGCTCCGCGCGCTCTGGGACACCATGGTGAACGACGTGCTCACCCGTGCCACGCTCACGCGTCCCACCGTGACGGGCATGCGCAGCGGCGGGCGCCGCGGTCGGCATACCGAGTTCCTTGGCCACATGCTCGCCACCATGCAGAGCGTCGCGCGCGCGCACCCTGGCGCCACCTGGTGAGCGGCATGCTCACGCGCGACGAGGCCTTCGCGGTACTGCAGGGCGTCCCCGACCCCGAAGTGCCGGTGATCAGCGTCGTCGAACTCGGGGTGGTGCGCGATGTGGTCATCGAGGGCGACTGCATGACCGTCACCATGACGCCCACCTACAGCGGCTGTCCCGCGATGCGCGAAATGGAAGCCGACGTGAAGGCCGCGCTCCTTGCGCGCGGCGTTCCGAAGGTGGAGGTGCGCACCGTGCTCACACCGGCGTGGACCACCGACTGGATCGGCCCCGAGGCGCGTGAGAAGCTGCGCAAGTATGGCATCGCGCCGCCAGGGCGGGCGGAACCACAGGGGTTCGTGACGCTCACGCGCGCGCGACCGGCGGTGGCGTGTCCGTTCTGCGGGTCGGCCGACACGGTCTTGCAGTCGGAGTTCGGATCGACCGCGTGCAAGGCGATCCACACGTGCAAGGCGTGCGGGAGTCCGTTCGACGAGTTCAAGGCGCTCTGAGCGGCTGGCAGCCGTGGAAACGCGTGAGCACGGAGCTCACCGAGGGTGGTGAGGGCACGGAGAACAAATAGAGAGGATGGGCCGACGAATGGCTCGTCCTCTCTTGGTTTTGTTGGTGCAGTTCTCCGTGCCCTCACCCACCTCGGCGAGCTGCGTGCTCACGCGTTTCTCCCGCATACCAACAGAAAAGGGGCCCCGCCGAAGCGGAGCCCCTTTCTCACATCGAACCGCGATCTCGATTACTTGAGATCCTTGAAGCCGAGGCGGTTGTTGCGCTCGTCGGCGGCACGGCAGCCCGTCGGGGCACCCTTGCCTTCGAGCAGCTGCCACACTTCCACGCGACGGTTGTCGCCCTGTGCGGCGCGATCGGCCTTCGCGATGCGGCCACGCTTCGCCGGCGGCGGCTCGCTCTCGTCGGCACCGGCCGTCGTCACGAGGCACTGCTCACCGAAGCTCGACGTCACGATGCGATCCTTGAGCGACGCGGCATCCTTGCCCGCGAGCTTGAGGAGCTGCTTCGTCACCGATTCGGCGCGCTTCTTCGCCAGCGTGTTGTTGTAGGCTTCCGAGCCGTAGCGGTCGGTGTGGCCTTCCACCGAGATGCGGAGCGTCGGGATGCGCTTCATGGCATCGATGATGACCAGCAGCGTGTCGTTGCCGGCCTTGAGCACCACGGCCTTGTCGAAGTCGAACAGCGCGCGGTCGAGCGCCACGCTCACCGGCTTCGGCGCGATGCACTCCACCGACGCGGTCTCGCTCTTCGAGCTGCCGTACGCCGTCTTCGCAGCGGTGATCGTGGTCGTTCCGCCGGCGTTGCACGTCACCGTGCCGTTCGCGATCGAAGCGATCGATGCGTTGGCCGAGCTCCAGGTGATCGCGCCGAGGTCGACGTTGTCGGCGTCAACGGCCTTCGCCGTGAACGACAGCGTCTTGCTCACGTCCGTCGAGCCGCTCTTCGGCGTCAGCGTCAGCGTCCACGACGGCGGCGGCACGGTGACCGTGGCCGACGCGGAGCGCTGCAGCTTGCGCTGCGTGCCCGTGCACGTGATGGTGGCCGTCCCGTACTTGACCGCCTTCACCTTGCCGGTGTTATCCACCGTGGCGACGGAGGCGTCGCTCGTCGAGCAGGCGAGATCCTTCACGTTCTTGAGCGGGATGATCTTGCCCTTCGCGTTCGTTGCGCTCAGCGCGAACTGGCGCTCGCTGCCGCGGTTCACGGTGGCGCTGGCCGGGTCGATCTTGAGCGTCCAGTCGAACTTGTCCGCCGTGGCGCAGCCGCCGCGGAGCGCGTAGGTCACACCGGCGCGGAGGCCGAGGTTACTCGACGTGCCGGTGATGGCCTGCTCGTTCGGCGACGGGTTGCGGTCCATGATGCCGTCGATGCGCGCGCCCCACTTGCCGTCCGAGCACAGCTTGATGCCGGCGAGCGCCGAGATGCCGTCCTCGTACTCGTTGGGCGTGGAACGGCCGGCGTAAATCGAGTTCACGTAGCCGGCACCGAGCACCAGCGCCGCCTTCTGCGACGAGGTGAGCGGGATCGTCACGGTGCCGAGCACGCGGGCCGGACGATAGGTGATGTCTTCGAACGGCGTGCGCGTCGCCTTGGTCTTGCCGAGCTGCACGTCGGCCTGCACACCGAACCACTTGTAGACGGACGCGCCGAACATGCCACCAATGGCCGCGACGTTGTCCATCTTGATTTCTTTGTCGAGCTTCGTGAACTGACCGAATGCACCAATCTCGATCTTGCCACCAAGGCCCTGAGCATGGGCCGTCGGCACTGCCGCGATGGTCGCGAGCAGGGAAAGTCCGATCAGCTTGGTCTTCATGGCGTCCTCTGGGTTAAGCCGGAATCGCGGGCCAGTGTGGCCCGCACCCATTCGTGGGGAGTTGCTCACAGGGAGCAATGCAATAGTAAGTGATGACGGTGACATACGATACGTCACGGACAATGGACGGTCGGCGGGCTGATCTGTAACGCCGGTCACGGCGACCAAAGCGATCAAGAGGTCAGAGCCGTTGAAACACGATGTCGGTCAGGCTGACCGACATCGCCGCCGCCCCTCACACCGCCATCAGCGCTTGGATACGCGCGGCAATCCGGGCGACCGTCGGGATCACCGCGTCGAGCAGGTCCGGGTGATACGGCACCGGAATGTCCTGCGGCGCCAGGCGCTCCACCGGTGCGTCAAGATGCCAGAAGGCCTCCTGCGCTACCGTACTCGCGATTTCCGAGCCGAAACCCGCCGTCATGTTGTCCTCGTGCACGATGAGGCAGCGACCGGTCTTCCGCACGCTCGCCAGCACCAGCTCGCGGTCCCACGGCGAGATCGTCCGCAGGTCGATGAGCTCCACCGCCTCCGCCTGCACGTCGCCCAGCGCCGCCACCGCCTCGGTGCACCGGTGCACCATGGCCCCCCACGTGACGAGCGTGAGCGCATCGCCCTCACGTATCACGCGCCCACGACCCAGCGGCAGCACATAGTCGTCGCCGGGATAGCGCGCGCTCCCGTCGCCCGTCATCAGCAACGAGCGATGCTCGAAGAAGATGCTCGGGTTGGGGCTGCGCATCGCCGCGCGCAGCAGACCCACCGCATCGGCGGCGTTCGACGGCATGATCACCTGCCACCCGTACGCGTGCGCGAACCGTACCTCGTCGCTCAGCGAGTGCCACGGATCGCCCACGTCCTTGCCGAACCCGCCCGGCATGCGCACCACGATTGGCGCCGCAAAACGATTGGCCGTGCGCCAGCGCATCGTGCCGCAGTTGTTCAACTGCTCCGCCGCCGGATCGGCATACTTGCGGAACTGGATCTCGGCCACGGGCATCAGACCGCTGATGGCCATCGCTACCGCGCGGCCAATGATCCCTTCCTCGCTCAAGCTCGTGTCGAACACGCGCTCGGCACCGAACTGCTTCTGCAGCCCTTCGGTGACGAGATGCACCCCGCCCTTCTTCCCCACGTCCTCGCCGAACACCACCACCTTGGGGTTTACCGCGAGCTCGTGACGCAGCGTGCGGCGAATAGCTTCGGCGAACCGCAATAGGTCGCCGCTGTCGGACGGCACATCGGTTCCACCTAATGCGACGCGTTCCGCGCGCGACAGCCCGCCCATCGCTTCGGTCGCCGCGTCGTCATCGGCAA
>NZ_JBIJAW010000210.1:0-5732 GCF_044345575.1 Gemmatimonas sp.
CTGCAATTTCCGCTGCCAGTACTGTATGCCCGTGGAAGGGCTACCGTGGCTCCCCAAGCAGGATATCCTGCGCTACGAGGAGATCACGGCGATCGTGCAGCAACTGGCACCGCTCGGGCTCAAGCGGCTCCGCATCACGGGGGGCGAGCCGACCATTCGTCCAGAGCTCGCCTCACTCGTCCGCCAACTGAAGGCGATCGAGGGGATCGAGGACATCGCCCTCTCCACCAACGGCGTAAAGCTTCCGCAGATGGCCGCGGAACTGGCCGAGGCCGGCCTCGATCGCGTGAATATCAGCGCCGACTCGCTCCGCGCCGAGCGCGTGGTACGTATTGCCCGAAGGGACCTCGGCTTCGACCTCGTGACCGCCGCCAAGGCGGCCGAGGACGCGGGCATCGGCCCGATCAAGATCAACGTGGTCGTGATGCGCGGCATCAACGACGACGAGGTGGCTGACTTCGCCCGCCTCACGCTTGAGCACCCGTGGCACGTGCGCTTCATCGAGCTCATGCCGGTGGGCGAGCTGCGCGAGCTCACCTGGGATCACGTGGTCCCCAGCGCCGAAGTGCTGGCGCAGGTTCAGAGGGTGGGCGTGTTGCAGCCGGACAGCGGTCCGTCGCGCGGCAACGGTCCGGCGGTCTACCATCGGTTTGCGGGCGCCCCCGGCACCATCGGGGTCATCACGCCAATGACGCACACGTACTGCTCGACCTGTAACCGGGTGCGCCTCACCGCGGATGGCCGCCTCCGGACCTGCCTCTTTGGCGACCATGAGGTGCCGCTGCGCGACGCGCTCCGGCGTGGCGAGCCGCTCGAGCCCCTGTTCGTGAAGGCCCTCGCGGAGAAGCCCAAGGAGCACGACCTGCTGCAGATGCGGGTCGGCGGTCTTCGTGCCCTCAGCGAAGTCGGCGGCTGAGCCCCGGTCGCCGATCGGACTGTTGCGTCCGCATTGCTCGCGTGTGTGCAGCGCTCTATGTTGCGAAAACGACACTCCCTGATCGTCGCGCTGTACTAACCGGCTAACAGGATTTTCGCTGGCGCGCGGCGTTCTCCCCACTTAAACGCAGCAGTATTTCGCTTCGAAAGCCGTTCGGAGATCCGGCACAACATGGTCAACAAGATCACGGTCGTAGGCGCAGGCAACGTGGGCGCCACGACGGCGCAGCGCATCGCCGAGAAGTCGCTCGGGCGCACGGTGGTGATGGTCGACGTCGTCGACGGCATCCCGCAGGGCAAGGGACTCGACCAGTGGGAATCGGCGCCGGTCGAAGGCTTCGATACGCGCGTCATCGGCACCAACGGGTACGAAGAGACGGCCGGCTCGGACATCGTGGTGATCACCGCCGGTATTGCCCGCAAGCCGGGCATGACGCGCGACGACCTGCTCAACACCAACGCCGGCATCGTCAAGTCGGTGGCGGAGCAGATCAAGGCCACGTCGCCGAACGCGATCGTCATCGTCGTGTCCAACCCGCTCGACGTGATGTGCTACGTCGCGAAGGCGGTCACCGGCTTCCCGCGCGAGCGCGTGATCGGCATGGCCGGCGTGCTCGACACGGCGCGCTATCGTTCCTTCATCGCCGAAGCGCTCGACGTATCAGTGCGCGACATCCAGGCGATGGTGCTGGGTGGCCACGGCGACACCATGGTGCCGCTCGTGTCGTACACCACGATCAGTGGGATCCCCATTCGCCAGCTGATGGGTGAAGAGCAGCTCGCCGGCATCGTGCAGCGCGCGCGTGACGGCGGTGCCGAAATCGTGAAGTACCTCAAGACGGGATCGGCGTACTACGCGCCGTCGTCGGGCGCGGTCGAGATGGTCGACGCGATTGTGCACGACCGCAAGCGCATCCTGCCGTGCGCGGCATGGCTCGAGGGTGAGTACGGCATGTCCGGCCTCTTCCTCGGTGTCCCGTGCAAGCTGGGCAAGAACGGCCTCGAAAAGGTGCTCGAGATCGAGCTCACGGCCGACGAGCGCGCGGCGCTCGAGAAGTCGGCGCAGGCCGTGCGCGAGCCCATGTCGATCCTCTCCCTCTGATCCTGACGGAACCGGCGCGCTCACCACGGTGACTGCGCCGGTTTCTTCTTTCTCACCCCACCTATGTACGCACTCTCGCGTTTCTGGCAGAGCACGATCGGCAAGAAGATCGTGATGGCTGTGACGGGGATCATCGGGATCCTGTTCGTCCTCGGCCACATGTCGGGCAACTTCCTCATGTTCAAGGGGCAGGGGGCGATGCACGATTACGCCCTGCTGCTCCGGACGAGCATGCCGCTGCTCTGGGCCATCCGTCTCGGTCTGCTCGCGGCCGTCGCGCTGCACGCCACGGCGGCCTATCAGCTCACCATGATCTCGCGTGCGGCGCGTCCCGACGCCTACGCCGTGCGTCGGCCGCAGGTGACCACGTTCGCGGCGAAGACGATCCGGTGGGGCGGCGTGCTGCTCCTCGCGTTCATCGTCTTTCACATCCTGCACATGACGCTGGGGACGGTGCACCCGCAGTTCACGCACCTCGACCCGTACAACAACGTCCGCATCGGCCTGTCCAATCCGGCGGTGGCGGCGTTCTACATTCTCGCGATGGCGGCGCTGGGACTGCACCTGTTCCACGGTACGTGGGCGGCGGTCCGTACCCTCGGGGCGGCACGTCCGGCCAGGCAGCCGCTCAAGCGCACGCTCGCGCTCGCGCTGGCGATCGTCGTCGCTGGCGGCTTCATCGCCATTCCGGTCGCCTCCATGGCCGGCCTCTTCCCCGAAGCGCCCGCGCTGCAGGAAAGCGCTGCAGAAACCACCACGGCCGCGGCGGAGACGCACTGACATGCTCGATCTGAACAGCAAGATCCCCAGCGGTCCCCTCGAGCAGAAGTGGGACCAGCACCGCTTCTCGATGAAGCTCGTGAACCCCGCCAACAAGCGGAAGCATCACGTGATCGTCGTCGGCGCCGGCCTGGCCGGCTCGTCGGCGGCCGCCACGATGGCGGAGCTGGGCTACAACGTGTCCTGCTTCGTGTTCCACGACTCGCCGCGTCGCGCGCACTCGATCGCGGCGCAGGGCGGCATCAACGCGGCCAAGAACTACCAGAACGACGGCGACTCGGTGCGCCGTCTGTTCTACGACACGATCAAGGGCGGCGACTTCCGCGCCCGTGAGGCGAACGTGTACCGCCTCGCGCAGGTGTCGGTGAACATCATCGACCAGTGCGTCGCGCAGGGCGTGCCCTTCGCGCGCGAGTACGGCGGCCTGCTTGCGAACCGCTCCTTCGGCGGTGCGCAGGTGTCGCGCACCTTCTACGCGCGCGGACAGACGGGGCAGCAGCTGCTCCTTGGCGCCTACCAGGCGCTCGAGCGCCAGGTCGGGCTCAAGAAGGTGCAGATGCACACCTTCGAGGAGATGCTCGAACTGGTGGTGGTCAATGGCCACGCGCGCGGCATCGTCACGCGCAATCTGCTCACGGGCAAGATCACGTCGCATGCGGCCGACGCGGTGGTCCTCGCCACGGGCGGGTACGGCAACGTGTTCTACCTGAGCACGAACGCCATGTACTCGAACGTGACGGCCACGTGGCGCGCGCACAAGAAGGGCGCGGCGTTCGCGAATCCCTGCTACACGCAGATTCATCCCACGTGCATTCCGGTGAGCGGTGAGCATCAGTCGAAGCTCACGCTCATGTCGGAGTCGCTGCGCAACGACGGCCGTATCTGGGTGCCGAAGAAGCAGGGGGACACGCGGGCACCGTCGCAGATTCCCGAGTCGGAGCGCGACTACTACCTCGAGCGCAAGTATCCGAGCTTCGGCAATCTCGCGCCGCGTGACATCGCGTCGCGCGCCGCCAAGGAAGCCTGCGACGATGGCCGCGGTGTGGGTCCCGGCGGTCTCGGCGTATACCTCGACTTCAGCGACTCGATCAAGCGCCTCGGCAAGCAGACCATCGCCGAACGCTACGGGAACTTGTTCGACATGTACCAGCGCATCACGGACGAGAATCCGTACGAGCAGCCGATGCGCATCTACCCCGCCGTGCACTACACGATGGGCGGTCTGTGGGTGGACTACAACCTCATGAGCACGATCCCGGGCCTGCACGTGGCTGGGGAAGCCAACTTCTCCGATCACGGTGCCAACCGTCTAGGGGCTTCGGCACTCATGCAGGGGCTGGCCGACGGCTACTTCGTGCTGCCGTACACGATCGGCGACTACCTCGCCAGCACCAAGCTGGACAAGGTCGACAACACGCAGGCTGAGTTCCGCGCGGCGGAGCAGGCGGTGCGTGACCGCCAGAACACGTTCCTCAGCATCAAGGGCAAGCGCACCGTCGACTCCTTCCACAAGGAACTCGGCAAGGTGATGTGGGACTACTGCGGCATGGCGCGCGATCGCGAGGGGCTCAAGAAGGCGATCGGTCTCATTCAGACGCTCAAGCAGGAGTACTGGGAGAACGTCAACGTGCCCGGCAGCGGCGACTCGCTCAACCAGTCGCTCGAGAAGGCCGGTCGCGTGGCCGACTTCATCGAACTCGGTGAGCTCATGTGCCGCGACGCCCTCGATCGTGAGGAGTCGTGCGGCGGTCACTTCCGCACGGAGTACCAGGAAGAGGGCGAAGCCAAGCGTAACGACGACGAGTACGCGTACGTCGCGGCCTGGGAATACGCCGGCGAAGGCAAGGATCCGATCCTCAACAAGGAACCGCTGGTGTACGAGAACGTGCACCTCTCCACGCGGAGCTACAAGTAATGAAGGTCACACTCAACGTCTGGCGTCAGCCGGCGGCGCAGGCCCCCGGCAAGCTGGAGACGTACGATCTCGATGGCGTGAGCGCCGACATGTCGTTCCTCGAGATGTTCGACATGCTCAACGAAAAGCTCACGATCGAGGGGAAGGAGCCGGTCGCCTTCGCCCACGATTGCCGTGAGGGCATCTGCGGCTCGTGCTCGATGATGATCAACGGGCAGGCGCACGGACCGTGGAAGGGCACGGCCACGTGCCAGTTGCACATGCGGGCGTTCAAGGACGGTGACATCATTACCGTCGAGCCGTGGCGGGCCTCATCGTTCCCCATCGTGAAGGACCTCGTGGTGAACCGTGGCTCGTTCGACCGCATCATTCAGTCGGGCGGGTTCGTATCGGTGAACACGGGCGGTGCGCGTGACGCCAACGCCATCCTCATCGGCAAGGACGTGCTCGATGAGGCGATGGATTCGGCGGCGTGCATCGGCTGCGGCGCCTGCGTGGCGGCGTGCCCCAATGCGTCGGCGTCGCTGTTCACCGGCGCAAAGATCTCGCACCTTGGGAACCTGCCGCAGGGTCAGCCGGAACGTGACAAGCGCGCGCTGGCGATGGTAGAGCAGATGGATCTCGAGGGGTTCGGCCACTGCACGCTCGCTGGCGAGTGCCAGGAAGCCTGCCCGAAGGAGATCAGCATCGACGTAATCAAGCAGATGAACCGCGATTATCTCGTGGCGAGCGCCAAGCGGCAGGAGCCGCGCGCGGTCGCCGGGTCGGGCTGACCATCGCGGTTTGGCAGCTCTTGGTGTTCATGAACACGGGCGAGGCTTCGGCTTCGCCCGTTTTCATTGATGCCCGATTCTCCAGGGCGCATATTCAGCGCATGGTGCCTTTCCTGCGCGCGTTTTCGCTCCTGTTGCTGCTGTCGGCTCCGGTCGTGGTGCGTGCACAGTCTGGTGACGCGGCGCGCGGGCTGGCCTTGCTCATCAACTTCCGCGATTCGTTGCC
>NZ_JBIJAW010000211.1:0-5726 GCF_044345575.1 Gemmatimonas sp.
TGACGCACCAGCACCACCAGCGACGGCTGCGCCACAAGGTCACGCGGTGCCACCGCAAAGAACGCGGCCGAGGCCAGCACAAACGACCAGACGGCACGACGAAGCGACTGTGAATCACGCACCATGCAACAGCTCCCGTGGGACCACCGCCGGCATCGGGTCACTGCGCCGCGACGGGGTCGGTTCAAAGGCAGGTCTTGGCGCCGGCATCGCCCGGCGCGTTTGAATGTACCACTTCACCCAGCCGTCCCTCCCGATCCAGCAACACCCGCTTCCGCTCCAATCCCCACCGATATCCCCCGAGGGACCCATCGGCGCGGAGGGCGCGATGACAGGGGATGAGCACCGCCAGGCGATTCGCGCCACACGCCGTCCCCACCGCGCGCACGGCATCGGGATGGCCGATCCCGGCGGCGATCTCTCCGTAGCTCACTACGCGCCCCGGCTTCACGCTCATCAAGAAGCGCCACACCTTGATCTGAAACGCCGTGCCGCGCACATCGAGCGGCAACGAGGGACAGGGGGCGCTGTCGTCGACGTGCGCGGCGAGCGCGTCCATCCACGCATCGAGGGGTTCACGCGCCGACTCGCCCGCCGGCTCCACCACCGCATGTGGGAAATGGTCGTGCAATCGCGCCACCAGCACGTCGCCATCGTCGCCGAATTCCACCTGACACACGCCGCGATCCGTCGCGGCCATGAGCAGCATCCCGAATCCCGTCGCGCGTACGGCATACACGATGGATTCCCCCGCGCCCCCCGCACGATACGCGGAGGGGGTCATACCGAGACCGCCGGTCACCTGTTCATACACCCGGCTCGTGCTGCCATAGCCCGCGTCGAACGTCGCCGTGAGCACGGCGTCGCCATCACGTAGCCGGGCCTTGAACTGTTCGAGGCGCTTCGCGGCCTGAAACTGCCGCGGACTCACCCCCAGCACCGCCGTGAACGTGCGCTGCAGATGATGCGGACTGAGGTGAGCCTCTCGCGCTAGTCGCGCCAGCGACAGCGCCTCGTCAGCATGCGCCTCGATGTATTCGGCGAGGCGCTGCATACGACTCACCAGGTCGGGTGACGGAGACTTGGGCATGGACGGGGGCGACAGAAGAGCACGTGACATGACGACCGGCCTTTCCAGCGTGAGGACACGGAGAGCGGATGTCACGAACGAAACACGCAGGATCCACGGCTCACACTCCGAATCGTGCGGTTTTCGTGAAATCTCTCATATTGGGGCCCATGCTGCTCATTTATGGCGCGAACGGATACACGGGCCGACTGATTGTCGAGGAGTGCGTGCGGCGGGGGCTGCGCCCCATCGTCGCCGGCCGAAACGCCGCGGCCCTGCAGGAGATCGCCGCCCGGCATGATCTCAAGATGCGGGTCGCCTCGCTGCCCGCGGCGAGTGCAGGCGGTCGTCCACAGGTGACGCCGCCTGGCGCGCTGCCGCCCACCCCTCACGGCGAGCTGTTGGCGATGCTCGAGGGCGTGACCGTGGTGCTGCACTGCGCCGGCCCGTTCTTCCGCACGAGCGCGTTGATGGTGCAGGCCTGCCTCGACGTGGGGGCGCATTACCTCGACATCACCGGCGAGATCGCCGTGTTCGAGGCATGCCGCCACCGGCACGCGGCGGCCCAGCAGCGCAAGGTCGTGATCCTGCCGGGAGTGGGATTCGATGTGGTGCCCACCGACTGTCTTGCGGCCAAGCTCGCGGCCAGGCTCCCCGGCGCCGCACTGCTCGAACTCGCCTTTGCCGGCGGAGGTGGCTTCAGCCGCGGGACGCTCAAGACCATGCTCCTCGGGGGCAGCGGCGGTGCCATTCGCCAAGACGGCCGCATCGTGCCCGTGCCCCGCGCGTGGCGCACGCGGGAGATCCCGTTCCGCGACAAGCCACGACAGGCCGTCACCATTCCGTGGGGCGATGTGAGCACGGCGGAGTGGAGCACGAAGATCCCCAACATTCACACCTACCTCGCCCTCCCCTCGAGCGCCCGCTGGGGAATGGCGGCCATGCCGCTGCTGCAGCTGCTCCTCGCGTTCCCCGCCACGCGACGGTTCGTGGAACGGCAGATCGACGCGCACGTGCGCGGCCCCAACAGGGCCGTGCGCGAACGCGCGCGCATGCAGGTGTGGGGACGCGTGACGCACCCTGACGGTCGCACCGTCGAAGACACCCTCGTGACCGCCGAGGGCTATCGCTTCACCGCCATCGCCGCCGTGGAAAGCGCGCGACGCATGATGACGAACCCGCCGGAAGCGGGGTACCACACGCCCTCGACAGCGTTCGGAGCGGACTTCGTCGACGAGGTGGCAGCGCTCTCCCTCTGAAATCTGAGACCCGAGAGTCGGCCGTGAGCGTCGAAGCGCGAGAGGGAGACGCGAGCCCCTCGACTCTCCCTCTCAATTCTCGTATCTCACCTCTCACATCTCGTTGACGCCGGGCGCCGCCGGTTGCACATCTGTGCATGCCCCGATTCTCCTCCGCCTCCCTCGTCGCGCTGCTTGCCGCCTCCACGGCGAGCGCCCAGTCCAGCGTCGCGCCCCCGCCCTCATTCGATCTCCCCGATCGCGTCGAGCGGCTCACACGCGCCATTCCCGCCGTCGACAGCGTCATGCGCGCCTTCATGGAGCGCACGCGGGCGCCCGGTATCGCCTATGGTGTCATCGTCGACGGCAAGCTGCTGCACGTGGCGGCGCACGGGCTGCGCGAAGTGCCCAGTGGCGCGAAAGTGGATACGAGCAGCGTGTTCCGCATCGCGAGCATGACCAAGAGCTTCACGGCGCTCGCCATCCTCCAGCTCCGCGACGCGGGCAAGCTGGCGCTCGATGATCCGGCCGAGAAGTATGTGCCGCAGCTCAAGGCCCTGCGCTATCCCACCAGTGATGCGCCGCGTATCACGGTGCGCCACCTGCTCACGCATGCGGCCGGGTTCCCCGAGGACAATCCGTGGGGCGACCAGCAGCTAGCCGCCAGCGACGATGACCTCTCGCGCATGATCACCGAGGGCATCCCGTTCTCCAACGCCCCGGGCATCGCGTACGAGTACAGCAACTTCGGGTTTGCCATCCTCGGACGCATCGTGGTGAACGTGAGCGGCATGCCGTACGCGCGCTACATCCGCGATCGGGTCCTGCGCCCGCTCGGCATGACCAGCACCACCCTCGAAGCGCGCGACGTCCCGGCCAACCGGCTGGCCCACGGTTATCGCCTGCAAGACGGAAAGTGGCTGGAGGAGCCGCCGCTTCCCGACGGCTCGTTCGGCGCGATGGGCGGTATGCTCACCAGCAGCGCCGATCTGTCGCGCTGGGTGGGGCTCATGCTCAGTGCCTGGCCGCCGCGTGACGGGGCCGAATCGCCCGTGCTCAAGCGGTCGTCGCTGCGGGAGATGCAGCAACTGTGGCGCAACGCGGGCGCAACGGTCGCGCGTACGGCAAACGGGATGACGCTCAACAGCGGTGGCTACGCCTACGGCCTGCGCGTCTCGCAGAACTGCCTCTTCAATCACATCGTGGCGCACAGCGGTGGTCTGCCGGGCTTCGGCTCGCAGATGCGCTGGCTCCCCGAATACGGTGTCGGCATCATCGCCCTCGGCAATCTCACCTACACCGGCTGGGGCCCGCCGCTCGATGCCGCATTCGAGGTGCTCGCCCGCAGCGGCGGCCTGGTGCCGCGCACCGTGCGCCCGTCGCCGGTACTCACCGCCATGCGTGACCAGGTCACACGCCTCGTCACCAACGGTTGGAGCACCGCGCTCGGCGACAGCATCGCCGCGATGAACCTCTACAAGGACGAGAGTGCCACGCGTCGCGACGCGCAGATCAAGCGCCTCGTCACCGCGGCCGGCGGCAACTGCCGCGCCGAAGGACCCCTGTGGGCCGAAAACGCCCTGCGCGGCGAATGGAAGGTGGCGTGCACCAACGGGAACCTGCGAGTACGCATCACACTGGCACCGACCACGCCCGCGCGCGTCCAGCAATTCGACGTGACAGAGATGAGAAACGACGAACGGATCGGGGCGCTACCGACATGTCGTAACTGACGTCTCAGGGCCCGAGCATCGAGAGCGAGAATTGACCGAGCAGAGGGAGATGCCAGCCCGGATAGAAGCGAGACGTCAGCGTCCTCGAGGTGAGAAGCGAGAAACCACACCCTCGCTTCCCACTTCTGAGCGGCGGATGTCTCGCTTCTATCCGAACTCGTTTCTCACCCTCGTGCTAGGAGTCTCACTCTGACCTCTCGGATCTCCCCCTCTCATCGCTCATCACATCGAGCCGCGGGGGCCGCCAGGTCGGTATCCACGCGCCCTCCATCCCGCACTCCCCCCTCACCGGCACGAGCACTTCGCTGAAGCCGCCCCCTCCCACTCCGAAGCGCGCATCGCTCAGCAGGAGTTCGCGGTCACTCACGCGCTGCCACACCGGCACGCGCATGAAGCGAAGCGCGGCCTGCACTTCGCAGCGGGTGCGCGCGAGTGTCTGCAGGGTTTCGCGCGGGGCGCTCCACGCCGAACGCCAGGCCACCTGCGTCGTCGCCGCGAACGTGGCGGCCCTTCGCGCACTAAGCCCGCCCAGCACATCGCTCCCGATGCGTCCCGTGCGATAGCGCGCTTCGCACGTCGCGAGCGGGCGGACACCGGCAAACGGCGCCGCGAACGCCGTGCTCACGCGATAGGTCGTGCCGTCGGTGCTCATCACCACCGCCGACCAGCAGCCCCAATCGCCGGGACCGGGATTGAGCGAGACATCGAGCACCCGCTCCTTCGCTGCCCCCCCCTCCACGGCCGCACGCACGGCGGCATCCGCGCGTCCCGATGCCGCGAAGAATCCCGCCGTAACCAACGCCCAGGCGCCGAGTCCGCTCGCCGTACGCCCCAGCGCCGACAGTCGCCACTGCAGCAGCGGCCACGCCGCCGCGAAGACCACGAGCATCAAAGCGACGTCACGCGCCACCTCGCCGAGCAGCAGCGTGGCCGCGAGGATGAGCGCGAAGCCCAGTGACAGCACCACGCGCCCCACCCGCGATGGCCGGTTCCAGAAGAGAGCGGGAATACTCACCAGCCACAGCCACGGTTCCACGATGAACACCGCATCGCCGTAGTACCACCGGTTGTCCAACGGCCAGAACGGGTGCACGCCATAGCTGTTCGTGTAGTCCAGCAGCAGATGCGAGAGTGTCCCGATGAGCGCGACGACCAGCAGTGCGCGACTGACGTGGGCGCTTTTCACGCCAGCGCCCACCGAGCTCGCGTCGTCTCCGCTCGCGCCACGCACGCGGTTTTCCCCACGGTACACCCACACCCTCGCCACCACCCACAGGACCACCGCGCTGATCACCGCCCACACGATTGTATGGGTATGGCCGCGATGATGCAGCAGGTAGCCGAGCGGGCCCATGCGAAGCACCGGCCCGGAGTAGAGGAGATCGCTGTCGGGAAACTCGGCGGCGACGACGCCGAGCACACTCAGGGCGCGGCGCGCCCGCGAGGTGACGCGTACGCCACGCCGTTCCAGCCAATGGCCGGCGGCGTCCGCCACAAGCAAGCCTGCGAGTCCATGCGTAATGTTGTCCACGCCTGCAAATGCAGATGCACCACGGCCGATGTCAACCGCCCCCGTGGCGCGCAGGGGGCGCCACGAACGCGCTTACATCGGCGGGTAGCGTCGCTTCCATTCTGGCCCGGTGCTGTGGCCCGTGGCCAGATCTTCGGCCATCTCCTCGATGACGT
>NZ_JBIJAW010000212.1:0-5725 GCF_044345575.1 Gemmatimonas sp.
GCCTCAAGTCGCCGGTGGCGGCCGACGCTCAGGGTGAGTTCGCCAACCCGGAGTCGAAGGACCAGGGCATGTACGACCCCAACCACGTGCAGAAGATGGAGAAGCGCCGCTGGGCGATGACCATCGACCTCGCGCGCTGCACGGGTTGCTCGGCCTGCGTCACGGCCTGCTACAGCGAGAACAACATTCCGACCGTTGGCGCGCCCTACCAGGGCCGTGCGCTCTCGCCCAGCCAGTGGGACGAGCGTCCGGGCGCCAACATCATCAAGGGCCGCGAGATGGCCTGGATCCGTCTCGAGCGCTACTACGAAGGCAACGACAATACGGAGAACGAATTCTCTCCGGATTTCGACACGCGCTTCGTGCCCATGATGTGTCAGCATTGCGGCAACGCGCCCTGCGAGCCGGTGTGCCCCGTGTACGCCACGTACCACTCGCCGGACGGCCTCAACGTGCAGGTCTACAACCGTTGCGTCGGTACCCGCTACTGCAGCAACAACTGCCCGTACAAGGTCCGCTACTTCAACTGGTTCGGCTACGGTGAGCCGGAGCGCCGCCAGTACGCGTGGCCGGAGCCGATGCACTGGTCGCTCAACCCCGACGTCACCGTGCGTGGCAAGGGCGTCATGGAGAAGTGCACGTTCTGCGTGCAGCGTATCCGTGAGTCCGAGCACCGTGCCCGTGCCGAAGGCCGCGAGGTCAACGCCGACGAGTTCACGACGGCGTGCGCCCAGGCCTGCCCGTCGCGCGCCATCGTCTTCGGTGACGCGGCCGATGAGAACTGGACTGTTTCGAAGCTCGCGTATGACCGTCGCGCCTACCACGTGTTCGAAGAGTTGAACACGTACACGGCCGTGGTCTATCTCAAGAAGGTCAACTATCCGGCGCCGGCCTCCCCGGCGAAGGCCTGAGGGTAGCGCGCATGGCATCCGTCGCACATCCGGTGCGAGAGGGCATTCGTGGGCCGAACATTGCTTCGGCCGACGTCCAGCTCCCCGCAGTCCGTGATTACGAACAGGTCGATCGCGATATCATCGCGACACTGGGTTTCACCAAGAAGTGGTTCATCGGGTTGGCCCTCGCCATCGTCGCCATGCTCTGTGGCGCGTCGGCCTGGCTCTACCAGATCTACTGGGGCCTCGGACAGGCAGGCTACGAACCGCCGGTGATGTGGGGTAACTACATCATCACGTTCGTTTTCTGGGTCGGTATCGGTCACGCCGGTACGCTCATCTCGGCCATTCTGTATCTCTTCCGCGCCGGCTTCCGTACCTCGATCTACCGCGCCGCTGAAGCGATGACGGTGTTCGCGGTTATGACGGCCGGTCTCTTCCCGATCGTGCACATCGGGCGTCCGTGGAAGTTCTTCTGGCTGATTCCGTATCCGAACTGGCGCCTGCTGTTCCCGAACTTCAAGTCGCCGCTCGTGTGGGACGTCTTCGCCATCTCGACGTACCTCACGATCTCGACCACGTTCCTCTTCATCGGTCTCATTCCTGACTTCGCGGTGCTCCGCGACCAGGAAACCAACCCGACGCGCAAGCGGATCTACAGCATCCTCTCGCTCGGCTGGCGCAACAGTGACCGGGAATGGCGTCACTTCGCGAAGGCGTACCTGTTCCTCGCCGCCTTCTCGACGCCGCTCGTGCTCTCCGTGCACTCGGTCGTTTCCTTCGACTTCGCCATGGCGCTCACGCCGGGCTGGCACGCGTCCATCTTCCCGCCGTACTTCGTCGCCGGTGCCATCTTCTCCGGCTTCGCGATGGTGTGGACGATTGCCATCCCGATGCGCAAGTGGTTCAAGCTCGAGCACTACATCACGCTCAACCACCTCGACGCGACCGCCAAGGTCGTGCTCTTCACCTCGATGGTGGTCGGCTGCGCGTACCTGATCGAATTCTTCATCGCCTGGTACAGCAGCGTCCGGGCGGAGCAGGAGTTCTTCTGGAACCGCGTGTTCGGTCAGTGGTGGTGGGCCGCGTGGATCATGCTCCTCTGCAACATGGCGCTGCCCATGTCGCTCTGGTCGCAGAAGCTCCGCCGCAACCCGGCGTGGTTGTTCGTCCTCTCGCTGTTCATCAACCTCGGCATGTGGTTCGAGCGCTTCGTCATCGTGGTGCCGTCGCTCTCGCACGAGTTCGAGCCCTGGCAGTGGGGTAGCTACACCCCCAGCTGGATCGACATGTCGTTCCTCGTCGGCTCGTTCGGCTGGTTCTTCATGTGGTTCCTGCTCTTCGTGAAGCAGATGCCCGTGATGGCCATCATGGAGCTCAAGGAAATCGTGACGCCGCGCTTCAAGAACTCGCACGGCCACGGAGGACACCACTAATGCAGGGCGTGCTGGGTGTTTTTCATCACCTCGATTCGACCGTTACGGCGATCGAGGAGCTCAAGAAGAAGAAGCTGGGCGATGTCACCGTGTACTCGCCCACCATCCGCCACGAGCTGGATGACGCGATCGCGGGCCCGAACAGCGTGGTGCGTCGCTTCACGCTCATCGGTGGTCTCCTCGGCGTGAGCTTCGGCTACTGGGTCGCGATCTGGTCGTCGAACTACTGGCCGCTCGTCACGGGCGGCAAGGCGATCGCGTCGTGGATCCCGTACACGATCATCGGCTTCGAAGTGATGGTGCTCGTCGGCGCCCTCTCGACGGTCGCCGGCATGTTCATCAACTCGCGTGTCCCGCGCCTGACCACCACGGTCGGCTACGACGATCGCTTCTCCTCGGGCCACTTCGGTGTGTTCGTGGCGTGCGACGCCAACAAGGCCTCCGCGGCCGAAGACCTCCTGCGCCACGCCGGCGCAGAGGAGGTTCGCCGTGAAGCCTGAGACTTCCAACCTGATGCCAGCAGCCGTCTCGCGGGCGCTCCGCGCCTCGGTGGCCATCGCACTCCCGCTCTCGCTGGGCGCGTGCACGTGGTTCACGGATTTCAAGAATCAGCCCCGCATCGAACCGTGGGAGCCGGTCTCGCAGAATGAGGCCGACTCGCTCACGCCGCCGCGTGGCAACCCGCAGAACTCGGTACCGGTCCAGGGCGTGCGCGTGGGCGCCTGGCAGATCGGCTACCAGCCGCTGCCGCAGGTGATCGACAGCTTCACGCCGCTCCCCAATCCGACGCCGTCTTCCGACGAGTCGCTGGCCAACGGCAAGAAGTACTACCAGATCAACTGCGCGGTCTGCCACGGCATGGCCGGTGACGGTAACGGTGGCCTCAAGAAGGTGAACCCGGCCTACGGCTACAGCCCGAGCCTGCTCACCGAGTCCGCCAAGGGGCGCTCCGACGGCTACATCTGGGGCATGCTCCGCAACGGCCGCGGCATCATGCCGAGCTACAACCGTATCGAAGACCTCGATCGCTGGGACGTCGTGAACTACGTCCGCACCCTGCAGAAGGGCGTGGCCGACACGACGCTCATCGGTTACCCCGGTCAGAACGGCACCACGGTGCCGGGCCCCTCGCAGACGGCGCCCACCAAGCCCGCGCCGTTCGTGAAGCCCACACAGCAGCCCACGCCCGGGTCGCCGAACATCAACTCGGCCACCTTCAAGGGTCTGAACGAGAACGACACCATGCGTAAGCTGCACCTCGGCGCTCCCGCCGAAGGTGGCGCGGCCAAGGAGAAGCACTAGTGAGCCAGCACTATCACTACCCGACGCGCGAAGAATTCGCGCGTCGCCTCTCCGGCAAGACGGTGCCCGCCGGGCTCAAGACGGCGGCGATGATCGCCGCGCTGGTCGGCATTGCCGTGTTCGTCATGGGGTTGTTCACCAACCCCGGCCGCGCATGGCAGGCACTCCAGTACAACTGGACGTACTTCGCCGTGATCTCCACCGCGGGTACGGCGTTCGCCGCCGTGCAGCGTATCGTGACGGCGCGCTGGTCGCGCCCCATCGTGCGCTTCGCGGAAGGCTTCTACGCCTTCGTGCCGGTGGCGTTCGTCATCCTCATCGCCATCCTGTTCTTCAGCGGCGACCACATCTTCACGTTCCGCGGCCGTGAGGCCGTGCCGACCGAAGAGAAGGCCGCGTACCTGAGCAACGGTTGGTTCCTCATCCGCGGGCTGTTCTTCTTCGGCGCCATCACCGTGATCCAGGGCTTGTTCGTCTGGAACTCGGTCAAGATGGACGTCGCCGTCCTCCCCGAGGGCGGTGCGAAGTGGGCGGCCGGCCTCCGCGCCAAGATGCGCGCCGCCTGGTCGGGCGACGAGCGTCGTGAGCTGCACTCGCAGCACAGCGCGCAGGGCAAGCTGGCGGTGGCCGTCTGCATGGCGTTCGTGATCGGCTGGTGCTTCATGGCGTGGGATTACTCCATGACCATCTCGCTGCACTTCCAGCAGACCATGTACGCGTGGATCGTGTTTATGACCGGCTGGGTCAACATGGTCATGCTGCTCTCGCTGCTCACCATGTGGTGGCGCAATCAGCTCGACATGAAGGACGTCGCCACCATGGACCAGCTGTGGGACCTGGGTAAGCTCTGCTTCGCCTTCACGGCCTTCGTGGGCTACATCAGCTTCTCGCAGTACCTGGTGATCTGGTACGGCAACATGCCGGAAGAGACCCACTTCTACCGCCTGCGTCTCTCGGGCGTCTGGAAGCCGGTCACCCAGCTCATCCCCATCTTCGGCTTCGTGCTCCCGTTCTTCGGGCTCATCTCGAAGGCCGCCAAGATGTACCTCCCCACGTTCGTGCTCTTCGCGGTGTGCAGCCTCATCGGCGTGTACCTCCACCGCTACATCGAGATCTATCCGAGCATCTACGGCGAGGCCACCAGCCTGCCGTTCGGGCTCCAGGAAATCGGCACGACGATCGGCTTCATGGGCATGTGGGCGTTCTGCTACTTCAGCTTCATGGATGCCTTCCCCAAGATGCGCGTGTTCATGATGACCACGCCGTGCAAGGACGAAGTGCAGGTCCCCGTGGACCCGAAGACCATGGAACCGCTGCCCGCGCACGAGTAAGCCGCGCACTGGTGCACGCACGAAAAAGGGCGGCCCCGATCAGGGGCCGCCCTTCGTCTTTTCCTCCAGTGCGGCAACGCGCTCCAGCACCGGCACCACGCTGTCGGGGTTGAGCGAAATCGAGTCGATCCCCGCGCGCACCAGGAACTCCGCGAACTCCGGATGATCGCTCGGCGCCTGCCCGCAGATGCCCACCTTGCACCCCACCGCGTGCGCATCGACAATCAGGCGCTCGATCGAGCGCAGCACCGCCGGATTGCGCTCGTCGAACAGGGAGGCGAGCAGGGCATTGTCCCGGTCCACGCCCAGCGTGAGCTGCGTGAGGTCGTTGCTGCCAATGCTGAACCCGTCGAACCGCGCGCCGAACTCGCGCGCGAGCAGCACGTTGCTCGGGATCTCCGCCATCACGTACACCTCGAGCCCGGCCTCGCCCCGCACCAGTCCGTGCCCACGCATCTCCGCCAGCACCTTGTCGGCCTCGTCCAGCGTGCGACAGAACGGAATCATCACCACCACGTTGTGGAGCCCGATCACCTCGCGCACCCGCCGAATGGCGCGACACTCCAGGCCGAACCCCTCGCGATAGCGCTCGTCGTAATACCGTGAGGCGCCGCGGAACCCGATCATCGGGTTCTCCTCGTGCGGTTCGAACTCCCGCCCGCCCAGCAGCCCCGCGTACTCGTTCGTCTTGAAGTCGCTGAAGCGCACGATCACCGGCTCCGGCCACTGCGACGCCGCGATCTGCGCAATGCCGGCCGCCAGT
>NZ_JBIJAW010000034.1:0-18116 GCF_044345575.1 Gemmatimonas sp.
ACCGACAGCATGTGGATCAGGCCGGCATCGGCGTACCGCTCTCGGACCTCCGGCGGAATACCGTGCTGGTCCGCGATCAGCAGGGCGCGCACGAGGGGGGCTCGACTTCGGAACTGTGCATCGATGAGCTGGCCGAGCCGTGACCGCCAGACCACGAACGGCTCGCGTGCGGCAGCATGCTCGGTCACCCGCGCGTCGGTGAGGCGGAGGCCGGCGGACGTGCGGATCGAACGGGCGTACATGCGTACGCCGGTGCCCGCAGCAACCCGGACGGATACGCTGTCGCCCATGGCGAACTGCACCGAGGCGTTCGTCGCGCAACGCGCATGGCCCCGAGTCTCCGACACCGTGCCGCGAGCTTTGGTGGAACTTCGTGTCGCGCCGGGATCAACCTCGAGGATGCGCAGCCACACCTGCTCGCCTCGAACCAGGCGTTCGTGAAGCGCGCGAGCGCACCGATCACGTTCGGCCCTGCTGCTCCACGCCACCAGCAGGGCCACGGGCAGCAAGACCGGCTCGAGTCGTCGCGTGAACAGCATGACCGCCGCCGCCAGCGCCAACCCGAACCACGGCCATCCGGTAGACCACCAGGCATCGGCCAGCAATCCGGCGAGCCACCACGCGACGGCATGAATGAGCAGGGGCATGCCGTACAGTGCGTACGCCATGCCCCGGGCCCATCATCATTTTCTCGCGCGTCCTACCAATTCTTTCAACAACTCTGACCCCTTGATCGACGCTGACCGCTCGATCGCCTTGATCGGGCTACAGCGTGGCCATGGGGAGGGGCGCGCGCTCCTTGCGCTCACTCACGGGCGTACCGGTGAAGGTGGCACCAGTCGTGCCGGTGAGGGTCACGGTGAGATAATCGCCGATCTTCCCGGCATCGGCGGGCACCATGACGGTCTTGAAGTCGCGCGAACGCGCCTGCAGCAATTGGCCATCACGCGCGACCTTCTCGATGAGGACCTCGAGCGTGTCCCCGAGCCGCTTGAGGTTGTTCTCGCGCGAGATCCCGCGCACCGTGGCCACGAGCCGGTCGAAGCGCTGGGCGACGACGTCGTCGGGGATGGTCCACTCAGGGGGCATGCGCGTCGCGGGCGTTCCCTCGCGCGCCGAGAACTTGAACATGAACGCATCGTCGAAGCGCACTTCACGGCACAACGACAACGTGTCCTCGAACTCCTCGTCGGTTTCGCCGGGGAAGCCGACGATGATGTCGGTGGTAAGGGCGAGCCCCGGGATGGCAGCGCGCATGCGCGCGACACACTCGAGGTACTCCTCACGCGTGTAGCGGCGCAGCATGCGCTTGAGCATGCTGGTGCTGCCACTCTGCATGGGCAGATGGATGTGTTCGCAGACGGAGGCCGTGGTGGCCATGGCCTCGATCACGCGGTCACTGAAGTCGTTCGGATGCGGGCTGGTGTAGCGCACACGACGAATGCCATCGACCGCGCCGACCGCACGCAGCAGATCGGCGAAATCATGCGTGCCGTCGTTGTACGAGTTCACCGTCTGCCCCAGCAGCACCACCTCACTAAGCCCCTGCTCCACTACCTGCTGCACCTCACGCACCACGTCGGCCAACTTGCGGCTGCGCTCAGGCCCCCGCGTAAACGGCACGATGCAGTACGTGCAGCGATAGTCGCAGCCGCGCTGCACGGGGATCCACGCCTTGACCCCCTCGAAGCGGCGCGCCACCACGTCCTCGTAATGCTCCTCGAGGTCGAAGTCGGTGGCGGTGAACTTCTCGCCCTTGCGCGCGCCATCGAGAAGCGACGGCAACGCCTGATAGCCGTCGGGCCCAACGACCAGTGACACATGCTTGGCCTGATCGAGCACACGGCTGCCCAGTCGCTGCGCCATACACCCGGTGACCCCGACGATGGTGTCGGGCTTCATGAAGCGACGCAGTTCACCAAGCCGCCCGATGACGCGCGTTTCCGCGTTTTCCCGGATGGCACAGGTGTTGACCAGAATGACATCGGCACCATCGGGCGCGTCGACGGGCTCGTACCCATGCGCGGCCAGCTTGCCGTACATGAGTTCCGAATCGGCCACGTTCATCTGGCAGCCGTAGGTCTCGATATACACGGTCGGCTTCGCGACAGTGGGCGCCGCGGTCTCCGCACCAACGCCCGGCTCAATCGTCGTGCTCATCTCAGGGACGGACCTGCATGCCGATGCCGAACAACCACGCGCCTTCGCGTGCGGTGGATCCCGCCTGCGAGCGAGTGGCCCGCTGAATGGAGAAATCCAGTGACGCGTTGTCGCGGGCCACCGGAACGCCAAGCCCCCCGCTGAAGCGCGATTCCTTCACGACCTGCACGCCAGCGCTGAACGGCAATTGATTGCGCGCGTAGCCTGCCCGCACGAGAATGGGGATGCCGCGAAACCGCGGCCCCGCCACTTCGGCGCCCCCGTAGAGGTTGGTGGCATCGGTCGCCGTGGTGCGCGACGAGGCCATGGACTGCATGGCCGACCACTTCACCTGTTCGAACCCGACGGCGAAGGACGACCCGGGAATGCCGTCGTAGCGCAGCGTTCCGCCCAAACGGGCCGGTACGGTGCCCGCCGCGCGCGTGGTGTCGCGGATGCGCGCTTCGAAACTGTTACCGGCGCGATAGCTGGCCGCCGCCGAGAAGCCCGCAAAGAGCCGCACTTCGCCACCCAGCGACACGGCTGTGCCGATATAGGTGACCTTCGAGGAGTCGAGCGTCCCGCCGAACTTCAGCGTATCCGAGAAGGTGCGCTGCCGCACCGCCGTGTTCTCGCCGGTGAAGATGTGCCCGCCAAGACCGACACGCGCCCAGTTGCCGATCTGCCACCCCACGGCGCCGCGAATGTCGCCAATCGCGCCACGCATGGTGAGCTGTTCCGTCGTGGCCAGCGTATTCCCGTCGATGAGTGCGGTACCGCTGGTGTTGGTGGTGTAGGAGCGGTCGAGGAAACCGCGCGCACTGAAACCCACCGCGACGCCGCCCCTGGCCGGAAAGACCACGGCGAGCAGCGGAATGCGCTGCGAGGCGGTCTTCTCGCGAACGGGCCCGAACGTCAGCGTGCGCAACTCAGGCTCGGCCTGCGCACTGATGACCGAGCGTGAGAGCCCACCGATGGATGCCGGATTGATGGGCGACAAGGGATCGATGTCACCAAACGCACCGGCGGTCCCCGACGCGCGCGTACTCATGCCGTTGACGGGATAGCCGAACCCCAGTGCACCGAGCGTTCCCTGGGCCTGCCCCGTGGCCGGCGCGACAAGCGCCACGGCCAGCAATGCCGCCGTCCAGCGGCCCGCGCCCATGGTAAAGCGTGACGGAATCGTCGACGTGACGCGCTGACTCATGGCAGGACGAACTCCGACTTCGGCAAATAGGTGATGCGCAGCTTGGGGCGGAGTGCCGGCGACGCTTCCGAACTGAAGAACCGCAGTTCCGCGGGTTGGGCTCCCTCGAAGCCGATGCGCAACGCGAGCGCCCGGGGCACCGTCTTCGTCAAAGTGCGCCACGACCGGGCCAGCGCGAGTACGTTCACGACCTTCTGCCCACTATCGCTCGGCACCATCAGCGCCGTATCGACGCCAACCAGCCGCCCCTCCGCCGCGAGATCGATGGCCCGACGCAAGTCCGACACATCGGAGGTGGCGTTCGGCACGAGCGGATAGATCGCCACGGTATCGTTGGCGTTCCCGTAGCGACTCCGCTGCTGTGTGAGTACCAGGTCAGCGCGCACGATGGTGCTGGAGTCGGTGATTCGCAGCGGCACGTTGAATCGCAGGTACGTGCGATACGATGGCATCCCGCCAACCACCAGCGTCGTGGGGCTCGGCGCCGGCGAACCGACATCGATCAGCCCGTACGTGCTGTACGCGATATTGACGTCTTCCGACGCACCGGGCAGCGTGGTCTGCGCCGTAACCACCGTCGGCGCGTATGTGGTGTCGGTGGACGGATCGTACTGCAGCGTGGTCGCACTGATGCCGAGCGTGAACGCACGGAGGCGGAGCTGCCCGGCATTGCCGACCATGCGCAAACCGACGCGCAGACGGGCCTTGGCCGCGATCTTTGCCGCCATCACCGTTTTGTTGATCGGAATGCGAATCGTGTCGCCGGTGGTGAACGGCGTCAGTGTCAATGAGCCGATGAGGCGATCGGGGCGGAACAGGGCGCGCAGAACCGCCGGGACGGTGTCACGCGCCGTGGTGTCGACATCGTAGGCCTCGATGGTCACCGGATTGATGCCGCGACGCGCCGTGGTATCGAGCGGGATCTTGAGGAACACTGAGTCGACCGCCGTGATGGAGTCGACCGCCCCGGTGCGATTGGGGGCAAACGCCGTGTTGAGCACATCGAAGCGCATGATCGTGCGCGTCACCAGCGTGTCCGGCCGGTTGGCCAGCAGCAGTGCGGAGCCGATCCCCAGCGCCGGGAAGCCGCCCACCGACGAATCGAGTGCAACGGCATCGATGGTGGTATCCCGGAACTGTTCGGACTGTTCGGGACAGAGTGCCGGACACGCGGCGCCGCCTTCGAGGTTTTCGGTGCAGGCCGCCACCACGGTCGACGCCGTGAACAGCGACAGGGCCAGCAGGGGGCCGCGCAGTCGCGACCAGGACCAACGAACGCCTTCAAACATTCTCGAGCGAAGCAGGCGTGAACGGTGCCGGCAACAGCTCAGCCAGCGACCAGCGAGCCATGGTCCCCGAGGGAGACACGGCTATGACTTCCAGCGTGGGGGCGAATTCCACCAGCGCCTGACGACAGATCCCGCACGGCGGCGTGGGCGCCTGCTGGTTTGAGGTAATGACGACCCGCGTGAAACGCCGAGCCCCGGCCGCAACCGCCGTGCCGAGCGCCACGCGCTCGGCGCACGTCCCGGCGGGATACGACGAGTTCTCGACGTTGCATCCGGAGAACACGCGGCCGTCCTGCGCTTCGAGCGCCGCCCCCACCGGAAAATTGGAGTACGGCGCCCACGCGTTGGCGCGCGCGGCATCGGCCGCGGCGCGCAGGGCGGCCACGTCGGGAGGCAGAGAGCTCACGCGTGCAGCAAGTCGGAGAGAAACGAGGTACCACGTCCACGCCACGCCTCACCGAACCAGTCGGCCACCGTGGCTCCGAGGTCGGAGAACGTATCCCGCCCCCCCAACGACCCGCCGCGCACGCGCGCACCCGCCACCAGCAACGGGACACGCTCGCGCGCGTGGTCCGTCGATGCGGTGGTCGGATCGTTGCCGTGGTCAGCCGTGATGAACAGCAGATCGTCCTCCCGGAGGGACGCAAGCAGTGACGGGAGCGCCTGATCGAATGCCTCGAGCGCCCCACGGAAACCCGGGACATCGTTGCGATGCCCGAATTGCTGGTCGAAATCTACCAAGTTCGCGAAGCAGAACCCACGCGGGGCGGTCTCGAGCCAGTTCCGGATCGCCTCCAGCCCCTCGACGTTGTCGGTTGTGTGGGTCGACCGGATGCCACGGCCGGCGAACAGATCATCCACCTTCCCCACCCCAGCCCGGGGTACCCCGGCCGCCTCGAGCACGTCGAGGAGGGTGATGCCGGGGGGCTGAATGGAGTAATCGCGCCGGTTAGCGGTGCGCCTCCAGGCGCCGGGCGCCCCCACGAAGGGCCTGGCGATGACCCGTGACACATCGTGCGGGGCGACCAGCTGGCGGCGCGCCACCTCGCAGGCACGATAGAGCTCGTCCAGCGGAATCCACTCTTCGTGCGCCGCAATCTGGAAGACGGAGTCGGCGCTGGTGTACACGATCCACGCCCCGGTCCGCTGCTGCTCCTCGGCGTATTCCGCAATGACCGCGGTGCCGCTGGCCACACGGTTGGCGATGACCGGGCGCCCGGTGGCCTGCGCGAAGGCGTCGATGACGGCCGGTGGGAAGCCCTGCGGGTAGGTGGGGAACGGCGCCTCGAGATGGAGACCGGCGATCTCCCAGTGCCCGGTGGTGGAGTCCTTGCCGGCGGAGCGAGGAAGCATCACGCCGTACGCTCCCACCGGATGCACCACCGGCGGGACCCCCTCCACCTCCGTGGCATTGCCCAGGCCCAGCCGTTGCAGATTGGGCAAGGCGAGCCCCCCGACCTGGCGGGCGATGTTGCCGAGCGTATCGCTCCCAGTGTCCCCATACGCCTCGGTGTCCGGCGCCGCGCCGCACCCGACCCCATCGAGCACGACGATGAGGGCCCGACGGGAAGCCGAGTCGGCGTGGACAGGAGCAGTGGGGGGCGTGTCGGACATGCGGAGAATCGAGGAACGCTTGGCGTTCAGCGGATGGATGGGGACTGCGACGGCAAGACGTCGTGGTAGACCGCCGGGACCCGCTGGGCGAGACCGGTCAGGAGCTCGTACGGCGACACGCCGGCCAGCCCCGCCACCATCTCCACCGTGAGCGCATCCTGGCCGTCGGTACCGAGCAACGTGGCCACGTCACCCACCTCGCACGAGACGGCGGATACGTCGACCATGGTCATGTCCATGGTGACGCGCCCCAGCACCGGGCAGCGGGTCCCGTTGATGAGTACCACGCCGGCGTTGGAAAGATGCCTCCGATAGCCGTCGGCGTAACCGCTGGCGAGCGTGGCGACCCGGCGAGGCCCCGGCGCCGTCCAGGTGGCCCCGTACGACACCGTCTCACCCGGCAGGACGTCCCGCAGATCGATCACCCGCGCCCGGAAGTGCGCGACCTGCCGCAGACCGAGCTCGGCGGCGAACAGCCCCGCGTAGAGGGCGATGCCCGGTCGCGCGAGATCGCCCGGGGAGCCATCGGCTCGTGAAACGATCCCGCCGCTGTTGTCGCTGTGGAGCATCGTGCCCACCGGCAGGACCGGCGCCAGTATAGCCAGCGCGTCCGCAAACCGGGCGTCCTGTTCGTCGCGCGAGGCCACCGACTCATCGGCCGAGTGGAAATGCGTGAATACCCCCTCCGGCGGTGCCATGCGCAGCGAGTCGGAGAGCGTGGCGACGCGATCCCAGCGGATGCCGGCGCGCGCCATCCCCGTATCGATGGAGAGATGCCAGGGCGTGCCTCCCTGCCCCGCCGACGCCGTGGTGCCGAGGCTCGCCCATAGAGCGATATCGTCCGCACGGTGCAGCGACGGACGCACCGCGAGCGCGTGGGCCCGCGGCAGCTCGTGTGCGAGCAGCGGCTGGAGACAGACGATGCGCCCGCGACACCCGGACTCCCGCAGCTGTTCGGCTTCGTCGAGGGTGGCGATACCCACCGCCCATGGCGCATCGGGCGTCTCAGGCTCGTCGTCGAACGGAAGCCCGAGCGCCCTGGTCACCGCCACGGCGCCGACGCCGTAGCTGTTCGCCTTCACCATGGCGAGCAGCGGGACGCCGGCGCGCGCGCGGAGCACGGCCGCGTTGTGTCGCACCGCGCCGAGATCTACGTCGAGCCATGCGCGCGAAAAGTCCGATTGCCGCGTCGGGTATATTGGCGAGAGAGCCATACCGGCAATCCTAAGCGTCCCCACGCAGCCCAACAACGATGGATACGTCCTCGCCCTCGCCGGCCGCCCCTGCCCCTCGCTCCCTCGACGACGCCCTGGCGCTGATGAAGGACCTGCGGGCCCGTTGCGAGTGGGACGCGGCACAGACCCACAGTTCATTGCGGCCGTATCTCATTGAGGAAGCGCACGAGGTGGACGACGCGATCGCCGGCGGCGACGACGCCACGTTGCGCGATGAATTGGGCGACCTGCTCTTGCAGGTGCTCTTCCACTCGGTGGTAGCCGAGGAGCGTGGCGCCTTCGGCATGCAGGATGTGGCCGGCGCGCTGATCGCGAAGATGCATGCTCGCCATCCGCACCTGTATGGCGACGGTATCAAGCGCTCATGGGAAAGCATGAAGGCGGCGAAGACCAAGCGCTCGACGCTCGAAGACGGGCTACCCGCGGGGTTGCCTTCCCTGCACCGTGCCCATCGGCTGCAGGACCGGGCGGCCGGCGTGGGCTTCGATTGGGACAACGCCCTCGGCCCGCTGGCCAAGGTGCGAGAGGAGGTAGAAGAGGTAGCGGCGCTTATCGATCCCGAAACCGGCGCCGTGCGCGACCAGGACGCGCTCGAGGCCGAACTCGGTGATCTGCTCTTCGCCGTCGTGAACCTGTGCCGGAAGACCAGCGTGCACGGGGCGCTCGCGCTCGATCGCACCAATGCGAAATTCGTGCGACGTTACGCGACGATGGAGCGATTGGCGGCCGCCGACGGGCGTGTGCTGACCGAGCTGTCGCTCGAGGAGCAGGATACGTACTGGGATGCGGTGAAGGCGGAGGAGCGGGGGGCCACCGAAAGCTGAGAGCTGAAAGCTGAAAGCCGACGACTGAAAACTCCCCCGAAGATCACGCGATCTCCGGGGGAGTTTTCAGCTCTCAGCCTTCAGCTCTCTGTTCTATTGCTGACGTCTTCCGCCTCAACTCTCGCCTTACGGCTTGATCCGACCCATCAGGCGCGGGAACGGGATGACCTCGCGGATATGCTCGATGCCGCAGATCCAGGCGATCGTTCGCTCGAGGCCGAGGCCGAAGCCGGAGTGCGTGAAGGTGCCGTACTTGCGGAGGTCGAGGTACCAGCCGTAGGCCTCGATGGGCAGCCCCTCGTGCACGAGGCGCGCGAGGATCTTGTCGTAGTCGTCTTCGCGCTGCGACCCGCCGATGATTTCACCGCGCCCTTCGGGGGCGAGGAGATCGGCGCAGCGCACCGTGCGCGGGTCGGCCGGATTCTCCTTCATGTAGAACGCCTTGGCTTCCTTCGGATAGTTCACCACGAACACCGGGCGCTGGTACTCGTCGACGATCATGGCTTCGTCAGGCGCGCCGAGGTCATCGCCCCACGTGATCTCGCTCCCCTTGCTCTGGGCCAGCTTCACGGCGTCGCCATAGTCGAGACGGACGAACGGCTGCGACACGCAATCGAGCTTGCTCGTGTCGCGCTCGAGGACCTTGAGCTCCTCCTGCCGCCGCTCGAGCACCCGCTCCACGAGGTAGCGCACGAAGTCTTCCTGCAGGTCCATGTTGTCGTCCTGATCGTACCACGCCATTTCCGGTTCGATCATCCAGAACTCGGTGAGATGGCGGCGCGTCTTGCTCTTCTCGGCGCGGAACGTGGGGCCAAAGGTGTAGATGCGCCCCATCGCGGCGGCGAGCGCCTCACCGTACAGCTGCCCGGTTTGCGCGAGGTACGCGGTCCCCTCGTCGAAATACTCGGTGCTGAAGAGTCCCGCCCGCTCGCCGATGGCCGCCGTGAGAATGGGCGTGTCGCAGCGCACGAAGTCACGGGCGTAGAAGAAGTCGTGCACCGCCTGTTCGAGCTCATGGCGTACCCGCATGATCGCCACCTGGCGCTGGCTGCGCAGCCAGAAGGTGCGGTTGTCGAGCAGGAAGTCGATCCCGTGCTCCTTGGGCTGGATGGGATAATCCAGCGGGCTGGCCCCAATGATCGTGAGCTCCTTCACACCCATTTCGAAGCCGCCCGGCGCGCGCGCGTCGGCACGGACCTCACCCACGAGCGCCACGCTGCTCTCCTGCGTGAGCTGCCCGAAGGCTTCCCAGACCTGCTCACTGACTTCGGCCTTCACCACCACGGCCTGCATGATCCCCGTGCCATCCCGGACCACCGCGAAGCCGAGCTTGCCCTTCGAGCGGAGATGGGTGATCCAGGCGCGCACGGTGACCGTGCTGCCCACGTGGTGCTTGAGATCGGCGATGCGGGTGGTGGACTTGTTCACAGAACGGCGGGAAGCGGTTGGACGGGCGGCAGACGTCGCCGCAGGAGCAGGCCCATAAGGCCGGCTGAATAATGCACCGCCCGGGGAACCGGTGGGACTGGGCCCACCGCCATTTCCGTCCGGTCAGCCCACCCGGAAGTACTCGAGCGCCTTGGCGTACCCGACGGTGAGCGTGTGGCGGAGGCCGGTGTGCACGGGCTTCTCGAGATCGGGGTCGTCACGCAGAATCCGGTCGGCCAGCGCGCGTGCGGTTTCATTGAGCGCCTCGTCGCGCAGCGGATCGGCAATACGAAACGCCGGCAGGCCATGCTGCTTCGCGCCGAAGAGATCGCCCATGCCACGCAGTTGCAGATCGGCGCGGGCAATTTCGAATCCGTCTTCGGTAGCGGCGAACATCCCCAGCCGTTCAGCGGCCTCGGTGCCCACGTCGCCGAGCAGAATGCAGTACGACTGCTCCGCACCGCGCCCCACGCGCCCCCGCAGCTGATGCAACTGCGACAGTCCGAAGCGCTCCGGGTGTTCGATGATCATGACCGTGGCATTCCCCACGTCGATACCCACCTCGATGACCGTGGTGGCCACGAGTACGTCGAGTGCGCCATCACGGAAGGTCCGCATGATCACGTCGCGTTCGTCGGACGGCAGCCGGCCGTGCAACAGCGCCACACGACGGCCGGCCAATGGGCCCGCCAGCAGCGCTTCGTACATCACGGTGGCGGCCTTCAGGTCGATCTTCTCACTTGTTTCGATGAGCGGATAGACCACGTACACCTGACGGCCCGCGTCGAGTTGCGCGTTGGCGAACTCGAACACCTTGGCCCGCGCCGCTTCCGGACGCACCACGGTGGTGACCGGATGCCGGCCGGGGGGCCGTTCGTCGAGCACGCTCACGTCGAGATCCCCGTACATGGTGAGCGCGAGGGAGCGCGGAATGGGGGTGGCGCTCATGAGGAGAACATCAGGGGCTTCGCCCTTGCTGCCAAGCGTGGCCCGCTGCTCCACGCCGAAGCGATGCTGTTCGTCGATGATGACCAGCCCCAGGTTGGCAAATGCGACGTCGGTCTGCAGCAGCGCGTGCGTCCCAATGGCGAGCACCGGCTCGTGACTGGCCAACCGGGTGAGCGCGGCGCGCTTCTCCTTGGCGCCGAGCCGCCCGGTGAGCAGCACCGGGGTAATGCCCAGCGGCGCAAGCAGGGTGGCTACGCTGCGCGCGTGCTGTTCGGCCAGCAGTTCGGTGGGGGCCATGAGCGCGACCTGGGCACCGTTCTCCATGGCGAGTAGGGCGCTGAAGACGGCCACGACGGTCTTGCCGGCGCCCACGTCGCCCTGCAGCAGGCGATGCATGCGACGCGGACTCTCCATGTCGTGCACGATCTCGCGAATGGCGCGCACCTGCGCGTGCGTGAGGGTGTACGGGAGCGCCGCGCGCAGCTTGCTGGTAAGGTCGCGCTTGTTTTCGAAGGCCCGCCCGCCGCGATCTTCACGCGCGACCTGATTGGCCTTGCGATGCAGCAACTGCACACACAGCAGCTCCTCGAACGCGAGCCGCGAGCGCCCGCGCACTGCGTCCGCGACGCTCGTGGGGCGATGCACCATGCGCAACGCCTGCGGGAGCGGCGGGACGTCGGCCGCCTCGAGCAACCACGCTGGGAGCGGCTCCTGCACCAATGGCAGCAGCGCATCGAGGTGCTGCTGCACCATGGCGCGCAGCAGGCGCACGGACAGCCCCTCGGTGCTGGGATACACCGCCAGCACCCGCCCCTCGCCGGTCCCCTCTTCCTCGGGGCCGAGGTTGACGAACTCACGTGGCTGCAGCCGTCGCCCGTGGAAGAACCGCACGGGACCGGTGCACAGCAGCCAGTCGTCCTTGTTGATGGTACGATCGAGAAACGGTTGGCCGGGCCACGCGATTTCCAGCATGCCGCTGGCGTCCTGAATGACCGCCTGAAACACGCGCAGCCCCTTACGGGTGGGGAGCACGCCCTTGGCGATCACGCGCCCCAGCACGGTCACATCGGTACCGACCGCAGCCTGCGCGATGGGCGTGACGGTGGTGGCGTCCTCGTAGCGGTGCGGCACGTGCCGCAGCAGGTCACCTGCCAGCGTGATGCCAAGCTTGGCGAGCGACGTGGCCCGCGCCGGCCCGACGCCCTTGAGATAGGTGACGGGCGTGTCGAGCGTGAGCCGCGGCGCCGGACGCGCGGGCGGGCGTCGCCGACGCGCCTCCGCATCCGAGTCGCCGCGAAACATCACGCCTCCACGAGCTCCCGCGCGTACTCGCCGGCGTCGAACGGCTCGAGATCACCAATCTGTTCGCCGAGCCCGACGAACTTGATAGGCACGTCGAGCGTCTCGTGTACCGCGACGACGATACCGCCCTTGGCGGTCCCATCGAGCTTGGTGACCACGATGCCGGTGACCGGCACCGCGGACGAGAAGGTGCGCGCCTGCGAGAGCGCGTTCTGTCCGATGGTACCGTCGAGCACGAGCAGAATTTCGTGCGGGGCGTCCGGGAGGCGTTTACCGATCACCCGATGAATCTTGCGCAGCTCCGTCATCAGGTCGTCACTCGTGTGCAAGCGTCCCGCCGTGTCCACGATGATGATGTCGGCGCCCCGGGTGATCCCCGCGTCCACCGCATCAAACGCCACACTCGCCGGATCACTGCCCGGCGCGCCGCCCACGAAGTCGACGCCTGCACGCTCCGCCCACACGCGCAGCTGATCGATCGCGCCGGCGCGGAACGTATCTGCCGCGCCCAGCAGAACCTTCTTGCCTTCCTTGCGGAACGCGGCCGACAGCTTGCCGATGAACGTGGTCTTCCCCGCTCCGTTCACGCCGATCACCAGCAGCACGGTCGGGCCGCTCCGGTTCAGGCGCAGCGCCGGATCACTGTTCCCCTTGCGGAGCGCCGCCTCCACGCCGTCGGCGAGCGCTTTCCGGAACTCCGCCTCGCTCTTCACCTCGCCGCGCTTGTGTCGCCGCTCCACGTCCGCCACGAGGGCCAGTGACGTCGGCACGCCGAAATCGCTTTCGATGAGCAGCGTTTCGAGTGCTTCGAGCGAGCCTTCGTCCACGCCCTTGAAGAGCACGGACACATCGGTGGACACGACATCCTTGATACGCTGCCAGAGCGAGCGCTTCGGGACATCGTCCTTGCGGCGGAACAATCGAGCCATGAGCCTCTATACCTGCACCTGAGAAAGTCGAAACGGCGAGATGCCGGGCTGCCGACGATGCACCACGGCTCGCCTTAGCGCTGCCCGCTGGACCGCCGGGCAATCCACTCGGCGCACAGCAGCAGCAACGCGAGCGCGAAGGGCCACCCGGCATCCGCCAGTCGGGGGGCGTCGGAACCGGCCGAACCACGCGCCAGCGGCCCGGCCACCACGGCAGGCGCCCGAGGCACCCACTCCCGCGACGCGTTCACCACCAGCACACTCACTCCACCAGCGGTTTGCGCATCATACACCCCGGCCGCCAGAGGGGCCGAGAGGGTCTCGTAGCGCGCGCCAAACCGGAGCAGCAGCGAATCCCCGGGGACACGCGTCGGGACTGCGCCGCGCGCGGAGAGACGCACGGGCACCACTGAATCGGCCCCGCCGCGTCGCCACGTCACCGGATCGCCGGCCCGCAGTACGCCAGTTACGGGCCGTGCCGCCCGCAGATCGCCACGCCCCGCCGACACCCAGTCGAATATAGCGCCCCAGAGGGCCGTGAAGGCCTCGCGACTCCGGCCCCCACGCAGAGCCCACCCCGCGTACCCGGAGCCCGAAATGACCACGGTACGCGTCCCGTTCGCCTCGCGAGCCGCGATCGCCGTTTGGGCCGTGCCCTGCTTGCCGAGGCGCACGGTGAGCACCGGCTCGCCACCGGTCGCGGCACCGGCCAATGTCACGGGCGGCAGTGAGTCGTACGGGAGCGACGCAAGCGCCCCCATCAGCGGCGAAGGCGGTGCAGCGGTCGCGTACCACTCAGGGGTTCGCGTGAGTTCGCCAGCCCGGGCGATCTGCGTGGGGGGGGCCGGTACCCACAGTGCACGCGCGGCCGCGGTCCGGTTACCCGACTGCGCCCGCCACGCGGTATCACCGTGCACGATGAGCATACCGGCCGTCGCGGCGCGGGCCTTCACCTCGGCTTCGCTCACGCTTGCGAGCGATCCCTCCACGCGCCAGACCCCAGGCGCGACCCGGAGATACGCACGGGTCGGTACATCGAGGGCCCCGCGCAACACGGTGAGCACCTCACGCACGTCGATGTCGGGGGAGGTAGAGACGAATACCGCCGCCGGACGGTCGCCCACGTCCATCGCGACGGTGAGCGTGTCGTTGCGCCCTTCGGCATCGCTGGCCGTCTCGACGACGGCCTGCACGAGCGCGACGCGGTCCCCTCGCGTTACCGCGAACGGGACAGTCAGGCGCGTGCTCGCGAACGGCGCGAGTGGCGGGATGGTGGCCGTCGCGGCCTCGACGCCGTCGACCCTGAGGTGCAGCGTACCGTTGTCAGCCGCGATGGCCCCGGCGGTCAGGGTCACCGAGGCCGTTACGGTGTCGCCTCCGGTGACCGAGAGCGGCACCTGCAGGTCGGCGACCGCCACATCGCGTCGCGTTGCCCCGGGTAGACGCACGACCCGCGACCCGGGCGGCGCTTCGGCCAGGGCATCGACATCGTCGATCTCACCGTCGGTGACCAGCATGAGACTACGTCCGAGCGACGCGGCGCGGTCAACGGCCGGGCGCACCCGCGAGGCGCGATCAGCGGGCAGCACGCGCCGCGCTTCGTCCACTGTGGATTCACGAAGGGAATCGCCTACCAGCACGAGGTCGGCGTCGCCCGCGACGGTGCGTAACGCACTGTCATTCACGAGACGCCGCCATCCCTGCACGAACGTGCTTTCGTCGCCCACGGCACGTCGCCAGGAGGCGGAGACATCGACGGCGACGAGAGGTGCTCGCGGTGTTTCCTGCCCGCGCGGGGCCCCCAGCAGCAGGGCGGCGACGACGGCGACGGCGGCGGCGCGGAGCGCCGCCAGTAGCCACGTCATGCGCGAGGGCGAGTTGACGCCCCCCCGTCCCCGTCGACCGTAAGCCAGCCACGCGGCCACGAGGCCAATGGCGATGGCGATGAACCAGCGGATCACGTGAAGTGGCTCAGGAGAGGTCGCTCAGCGACGGCGCAGGGAGCGGAGATCGGCACAGTGGGGTTACGCAGTGCCGAGGCGTTCTGCTCAGGCGCTGGGCGCGCGCTCGGGCGGGAGCGCGGCGTATTCAGTCGCCGCTGGGCCGGGCCGCCGCCGTGCGCCCTTCAAGCTTGGGGGACGACTGCTCGAGCAGGGCGAACAGCTGGGTCTTGAGCTGCTGGAAGGCGCGACGCTGCGAAGCAGCCAGTGGTTCGCCACTCTGATTCTTGAGCGCCACGCGCGGATCCCGGTGCACGCCGTTCACGAGCACCTCGAAGTGCAGGTGCGGTGCCGTGGACAGTCCTGTGGAGCCAACCTGACCGATGGTCTGTGCGATGCTCACCGATTGCCCCGAACGCACATTGTACGCCCGGAGGTGACCATAGCGGGTGACGAAGCCGTTGGTGTGCCGGATTTCGACGGTCTTGCCGTATCCACCGCGCCAGCCGGCGAAAATGACCCGACCGTTGCCGAGGGCGCGCACGGGCGTACCCGACGCGGCGGCATAATCGGTACCGGCGTGGCGACGCACGGTACCGAGAATGGGGTGGCGGCGCATGCCGAACACGCTGGAGATGCGGCGGAACGCGAGCGGCGCGCGGAGGAACGCGGCGCGCATCGACTTGCCCTCCCCGTCGAAGTAGGCCACGCGGCCACTCTGCGTGAAGCGCATCGTCTCCATCGGCTTGCCATCGACGGTGACCCGCGCCGCGATGATGTTGCCGGGGCGCACGAGTCCGTTCTCGGCGGTCTGTCGCTCGACCATGACACGCACCGAGTCGTTCCTCTGCAGGTCTCGGCTCAGATCGACGCGATACTCGAGAATGTCGGCGAGGGCATACGCCAACTCGGTGCGCTGGCGCGCCGGAAAGGCCTCGGCGCCATCGGCGAGGGCCGCGGTGAGGGTGGACGTGACAACGCCGCCCACCACCACGGTATCCGTGCGCCACGCGAGCGTCTGTTCCTGCTCGACCCAGGGCTTGCCGAAGACGCGGGTGAAGCGCACGACGCGGTCGATGGCCAGTTGCAGCACCACTTCGGAGGCCCCGGAATCCGGGTCGACCTTGGTGGTAATGGTCGTGCCGGCGCGCACCTTCCGGGGGTCGAGCGCCGACGCCACGCTGAGGGCCTCGGCGGCCTCCTGCGGGTCGAGGCCGGCACGCTCGAGGGCTACCGAGAGCGGTTCACCGCGGCGGATGGTATCGACCTTGGTGCGCCAGCGGGCAGCAATGGAAACACGAGGCCCCGCCGCCAGAACACTGGCCGCGGGGCGCTCTTGAACTGGACGTCCCAGCGCGATGGCAGCCGCTCCGATGCCCAGGCAACCGGCGGCGACGAGCAGCTTTCGCGTGGCGTTCAATCCATCTGTCTCCGTATGAACGTCGGGATCTCCATGTCGTCGAGCTCAGCGGACGACGTGGAGGAAGGCGGCACCCGCGGCGGACGCGGCGGAGCCCCTTCGAAGGTGGGACGACCGGTGGGGACCGTGGGCCTCACCGGCGGGCGCGTTCCGCTGGGGAACGGCAGGACCGATGGGGCCTTGGCGGCCGCCGGCTGCTGAGCTTCGGAATGTGCAGCGCCATAGGGCCGAACGGAACCCCCATTGCCGACCATCGGGACGGCGGCCTGCTGGGGGGTAGCCATCTGATTCTGCATGTAGCGGTCAAAGCCTGTGGCAATGACGGTCACGCGGATCTCGCCCATCATGGCCGGCTCGTGCACGGCACCGAAGATGATTTCGGCATCGTCGCCCACCGCGTCATGCACGATATCGTTGATCTGATGCACTTCGCCGAGCGTGAGGTCTTCCCCGCCGGTGATGTTGACCAGCACGCCGGTGGCGCCGGAGATGGACACGTTGTCGAGGAGCGGCGACGCGATGGCCTGCTGCGCGGCCTCGCTGGCGCGGTTCTCTCCTCGGCCGATACCGGTGCCCATGAGGGCGGAGCCGCCATTCTGCATGACGGTCCGTACGTCGGCGAAGTCGACGTTCACCATGCCGGTCTCGCTGATGAGCACCGAGATGCCCTGCGTGGCATGCAGCAGCACTTCGTCGGCCTTCTTGAGCGCCTCATGGAACGGAATGCCCTTCCCCACCACCGCGAGCAGCCGCTCGTTGGGCACGATGATCATCGTGTCCACGTGCTTGCGCATTTCGGCGATGCCCTCTTCGGCCTGCCGCATACGCTTGCGGCCTTCGAAGAGGAAGGGGCGCGTCACGATGCCCACCGTGAGCGCACCCGCTTCACGCGCGAGCTGACAGACCACCGGCGCTGCGCCGGTTCCGGTGCCGCCACCCATACCACACGTGATGAAGACGAGGTCGGCGTTGCCGAGGACCCGCTTACAGTCTTCGCGGTTCTCCTCGATGGCCTGACGGCCGATTTCGGGGCGGGCGCCTGCCCCAAGACCGCGGGTCAGCTTCTTGCCGATCTGAATCTTGACGTCGGCCTTCGAGTTCATGAGGGCCTGCGCGTCGGTGTTCACCGAGATGAACTCCACACCCTCGAGGTGTTCCTCGATCATGCGGTTCACGGCGTTGCCGCCGCCGCCTCCGACGCCCACAACCTTCATGCGGGCGTTCTGGGAAGCGTTCTCTTCGAACTCGAAGGTCATGCGGGGGAGCTCCATACGGGCTGGGCGGGCACGGGGTGGAGGTCGCAGAGGCCAGGAGGACCTGACGCCTGGCGGGCCGAGTGCGGCGAGCTCCGCCGGCGTCGGCGGACCGCGCTCCCGGCCCGTGTGCAAATGTGGACGGAGCAAGTCGGTGTTACAGTAGCTCCCCTAGAATACACGTTCGATCGCGCCGCGCAAGCAGTGGATTTTGTTGAAGTTGGGACTTACTCGGCGAGGCCCCGACTGTCACAAATCGCACCGATTTTTATCCACAATTGCGACCCGGCGCACCGTTCGTGATATGGCGCCGGCTTTCCGCCGTGTGGGTTCCGCACGGGCGTGACATTGCCCTCGGGAACCCACCGCCAGGAAGAATCGCGGCGACCCGTGCCCGATGCGCGGACCGTTTACGGCTTTTTCGGCTCCACCACGTCGTTCCAGTTGATCAGGCTGTTGAAGACCATGTTGAACTCGCCATGGTTCTGCCAGCGATAGATCGGGTTGTTCGCGAACAGAATGACGCGCCCACGCCCCTTCACCGCCTGTGGCACGTCCACGGCGAACGGTCGTGACCGAAGCGAGTCG
>NZ_JBIJAW010000213.1:0-5706 GCF_044345575.1 Gemmatimonas sp.
GCGCTCGACGAGGACGCGCTCGTGAGCATCCTCAAGGAGCCGAAGAACGCGCTGACCAAGCAGTATCAGCGCCTCTTCGACCTTGAAGACGTGAAGATCACCTTCGAGGAAAGCGCGCTGCGCGCGGTGGCCGCCAAGGCCCTCAAGCGCGGCACGGGCGCGCGCGGCCTGCGCGCCATTCTCGAAGAAACACTCCTCGACACCATGTTCGAACTGCCCACGCGCGACGATGTCACGGAGGTGCGGGTCACCGAGAACGCCGTGGCCAACGGCGCCCCGCCTCTCCTCGAAATCGCGCCCAAGCGGCAGAAGAAGGAAGCCTGAGCACGCAACGCACTTCGAGGACCGGCGGCCGCAAGCTGCCGGTCCTTCCACTTCGGGACGTGGTCTTGTTCCCCCACGTCGCCATGCCGCTCCTCATTGGCCGCGACGCCTCGTTGGCAGCGGTTACCGCAGCGCTCGACGGCAATCGCGAGTTGCTGCTCGTCACGCAGCGCAATGCCGACGTGAACATCCCCACCGGGAGCGATCTCTATCGCATCGGGGTGCGCGCGCGCGTGCAGCAGGCCTCGCGCGTGGCCAACGGGACCACCCGCATCCTCGTCGACGGGCTCGAACGGGTGAAGGTGACCCGCTACGGTACGGTCAAGGCGCTCGCCCGCACGCGGGGGCTCAAGGCCGGCACCATGCTCGAGGCGCGCGTGGAGTCCATGCCACTCAAGCGTCCGCGCAGCGGAGGGGACGCGCTGCACGCCCGCGTGCGCAATGCGCTCGCGCTTTTCGAGGAATACAGCGGCCTGCAAAAGCGCCTGCCTCCCGAGGTGATCGGTCTCCTCCAGGGGCTCGACGACGAGGAACGCATCGCCTTCGGCATCGCCGCGCATCTGCAGATTCCGATCGATCAGCGGCAGGCGTTGCTGGGGGCGCCTTCGGTCAGCGACCTCGTGGCCCAGCTGGTACAGCTGCTCGGCGCCGAGCTCGAACTGCTCAAGCTCGAACGCAAGATCGACGAACAGGTCCGCGGCTCGCTCTTCCAGAACCAACGCGAGTTCTTTCTCCAGGAGCAGCTGCGCGCGATTCACAAGGAGCTCGGCCAGGAGGACGGCGACGAGTACGAGGAGTTGGGGCGGCAGATCGCCGCGCGCGGACTGCCCGAAGCCGTGGCCGCCCGCGCGCAGCGCGAATTGCGTCGACTCAAGCGTAGCTCTCCCACCAGCCCGGACGCCGCCGTCGCCCGCGGGTGGATCGACTGGGTCCTCGCGTTGCCGTGGACCGACCGCACCGACGATACGACCGATCTCGACACCGCGCGCACCGCGCTCGAGGGCGATCACTTCGGTCTCACCGAGGTGAAGGAGCGCATTCTCGATCACATCGCCGTGCTGGCGCGCGTGGGCAAGCTGCAGGGGCCCATTCTGTGCCTCGTGGGCCCGCCAGGTGTCGGCAAAACGTCACTCGGCCGCAGCATCGCCCACGCGCTGAATCGCAAGTTCGTGCGCATGGCGCTTGGTGGTGTGCGTGACGAAGCCGAAATCCGCGGACATCGCCGTACGTACATCGGCAGCATGCCGGGACGCATCCTGCAGGCCATGCGCCGCGCCGAAAGCGTGAACCCGGTCATCCTGCTCGACGAAGTGGACAAGCTGGGTGCCGATTGGCGCGGCGACCCGGCGGCGGCGCTGCTCGAAGTGCTCGACCCCGAGCAGAATCACGCCTTCAACGACCACTACCTGGAGGTGGACTACGACCTCTCACAGGTGCTGTTCGTGACCACGGCCAATTCGCTCGCAAGCATTCCCGAGGCGCTGCGCGACCGCATGGAGATCATTCGCCTGCCCGGGTATCTCGAGCAGGAGAAGCTTGCCATTGCGCGGCGCTTTCTCGTGCCGCGACAGCTTGCGGCCAACGGGGTCCCGGTGGAGCGAGTGACGCTGGCCGACGACGTGCTGCCGGCGATCATCCGCAATTACACCCGCGAAGCCGGCGTGCGAGATCTCGAACGCCGGATCGCCCGCGTATCGCGCAAGCTGGCCCGCCGCGATTGGAGTGGACGTGCCGGAGTGACCGTGACGGCGGCCCAGCTCCACGACATGCTGGGCACGGCGCCCCACACCGACGACGACTTGCAGTTGCAGGATCAGGTGGGCGTGGCGAACGGCCTCGCCTACACGAGTACCGGTGGCGAACTGCTGGAAATCGAGGTGAGCGTGCTTCCCGGCCGTGGGCGCCTGCAACTCACCGGCACGTTGGGTGACGTGATCAAGGAGTCGGCGGCAGCCGCGCTGAGCTTCGTGCGCGCGAGAGCGTCGGCGCTCGGGCTTTCTCCCGACTTCCATCGCACGCGCGACATCCATGTGCATCTGCCGGCGGGGGCCACTCCCAAGGACGGTCCGTCGGCCGGCATCGCGCTGGCCACGGCCCTCACGAGTGCGCTCACCGGCATTCCGGTGCGCGGCGACGTCGCCATGACCGGTGAGATCACGCTCCGTGGACGCGTGTTGCCCATCGGTGGCGTGCGCGAAAAGGGGGTAGCGGCACATCGCCATCACATCAAGCATGTCATCGTGCCGGCCGGCAACGCGAAGGACTTGAGCGAACTCCCTGAGGAAGTACGGGAGAGCGTCACGTGGCATCAGGTGAAGACGATGGACGAGGTGTTGACGCTGGCCCTTCGTGGCCCCGTCCCGTCGCTGCACGAGGAACGCGTGGTGATCTCGACGCAGGCCGAGGTGATCGCATGAGCGAGCAGCCTACGCCCACGTCCGCCGATCCGCTCGTCATTCGCTACCTCGAGTACCTGGGCCCGATGTCCTCGCGCGAGGGCTGGCGCCCCGACCCGACGCACCCGGAGATCGCCTTCGTGGGGCGGTCGAACGTGGGCAAATCGTCGTTGCTCAACCGCCTCATGAAGCGCAAGGCGTTTGCGCGCGTGAGCAACACGCCGGGGCGCACGCGCGAAATTCATTTCTTCGACGTGAACCGCCAGTTCGTGCTGGCCGACCTGCCCGGATACGGCTATGCGCGCATCAGCAAGGCGCGTAAGGCCGAATGGCGTCCGCTCATCGAGGGCTATCTCAAGGACAGCCCCAAGATATGGGGGGTCGTACAGCTGCTCGATGTGCGCCACGATCCCACCGACGACGACATGACCATGCTCGACTTTCTGGCCGAGCTTGGGGTACCGACCATCTTCGCGGTGACCAAGGTCGACAAGCTCGGGCGTGGTCAGGTGGCCACGCGTGTGCGCGAACTGTCCACGCAGCTCGGGCTCGACCCCGATCAGATCGTACCGTTCAGCGCGCAAACCGGTGAAGGGCGGGACGAACTCGCCTCGGCCCTCATGTCGCTGCTCGCGATGCCCGACTGGAAACTGCCGGTGACCGACGACGCCGCGGAAACGGCGGATACTGCAGAGGAGTAGGCGACCCATGCAGAGACGTTCGTGGCGAGGGCCTGTGCTCGTGCTCGCGATGGTTGCGCTCGCCGGGTGCGGCATGGCGACCCCCGTACCGGCGCAGGTGGTGCCCCCGGCCGGTCAAGCCGGCGTGAGCGGTGACACCCTCGACGCGAACTGGGTACCGGCCGGGTATGGCACGCTTCGCCAGGACGATATCGCCCTCAAGTCATCGCCGGCTAACGGGCTGCAGATTCGCGCCATTCCCTTGGACGAACGGTTCATTCGTCTGCTATCGCCCGACTCTTATCGCGCGTTGCGTGAGTTGCAGGCCAGCAAGGGCGCACAGCTGCTTGCGGTGAAGGAGCGCAACCGTCTCCCGTCGTACTCCGTGTGGTACGTGAGCTTCTTCGCGCTCGAGCAGGGCGAGACGCGTTTCTCGCCGCAGGAGTTCATCATCGCCAACACCGGGCGCGATTTCCGGCCGCTCGACATTGTGCCGCTCACGCCGGGGTTCGGTGAGTACCGCCTCAAGCAGCGCGAGGTGCAATCGGCGCTGCTGGTGTTCGATGGCCAGATCGATCTCAATCAGCCCGTGACCGCGCAGCTCGAAAGCGTGCCGAGCGTGACGGACTGGAACACGGTGCTGCAGCGGGTGGAGCGGGAACGCGCTCTGGTACGATCGCGCGCGGCCGCCAAGCGATAGCGGCCGGCAGTCCGCCCTCAAATCATCTGGGGCCTTCAGGGCACCAGCAGCACGTCTTCCACCGGGCCCGCGTCCCCGGTTCGCAGCAGGTGCAGCACATACTGCAGCGCCTGATGCTCCCGCGGCCACGCTAGCCGATCCATGGCCCCGGCCGGCGTGAGCCACTCCCACGCATCGTGCTCCACCCCCAGAACGACAGGCGCATCGCCGTCGACCACCGCCGCGAATACCACCGCCAGCTGCACGCTGTCGTAGGCGTGCAGATAAAACGGGTTCACGGTGATGCTGTACAGCCGGGAAGGAGTGAGCCCCGTCTCCTCGAACACTTCGCGGCGCGCGGCGTCCTTGGGTCCTTCGCCGGCCTCGATCCGGCCGTGTACGATCTCCCACGCGCCGGTGCACCGCGTCCCCGGCGCCCGCCGCATGGCGAGTACCTGCCACCGGTCGGCGCTCCCTTCGGGCGCGGGGGCCAGCACCACCACGTCCACCACGCGCACGTCGATGCGCGTGCGACTCGAATCACGTTCGTCGAAAACCATGGGCGAATGCTAGACGCTTGGCTTCCCCGCAGCGAGCGGGGTGACGAACTTTCGGGCGATGACCACCTCCGCTGAATTCCGCGCGCGCGCCAAATCGTGCCGTGCGGCCGGTGGCCTCGTGCCGGTGTGGCGCGACTGCCTGCTCGACCTCTGCACGCCGGTATCCGCCTACGCCAAGCTGCGTCGCGGGCCGTTCGCGTTTCTGCTCGAGTCGGCCGTGACGCGCGGGCAGGCGTGGTCGCGCTACACGTACCTCGGCACCGAACCGCGTGGGGCGTGGCGGCTCAAGGATGGTGTGGTCGAAGACTGGACCGCAGAGCGCGGCTGGTACGGCGCGCGCACTCCGGCGGATCCCATCGCCGACCTGCGCGACCTCGTGCGGGGTATGAATCCGGTGGACGCCCCCGAGCTCGACGCGCTCTGGGGCGGCGCGTTCGGCTTCTTCAGCTACGACACCGTCCGGCATATCGAGCACCTGCCGGACGCACCGCCGCGCGTGCTCGATTATCCCGACGCGTGCTTCGTGTTCACCGACACGCTGGTGGTCATCGACAACTGGCGCGGTCAGGCGCGCGTGATCGCCTCGGTACCGGTACCCGCGGGCGCAAACGATGACGTGCTTGGCGCCCTGTTCGCTCGCGCCGATGCCAGCCTCGACGACACCATCGCGCGCTTGCAGGGCCCCGAGGTGCTGCCGCCGTTGCAGTTGCATCACGATGCCGCGCCCGCGGTGGCCCGCTCCACCTACGAACGTGACGCGTTTCTGCATGACGTGGCGCGCATCAAGGAGTACATCCTCGCCGGCGATGTCTTTCAGGCGCTGCTGGCGCGTCGCATGGAAACGCCGCTCGATTTCGACACAACCACGCTTTATCGCACACTCCGCGCGCTCAACCCGAGCCCGTACATGTTTCACCTCCAGCTCGACGGACTCGAGCTGGTAGGCAGCTCGCCCGAAATGATGCTGCGTGTGGCCGATGGCAAGCTGACGGTGCGTCCCATCGCCGGCACGCGCCCCCGCGGGCGTACCGAGGCTGAAGATCAGGCGCTGGCCGATGAGCTCATCA
>NZ_JBIJAW010000214.1:0-5669 GCF_044345575.1 Gemmatimonas sp.
CGACGCGTGGACGAATGCGCCCGAGGTGGCCGACCGGCTGATCGCCAACCTGCTGCTCGGTACCGGCCCGGTGGCGAATGTGACGGGCATGCCCGCGACGGGTTTCGTGATTCCGCCGCGTGCCTATGAACCCACGCTGCGTCTCATCTGCGAAACGGGGCGCGCGCTCGTAAAGAGTCAGCGCCCGTCGCTCGACAAGCGACAGCTGCAGTGGGACGACGGGGCGCCGTACACGTTGCACGTGGAAGTCGTGAGCGGTGCGGACGGTTCGTACAAGCTCACCGGTGCGCTCGCGCGCGAAGGGAGTGACACGCACCTCCCGATTCACGATGTCGACTTCCTGGTCGGCAATGACCTGCTGCTCACCGGCCGTACCCTCACGAGGGTGGAGCTCGGCGCATTGCAGCCGCTGGCGGCGGCGCTCTGGCGCGACGGGGAGTTGGAGATCGGTGACGATCTCACCGACTTCCTCGAGCAGTACCACGCCACACCGGGGTTGCCACCGCTCTCCCTCCCCGACGGGGCGCTGCACACCGAGACCGACGTGGCCCCGGTGCCGTACATCGTGACCCAGGCCGACGTGGGTGGGCTGCGCAATCCGCTCACGTGGCTCGCCGTGCGCTTCCGGTACGGGAGCAGCTTCGCCGACGCGGGGACGGAATCACCGTGGCTGTTCGATCGGGCCAACGGCACGCTGTATCGTCGCCGTCTGTCAGCCGAGCGGAACGCCGTGCTGCGGCTCCGTGCCCTCGGCGCGCAGGAGCACTACTCGGCCAGCATCAACCGCATGCGGCTCGCGCTGCCGTCGCATGTGCTGCTGCGCACGCTGAGCACGCTCGTGCAGGATGGTTGGCAGGTGCAGCACGAAGGGCGCGCCGTGGTGTCGGCCGGCCCGCTCGATGTACGCGCACAGTCGGGGATCGACTGGTTCGATATCACGGGCGCCGTAACGTACGGTGAACATCGTGTGCCGTTGTTCGAAGTGCTGCAGAAGCGGGCGGCCGGTGAGGACGTGATCGAACTCCCCGACGGCTCCATCGGGCTCCTGCCGCGCGCGAGCCTCGCCGAGTGGCAGGCCATGCTGCAGCTGGGCGAGCGCCACGGCGATACGGTGCGCTTCGGGCGCGGGCAACTCGCGCTCATCGATGTGCTGCTCGATTCGCTCCCCGATCCTGATGTGGATGCCCAGCTGGAGCACGCGCGTGCGCAGCTCCGCGACTTCCGCTCGGTGGGCGAAGTGCCTGTGCCCGCAGGGTTCGTCGGCGAACTGCGTGGCTATCAGCACGAAGCGCTTGGGTGGTTTGCCTTCCTGCGCCAGTTCGGGCTCGGCGGTTGTCTCGCCGACGACATGGGGCTCGGCAAAACGGTGCAGGTGTTGGCGCTGCTCGAAGCACGCCGTGCCGAAGGGCGTGGACCGAGTCTGCTGGTGGTGCCGCGGTCCCTCGTGTTCAACTGGGTGCAGGAAGCGGCACGCTTCACGCCGCAGCTGCGGGTGCTCGACCTCAGCATGCCCGATCGCGCCGAGACACCGATCGCGCAGATCGACGCCGACCTGGTGATCACCACGTACGGTACGTTGCGTCGCGATGTGCTGTCGTTGGGACAGCGCCGCTTCGACTACATCGTGCTCGACGAGGCGCAGGCCATCAAGAATGCGGGTACGGCCACAGCGAAGGCGGCGCGTCTCCTGCAGGGTGACCACAAACTCGCGTTGAGTGGCACGCCCATCGAGAATCGCATCGAGGAGCTGTGGAGTCTCTTCGAGTTCCTCAACCCGGGCATGCTGGGCGCGAGCACGCGCTTCAGTCGTGCGGCGCGCATGCTGGGCGACGTGGCGCGCGAAGCGGGTGATTCGCGTCCTGATGATGTACTCGCCCGTGCACTGCGTCCGGTGATTCTGCGCCGTACCAAGGCGCAGGTAGCGAGCGAGCTGCCGCCGCGTGTGGAGCAGACGCTCGAGGTGGAGCTCGAACCCAAGCAGCGCGCGTTCTACGACGAGCTGCGTGTGCAGCAGGCGGAGAACTTGTTCGCGTTGCTCGACAAGGCGGGCATGGCGCGCTCGCGCATGCAGATTCTCGAAGCGCTGCTGCGGTTGCGTCAGGCGGCGTGTCACCCGGTGCTCGCCGACCCGCGCAAGGCGGGGCTGCCGAGTGCCAAGCTCGATGCGCTCATTCCGGCGCTGCAGGAAGTCACGGCCGAAGGGCACAAGGCGCTCGTGTTCTCGCAGTTCACGAGCTTCCTCGCGCTCGTGAAGGACCGGCTCGATGCGGTGGGGCTCAAGTACGAGTATCTCGACGGGCGCACGAAGGATCGTGGTGCGCGCGTGGCGCGCTTCCAGAGTCCGGAGGGCCCGCCGGTGTTTCTCATCAGCCTCAAGGCGGGTGGACACGGGCTCAACCTCACCGCCGCCGAGTACGTGTATCTGCTCGACCCGTGGTGGAACCCGGCCGTGGAAGCGCAGGCCATCGACCGCGCGCATCGCATCGGGCAGACGCGGCACGTGCTGGCCACGCGCGTGGTGGCGCGGGATACGATCGAGTCGAAGATTCTCGAATTACAAGCGAGTAAGCGCGCGCTGGCGGACGCGATTCTTTCCGAAGATAAGGGAGGGCTCGGGACGATCGGGCGCGCTGAGCTGGAACTGCTGCTGGGCTGAGATCTTAGACCAGAGCGTTGAGAATGAGAGTCGAAGCGTGAGCGTGCGAAGCCAGCTCGGATAGAAGCGAGAGGCCAGCGGTCTCGAGGTGAGAGGCGAGGGCGTTGCCTATGACTTCTCACCTCGCGAGCGCTGGCCTCTCGCTTCTATCCGGGCTCAATTCTCATTCTGCCAGTTCGATGCTCATTCTCGATGCTCGAATCTCTTTCTCCGTTCAGCCATGTCCCACGATTACACCGACATTCTACACACCGTGCTGTCCGGTTATGCGCTCCCTCACGACGGGTATCACGGCGTGTACCACTGGGCCCGCGTTTGGGAGAACGGCCTTCGGGTGGCCGAGCACAATGGGGCGGACGAAGAGGTCGTGCGCCTGTTCGCGCTGTTTCACGATGCGCGGCGGGTGAATGAACACCGCGATCCCGATCACGGCCTGCGCGGCGGTGAACTCGCGCGCTCGCTGCGTGGCACGCTGGTGCATCTCGACGACACGCGCTTCGAGCTGCTGTACGAAGCATGCCGTCTGCACACCGACGGGCATACCACCGGCGACGCCACGCTGCTGGCGTGTTGGGATGCCGACCGGTTGGATCTGGGGCGGGTGGGTATCACCCCGCGCGCGGAGCTCTTGTGCACGGATGCGGCGAGAGGGCTGATCCCGTGGGCGCAGGCGCGAGCGACCGCGGACGAGAAGGCGCACGAAGTACTCGGGCTGTGGGGGCACTCCTGAGATCTGAGAGTCGCAGCGGGAGAGTCGCAGCGCGAGAATGAGAAATGAGCCTGGATAGAAGCGAGACATCCGTTGGCCGGAGGTGAGAAGTCAGAGGCTTACGCACTCGCTTCTCACCGCTGGAAAGCGGTCGTCTCACCTCGATCCGGGCTGGCCTCTCATTCTGGCTCTTCGATTCTCGCCCTGTCGTCTCGTGGTTCAGATCTGAGAGCGGCAGCAACGCTGCCGCGGTCTGAGTTGTCGAAACGAAGCCGGCCCTTCGCACGTACTGGTCCGCACTCGTCGCGGGCGCCCCGCCCGCGTTCCCACCTGTTTGGCGGAGTCTGCTGTAACTCATGACCTCCCGACGTGATTTCCTGTGGCAGGGTGGTACCGCCCTCGGCGGCGCCCTGCTGGCCGGTAGCGGTCTCGCCGGTGTTCCGCGGCTCCTGAATGCTGCGCCGGCGCCGGATTGGCGCACGCTCGAAGCGTTCAATGACGTGGCCAATGTGCGCGCCCTCATGGACGCCGCGCTCAATGCCGCCAAGATGGCCGGTGCCACCTACGCCGACGTGCGGTGCAGCCGCCAACGGCAGAACTTCGTATTCACCCGCGAGCAGCAGATCCAGAACGTCGTCGACACCGACACCGTGGGCATCGGCGTTCGCGCACTGGTGGACGGCACCTGGGGCTTCGCGGCCACGCGTATCCTCACCACGGAAGGCGCCGCCGCTGCGGCGCGCGAAGCGGTGGCCATTGCGAAGGCCTCGCGTGTCGCCCGCGCCAACGGTGTGGAGTGGTTGCCGGCGCCTACGGTGAAGGACGGCTACTGGAAGAGTGCCTTCACGCAGGATCCGTTCGAGGTGCCGGTGGAGCAGAAGGCCGATCTGCTCATCAAGGCCAACGCGAATGCCATGAAGGCGAAGAACGTGAAGTACGTGTTCAGCGGCTTCTTCTTCGTGAAGGACGAACGCAACTACGCCAACACCGATGGCACGGTGACCAAGCAGGACGTGGTGCGCTCGTGGCCCACCATGCAGATCACCGCGGTGAGCAGCGACTTCTCCGACTTCCAGAATCGCAGCAACATGGTGGCCCCCATGGCGCGCGGCTGGGAGTACGTGCTCAAGAACGATCTGGTGGGCAACGCACAGCAGTGGGGCGAAGAAGCCGCCGCCAAGCTTACGGGCAAGCCGGTGGAGCAGGGGCGTTACGACCTCGTGCTCGATCCGCAGAATCTCTGGCTCACCATTCACGAGAGCATCGGGCACCCCACCGAGCTCGATCGCGCGATGGGCTACGAAGCCAACTATGCCGGCACGAGCTTTGTGGCGCCACCGGAAAAAATGCTCGGCACACTCAAGTACGGCCCGAGCCTCATGAACATCCAGGGTGACCGCTCGCAGGAAGGCGGCCTCTCCACCATCGGGTGGGACGACGACGGCGTGAAGCCCGACGAGTTCTTCATCATCAGGAACGGCATGTTCAATGACTACCAGACCACGCGCGAACAGGCGCCGTGGCTGCGTTGGTGGTACGAGAAGAATGGACGCCCCGTGCGCTCACACGGCTGCTCGTATGCGCAGGGATGGGACAACGTGCAGTTCCAGCGCATGCCCAACGTGTCACTCATGCCGGGTGAGAAGGACCTCACCATGAACGATCTCATCGCCGCCACCGACCGCGGCATTCTCATTCAGGGCGACGGATCGTTCTCCATTGACCAACAGCGCTTCAACGCGCAGTTCGGTGGGCAGCTGTACCACGAGATCAAGGGCGGCAAGGTCGTGGGCGTGCTCAAGGATGTGGCCTATCAGATCCGCACCCCGGACTTCTGGAACAGCATGGATATGATCGGTGGCAAGCGCAGCTACGAACTCGGTGGGTCGTTCTTCGACGGCAAAGGACAGCCGCCGCAGGTCAATGCCGTATCGCACGGCTCACCCCCAGCGCGCTTCCGCAACGTCAACGTGATCAACACCGGGAGGACGGCCTGATGCAATCGAACAATGCCATCCTCACCCGCGAGCAGGCGCAGGCCATCGTGGAGAAGGCAATCAAGCGCTCCAAGGCCGACGCCATCGACGTGCAGGTGAACACGTACACGGCCGGCAACATCCGCTTCGCCGACAATCAGGTGAGCACCGCGGGCAGTACCACCGACGGACAGCTCGGCATTCAGAGCTTCTTCGGGGCGCGTCACGCGGTGGTGACCACCAACGATTTCTCCGACGAAAGCATCGCGCGCGCGGTGTCCGAGAGTGAGCGGCTCGCGCGGCTCGCCCCGGAAGATCCCGAGAACAT
>NZ_JBIJAW010000215.1:0-5618 GCF_044345575.1 Gemmatimonas sp.
GAGCCGGTACTCGCCCTTGGCGAGATTGGTGAACACGAACGCGCCGAGCGAATCGGTCAGTCTTCCGGCCACGAAGCTGCTGTCGCGCTGGCGGCGCAGCTGCACCGTGAGATAGGCGAGCGGCGCCCCCGATGGCGCATCCTGCACACGGCCGGAGACGGTAACTCCGCCTCCTGCCTGCGCCTGGGCCAAGGTAGGGCGTGTGGCGAAGAATCCGAAACACACCAACGCGATCGCCATGGTTCGTCTGAACATGGGGCTCAATCTACCTGCTGAGCCGGAGCGGGTATCGCTGGTGGGGAATCCGGGGTTGCCCGGGCGGCCTGTCGCGCCGGCCTCTTGATATATCAACAAAAATTGGTGTAAGTTTCCTGCATGCCCACCGTCGCCCTCGATATCGCCCGCGCCACCGTGCTCTTCCATGCTCTTTCGGACGAGACACGGCTGGCCGTGCTGGACATGCTGCGCGAGGGCGAGCGGTGCGTGTGCGACCTGCAGGGGGCGCTCGATGCGGCGCAGTCGCGGCTATCGTTTCACCTGCGCGTGTTGCGCGATGCCGGGCTGGTGAATGATCGCAAGGAGGGGCGCTGGTCGTACTACCGTCTCAATCACGACGTGCTCGCAGAGGTGCACGATATCGTGCGCGCCATCGGCACCGAGGAGTCGGCCGGCCGGCGCGCCCTCAAGGTGTTCGGCAAGTGCTGCGGGTGATGTCGTGTCGCACGGGTGTAGCATGGCGCCGCGGCGCCGTTTTTCAGCGATCACATATCAATATTTCTTGTTGAACACGGAGCAGACATGACGACGACCTCGCAGGATGTCACCACCCTTGTGCGCGCGAAGTACGGCGAAGCCGCGCGTCGGGTGCTCGACCCGTCCGAACCGGCGGCAGACGCTTGCTGCGGCCCCGTAAACTCGTGTTGTGGGGGCGCCGCCTTCAACGGCACCGTCGATCCCATCACCGCCAATCTCTACGTGAATGGGGAGACCGAGGAGCTCCCCAACGCGGCCGTGCTCGCATCGCTGGGATGTGGGAATCCCACCGCGCTGGCCGAACTGCGTGAAGGCGAGGTCGTCCTCGACCTGGGATCGGGTGGTGGCATTGACGTGTTGCTGTCGGCGCGCCGCGTCGGCCCCACGGGCAAGGCCTACGGGCTCGATATGACCGACGACATGCTGACGCTCGCGCGTCGCAATGCGGCCGAGGCGGGGGTGACGAATGTGGAGTTTCTGCGGGGGCGGATCGAGGAGATCCCGCTGCCGTCCGACTCGGTGGACGTGATCATCTCCAATTGCGTGATCAATCTGTCCGGGGACAAGCGTCGGGTTCTTGCCGAGGCCTATCGTGTGCTCAAGCCCGGCGGCCGATTCGCGGTGAGCGACGTGGTGGTGCGCGGGGACGTCCCAGTCGATGTGCGGCGCTCGATGGAGTTGTGGGTCGGATGTGTGGCCGGCGCGCTGGAGGAGCAGGAATTCCGTACGCTGCTGGCGGAGAGCGGTTTCCGCGACATCGATATCGAACCGACTCGCCTCTACAAGAGTGAGGACGCCCGCGTCTTCTTGCAGGAGTCCGGCGTGGATGTGTCGGCAAACCTCGACGCGATCGACGGCAAGTTCATGGCGGCGTTCGTTCGCGCAACCAAGCCGGCCCAAGCGACGCGCCCGACGTTTCGCGCTGCGACGGCGAACGATCGTGACGGCATAGAGGCATTGCTCGAGCGTAACGGTCTCCCCGTGGCGGGGGTGGCCGAGATGCTGGCCCAGGACCCCACGCAGTTTCTCCTGGCGCATGATGGCGACCGGTTGGTTGCGACGGCGGCGATGGAAGCGTGTGGCGAACATGCCCTGCTGCGTTCGGTCGCCGTAGCCGATACGTGGCGAAAGCGTGGCCTTGGAAGTGCCCTGGTCGAACATGTCGTCGCCGAGGCCATGGCGCGCGGCATCGACGGGCTCTATCTCCTCACGATGACCGCCGAGCACTACTTCCCGCGCTTCGGGTTCGCCCGCGTGGCGCGTACCGCAGTCCCCGCGAGCGTGGCCCAAACGGTGGAGTTCACCAGCGCCTGTCCGGCGTCAGCCGTCACCATGCACAAGTCGTTGAGGAGTATGTGATGAGCACCGGCCCCTTTCGTATCCTCGTGCTGTGCACCGGCAACTCGGCGCGCAGTCAGATAGGTGAAGCGCTGTTTGCCGTGCGCGGCGCGGAACGAACCGCTGGCCGTGTGGAGGCGGAGAGCGCGGGCTCGCGCCCGGCACCGCGGGTGAATCCGTTCGCCGAAGAGGTGCTGGCGAACAACGGCATTGCGTGGTCAGGGCGCACGCCAAAGCATGTGGACGACGTGATGGCGCATCCATTCGATCTGGCCATCACGGTGTGCGACAACGCACGTGATGCCTGTCCCATCTTCCCGAATGCGCGTGCACACGTGCACTGGGGATTGTCTGATCCTGCCGACCACACCGAGCCCGAGGCGGCGCGGCATGCGTTCGCGGCCGCCTTCGAGGCACTCTCCGCCCGCGTGAATGCGCTACTCGCGCTGCCGCTCGAGGCGATGGCGCCCGCGGCATTATCGGCGGCGGCGGCCCAGATCCACGCCAGTTCACCGGCAGCCTAGCGGGCCGACCGGACGCCGCGATTAGTCGAGATTCGCGGCGAACAGTCGCTCCACAATGACGACATCGCGCCACTGGCCGTGCAGCTGGCCGTGCTTTTCGTAGGTGCCGACGATACGGAACCCGTGGCGGGCGCACAGCGAGAGCGAGGCGCGATTCTCAGGGAAGATGCGGGCCACGAGTTTGGTGATGCCCGCGCGTTCACAGGCCGGCAGAAATGCCGTCATGAGCGCGTCGCCCAGGCCGCACCCGCGCGCCGCATCGGTTGTGTAAATCGAGTATTCCGCGATCCGCCGATACGCCTCGCGTGGCCGGTAGACCGAGGCGTGCACCCACCCGTCCACCACACTATCCCGTTCCGCCACCAGAAACGGGTGCGGCGGATAAGTGATCGGTCCCGGCGGCGGGTCGAACCAGCTCTCGATGTCGGTCGCCTTCCGTTCCCGTGTTTCAAAAGTGGCCACGCGGGCGCGAATTCCCTCGTTGTAGATGGCGGCTACGGTAGACGCGTCGGCTGGACGAGCCGGCCTTACCTGCCACACGCGCCGGTCCGGTCCGTCGGAAGGGGGAATAGCTGAGGGCATGGGCCAATATGTGCGACGGTATGGGCGAACGCCCGGGAAATTGGGACAGCCTTTCTTGCCGGGGGCGCTATACTCCCGCGTATAATCCGGCCGGCGCGCTTGTCAATTTGGAAGGGGTACGCTGCCATTGTCAGCGGCCCCAGCGTTAATTCCCTCTCCCGATGCGCCCGTCCGGCGCGCCGTGCCGTCCATATCGAAGCTGCCGATGCCCCCTCGCACCAAGTCCGTACCCAATCCGTCGCCGCGCCGCGAACGCGTCATGCCGCGCGATGTCACCGATGAGATGAAGGATTCGTTCATCAACTACTCGATGAGCGTGATCACGTCGCGTGCGCTGCCTGATGTGCGCGACGGGCTCAAGCCGGTGAATCGCCGCATCCTGTACGCGATGAACGAACTGGGGCTCGCCCCGGGGCGCCCGTTCAAGAAGGCCGCGACCGTGGTGGGTGACGTGCTGGGTAAGTACCACCCGCACGGCGACAGCAGCGTGTACGACGCGCTCGTGCGCATGGTGCAGGACTTCTCGCTGCGCTACCCCCTGATCGAGGGGCAGGGGAATTTCGGCTCCATCGACGGCGATCCGGCCGCCGCGTATCGCTATACCGAAGCGCGCATGGCCGCCCCCGGCGTGGCGTTGCTCGAGGGGATCGATCAGGATACGGTCGATTTCGTCCCCAATTTCGACGACCGCCTCAAGGAGCCGTCGGTGTTGCCGGCGGCCATCCCCAACCTGCTGGTGAACGGTGTCAGCGGCATTGCGGTGGGAATGGCCACCAATATGCCGCCGCACAACCTGCGCGAGATCGGCAAGGCGATCATCCGCGTGATCGAAGAGCCCACGGTCGCGCTGGACGAACTGCGGAAGATCGTGAAGGGGCCCGACTTCCCCACAGCGGGACTCATCGTGGGGAAGGAGGGCATCCGCCAGTACATGGAGACCGGACGCGGACGCCTCGTCAATCGGGCGCGCGTGGTACTCGAGGCCAAGCCGGGCTCGTCGCGGGCGCAGCTCGTCGTTACCGAGTTGCCGTATCAGGCCAACAAGGCGCGCATCATCGAGCAGATCGCCGATCTCGTGAAGGACGAGAAGCTGGTGGGGATCAGCGCGCTGCGCGATGAATCCGATCGCGAGGGGCTGCGCGTGGTCATCGAGCTCAAGCGCGATGCTGAGCCCAAGCAGCTGTTGCCGCGCTTGTTCAAGCTGACGGGAATGGAAGTCACGTTCGGCGTGATCAACCTTACCCTGGTGCCGGAGAACGGCCGCCTGGTGCCGCGCGAATTGGGGCTGCGCGGGCTCATCGATCACTACATCGCCCACCGGCACGAGGTGCTGGTCAAGCGCACGGAGTTCCAGAAGGCCAAGGCCGAGGCGCGTCTCCATATCGTGGAGGGGTTGCTCATCGCGGTGAACGACATCGATCGCGTGGTGCAACTCATCAAGACCGCCAAGGACACCGACCAGGCGCATGCGCGACTGCGCAAGGAATACGCGCTGTCGGAGATTCAGGCCGATGCGATTCTCGCCCTGCGTCTGGCCAAGCTCACGGGTCTCGAAGTGACGGCGCTCAAGGACGAGGCCAAGGAGCTCAAGGCCCGCATCAAGGAACTCGCCGCGCTGCTCAACTCGCGCGAGCAGCGCATGGCGGCGCTGGTGGTGGAAGTGCAGGAGATCGTCGACAAGTTCGGTGATGGTCGACGCACCGAGATCATGACGGCGGACATGGCCGACGAAGTGGCCGAAACGGTGGCCGACGCCGAGGTCGTGGGCGTGCTCACGTACGGCGCGCGCGTGGCGCAGCAGCCGCTGCCCTCCGGTCGGTCGCGCAAGAGCGATGCGGACCGCGAGGTCACGACTGACGAGCTGCCCCTGGTGAAGGGACGGCTCCGGCACACGGAGTCGATGTTCGTGCTGTCGCAGGAAGGCCAGGCGTGGACGCTCTTCGGCAGTGAGCTGCCTTCGGCGGCGCGTAGTGGGCGCGGTACGGCACTCAAGGAGGTCATCGAGTGGCCGAAGCAGAGCGTACCGGTGCTCGGCGCGATCGTGCGCGATTTTGCGCATCCGCTGTTCGTGACCATGGTGACGTCCACTGGTCAGGTGAAGCGCACGGCGATCAAGGAGTTCCGGAACGCACGGCTCGCCGGCATCAAGGCCATTCGCCTCGACGCGGGTGATCGGATTGTCGGTGCCGCTCTCACCACGGGGCAGGATGATCTGTTGCTCGCCACCAAGGCGGGGCAGGTGATCCGTTTCCATGAAAGTGATGTGCGCGATATGGGACGCGACGCGGGCGGTGTGCGTGGTATCACGCTCAAGGACGGCGATGCCGTTGTGGCGTTGGCCGTCGGTCACGCCGGTCAGGTGGTGTGCGCCGGCACGTCGCAGGGATACGTGAAGCGCGTGAGCGTCGATGCCATCCCGCT
>NZ_JBIJAW010000216.1:0-5615 GCF_044345575.1 Gemmatimonas sp.
ACCTCGCGCAGCAATGGCCCCATGGCCACGCAGCCGGTCATTCGCGGACTCACCGGTGATCGAGTGCTTGTGCTCGAAGACGGACAGCGCACCGGTGACATCGCGACGACGGCGCCCGATCATGCGGTCACGATCGACCCGATGTCGGCACGACGCGTGGAAGTGGTGCGCGGGCCGGCCGGCCTCCTCTACGGCAGCAACAGTCTCGGCGGCGTGGTGAACGTGGTGCGTGACGATGTCCCCGCGGAACGGGTGGCGCGCGCGCTGAGTGGAGCGTTCAGTGGGCAGGGCGAGTCGGTGAACAATGGCGGGGCCATGCACGCCCGCCTGCAGGGCGGAGCGGGGGCCCTCGCCTGGCGCACCAATGCCGCGTGGCGCACGGCCGGAGATACGCGCGCGCCGAACGGCATGCTGCCGTTTTCCGACCTGCGCGGCCACGATGTTGGCATCGGCGCGGCCCTGGTCGATGTCGCCACGTCGAAGGGCATCTGGCGCATCGGCGGTGCCGCGCGCGACGTGGCGAGCACCTACGGGGTGCCCGGCAGTTTCGGTGGTGTGGTGCTGCCCGGGGCGCACGACGGCGGTGTGTACGTCGCGTTGGCGCGCCGCAGCGGCCGCGTGGACGCCTCGTGGCGTGCGCCCGATGTCACGTCGGCACGGCCCCCGCGGTGGTGGCCGCGTGTGACGCAGGCCAATCTGTCGTCGCAGTTCGTGCGATTCGAACAATCCGAACTTGAGCGCGGGGGCTTCGTCGGGACGCGCTTCGGACAGTTGATGGCCAACGGTGATCTGCTGGTGCAGTACACGCGTCACGCCGGTGTGCCGGTGCGCGGCAACATGGGCGGCTGGGCACAGTGGCGTGACTTCCGCGCCGAAGGAAGCTTCACCGGTACGCGCCCCGGTGTGCTACGAGGTGCCGCGGCGTTCGCCATGGAAGAGTGGGAGCTCGACTCCCTGTTCAACGGCCGCGCCGTTCGCGTCCAGGTCGGCGCACGCTGGGACGCTACGCGTATCGTGCCGCTCGACAGCACCGAAACGGCACTCGTGCGCGACGTGCGCACCCGTCGTTTCGCGGCACCAACCGGCAGCATCGGTGCCACCGTGGAACTCATGCGCGGCGTCACGCTGGGTACGAGTGCCACGCGTGCCTTCCGTGCCCCCGCGATCGAAGAACTCTTCTCGGCGGGGCCTCATTTGGCGACATACGCCTACGAAGTGGGCAATCCCCAGCTGCGCGATGAACGCGGGCTTGGTCTCGATCTCTTCGCGCGTCTCAATCGCGGTGCCGTGCGCGGAGAGGTGGCGGTGTTCAGCACCCGGTTGGCCGACTACATCTATCAGCGCCCACTCGTCGACAGTCTCACCGGCGCGCCGGTGCGTGACCGTCGCCTGCGTCGCTACAACGTGTATCAGGCCGATCAGGCCGATGCGCGCATGTCCGGTGCCGAAGGGCGCATCGAATGGCGCGTCCCCGCACTGCGCGGCGCCGTGCTCGATGCCACGGTGTCGTGGGTGCGCGGCGAACAGCGCTTGCCGGTGGACATGCGTCTCGCCGCCGCACGCTGGGCCCCGCTTCCTGCTATGCCGCCGCTCCGATCGCGACTGCAGCTCCGCCGCGATGGTCGCATCTGGAGTATCACCGGCGTCGTGGAGAATGCCATGCGGCAAACACGCGTGCCACCGGCTCCCGCTACCGCGGGTGCCACCACCTGCGCGCTGCGCGAATCGGAAGCGGTGCGTGGTGTTGGTGCCCCCGCGCTGTTGCCAGCTGAGTTCTGTGCCACCAATGGGTGGACGCAAGTGCATCTCACCGCCTCGCGCCGATGGTTCCTCGGCGGACAACTGCACGAAATCACCACGGCCGTGGACAATCTCTTCGACGTCGACTGGCGCGATCATCTCTGGCGCGCCAAACAGGTGGCCCCACAACCCGGGCGCAATATGCGGGTGTTCTACCGGTGGAGTTGGTGATGCGCGGCGCGACTCTGCTGAAACAGGGGGTGCGGCTCGTCGCTGCCTCCTGCCTGTTGACGGCCTGCGAGCATCCCATCGCCGTCGTGACGCCACACGCCGAGGTCGCCGACCTCGTCTTCAGCGATTCGGCGAGTGCGGTCGTCTTCATGCGCACCACCGACAACCGCGCGTGGAATGCCTCGCCACTCGTGCTGTGTGAAGGAGACACGCACACCCTGGTGCCGAAGCCGCTCGACTTCCGCGGCATGCCGGTCGATCTCGTGTCCCGGCGCGACCTCGAGATTCGCGGCGAAAGCGTGCAGGCGAACGTCGTGTGGGAGCCGCTGCGTGGCCGCGGACGGCTCATCGCGCTGGCGTCGGGCACCACGCGGGTGCGCTTTCTCGTGTGGCATCTCACGCACGCCGACCTCGTCACGCCATGGCTCGACGTGCAGGTACAACCGAGGGCGGCGTGCACACGCCCCCGCTGATCGAAGGACACACCATGAACGACGTACGCGCGCAGTCCCTCATCGGCCGAGTAATGGCCGCGGCCAGTTTGATCGTGCTCGGTGCGTGCGGGGGCGGTGGAGATGTCGCCGCGCCGCCACCGGAGGTGCAACGTCTAACCATCGCCAGTGTGGTCGTCGAAGAACCCGCAACGGGTACCGTGTACTTCTCGCACGACGATCACTGGCATGGATTCCCCACCGTGCGTACGGGGAACTCCTCCCGTTACCTCGTGCACTTCGTGAAACAGGGGCGGTCGCCGGACGATCACGATATGCCACCGCGCAATGAATGGTTCACCCTGGCCACGCGCGGCGATCATTCCCTGCCGGTGGTCATCGAGGATCCCTCGCGCGCCCGCTGGCTCGGTGATCGCCTCGGGGGCACTCTGTTCGGCGATGCGAGTGGTGCGTCGCGCATGAGCCTGCGGGTGTTTCGCGGCAGTACCACCGTGTGGGAGGCTCCACCGCTCAACTTCATCGTGCGCTGACACTGCTGCGGTGCGATGGTTCCATAGATTTTATCAATGGATGACATGGAGATAATCTATTTGGGAAAATTATTGACGGATTCTATGGTACAAATCGAAGGGGAGTAGCGCCGCTCGCGCTGGAGTCACAGCGCGCTGCGTTGCCGATTCGTCAAGACTGCGCCTGCGAGAGCGCACGGATCGGTGAGTCGTCACTCCGGTGACGATGGGCGAGACCTTCGCGACCGGATGTCTGGTGTGCCGTGAGTGCGGCGCATTGCGGATAACGGAAATTCGCGAAGGTCTCGCCCTTCGCACATCCAAGGTTACGACCATGCGTGTCCTGCCGTCCGTTTCCCGCCCCGCGTTGGGCGCTCTCGTTGTCCTGCCGCTGCTCACCGGCTGCGCCACGATTCGCCAGGACGAAATCGGCGTCAAAACGTCGTTCGGCCGTATTGCGAGCGGGCCCCTGCAGCCGGGCGCCCAGTTCATCATTCCCGGCGTCAATTCGGTGCTTCGGGTGCCGGCGCGTGTGGTGAATCGCGAAGTGCGTCTCGAAATGCCCTCCAAGGAAGGGCTCAACGTGGCGGCCGAAGTCTCCATCCTGTATCGGGCGAAGACCGAGAGCATTCGCCAGATCCTCGAGTCGAGCGGCACCCGGTACGAGGAAGACGTCATCATCCCCGTCTTCCGCTCGTCGGCCGCCGACGTCTCGGCGCGCTACATGGCCAAGGACATGCACAGCGGCACGCGCACGGGCATCGAGCAGGCCATTCGTACCCAGATGATGGAGACGCTCGAACCGCGCGGGTTCGTGGTGGAGAACGTGCTGCTCAAGAGTATTCGCCTCCCGGCCGACCTGGCGCGCGCCATTGAAGAGAAGCTCGAGGCTGAGCAGCGGTCCGAGCAGATGAAGTTCGTGCTCGATCGCGAAAAGCAGGAAGCCGAGCGGCGCACCATCGAGGCGCAGGGTATTCGCGACTCGTGGGCCATCATCGCGCAGGGACTCACGCCGTCCATCATTTCGTATCAGTCCATCGAGGCGTTCCGGGAGCTCGCGCGTAGCCCGAATGCCAAGGTGATCGTGACCGACGGCAAGGCGCCGATGCTGCTCACCAACGAGGTGAACGGGGATGTCCGTCCCGCCACGAATGTGCCGGCGGCGGAGATGGCGGCGCCGCGTCGCGTGGTGCGGCCGAACATTCCGGCTCCTTCGGTTCCGCCGTCGTCCCGCCAGCCGTAAGGTGGCCGTCGGCGAGGCCATGACCGGTCGCGCCTGAACCACATTCCTGCCGCTCATGGCGGGGATCCGTTTCTGATACTCATGCCGGTGGCGTCGCAACTCACGTCGACGCCACCGCCCCTGCAGAGGGCCAAATGATTCCTCGCCACCCCTGGCGGAGCCCACTTCGTCCGGGACCCGTGCGCGTTGTGCTCGCCGCGCTGCTCGTGCTGGCGGCGTGGCCGAGTGCGGCCCACGCGCAGTACTTCGGTCAGAATCGCGTGCGCTGGGAGCGATTCGATGTGCAGGTGCTGCGGACCGAACACTTCGACATTCACTTCGATCGCGCCGCCGAGTCGACCGTGCGCGAGACGGCGCGAAAGGCCGAGCGGTGGTACACCCGTCTGTCGGGGCTGCTCGGGCATACGTTCGCCGAACGCAAGCCGCTCGTCCTGTACACCAATCACCCGGACTTTCAGCAAACGACGCTGAGTGGCACACCACTCAGTGAGGGCACGCGTGCCTTCGCCGAATCGCTGCGCGATCGGCTCGTCATGCCCCTTACCGGTGTCGGCGCCGAGAACGATCACGTGCTCGGCCACGAGGTGGCGCACCTGTTCCAGTTCGATATGGCCCGCGGGACACGCGGACAGAATGCTGTGCTCGACCTGCCGCTCTGGTTCGTGGAAGGGATGGCAGAGTATGTCTCGCTCGGCAGCGACGATCCCAACACGGCCATGTGGCTGCGTTCGGCGTTGCTGGCCGACTCGCTGCCCAGCGTGGACGAGCTGACCACCAATCCGCGTCTGTTCCCGTACCGCTACGGGCACGCCTTCTGGGCGTATCTGGGTGGACGGTTTGGCGACGATGCCCTGGCGACGCTCTACCGCAATGCGCTCGTGCTGGGCGTGCGAGGGGCATTGCAGCGCACCCTCGGTGTCCCGGTCGAGGTCATCGAAGACGATTGGCACACCCACATTTCGGTGGCGTATTTCGGTCTCCTCGCGCAGCGCGAGCCGGCGTCGGCGCTCGGGGTGCCGCTCACACCGCGGGCACGTGACGGCGGCTTCTCGCTCAATCCGCAACTGAGTCCTGATGGCGCGTGGCTCACGTACATCGGCCGTGACGCGTTCGGTCGGGTGGATGTGCGGCTGCGCGACATGCGGACGCAACGGGACGTGCGGTCCCTCGGCGCGCTGGCGCGTGACGGGCACACCGATGCGATTGCGTTCTTGTACGCCTCGGGCGGGTGGTCGCCCGACTCCCGGCAGTACGCGCAGGTGGTGGTGCGTCGAGGCGACTCCGAGCTCGCCATCATGGATGTGACCACCGGCACGCTGCGCTCGCGCATACGCGTCCCTGGTGTACAGTCGATCAGTGCCCTCTCGTGGTCGCCGGACGGCCGCCAGCTGGCCATCGCCGGCACGCGCAATGGGCAAGGCGACCTCTTCCTGTTCGACA
>NZ_JBIJAW010000035.1:0-17796 GCF_044345575.1 Gemmatimonas sp.
GGCGGCCCTCCGCGACCCTCGCGCCCCGGAACGCATCGCGCGGCAGATGGCCGCGTGGGCCACGCGCGAAGGCGTCCGTGACCTCACCTCCATCATTGGGACGTTGCAGTGGCCCTCCTGACCCCATCCGTCATCCCCATCGTTGCCCTCGACGTTCCAGACCGCGCCGGGGCCGAAGCGGTGGTCCACCGCCTCGGGGACGCCTGTGGCTTCTACAAGGTCGGGCTCGAACTCTTCTCAGCCGAAGGCCCGTCCATCGTGGCCTGGCTGCGGGAACTCGGGAAGGAAGTGTTCGTCGACCTCAAGCTCCACGATATCCCCAACACGGTGCGCGGCGCGGCGCGGAGTGTTGCGCGACACGGCGCCTCGCTCCTTACGGTCCATGCCAGCGGCGGACGCGAGATGATCGCCGCCGCCGTGGAAGGCGCCCGTGAGGGACGCCCCGACGGCGGGTGCGGCATTCTCGGCGTGACGATCCTCACCAGCATGGACGCCGCCGGGGTCGAGGCGGCGTGGGGGCGGACCGGCGTCACCGTGCAGAACGAAGTGCTCCGGTTGGCCGGGCTGGTGGCGGCTGGGCAGGGCGCCGGAATCGTCTGCTCCGGGCACGAGGCCGCGGCCGTCCGGGGCGCCTTCGGCGATCAGCTCGGCTTGCTCATCCCGGGGATCCGGCTGCCGGGGGGCGACGCCCACGATCAGCGCCGGGTGATGACTCCGGCGGCGGCGGCGGATGCGGGCGCCCGCTGGCTGATTCTGGGTCGGGCCGTCACCGGCGCGGCCGATCCGGTGGCGGCAATGGCAGAAGTCCGGCGCTCACTTGCGGTGATCTCCTAAGTCCGCTAGGCTTCGGGTCTTGCCCGTTTTTGGGGCATTTCACCGGCCAATCCGCTGGCCACTTTCGCTTCGCTCGTGCGCGGAATCGGGGCTCTTGCAAGAGAGCGCGATGCTTCATGAGCGATGAACAGCATGGGGAGTCCAGCCGGCCACCAAAGGTGGTGCGGGAGGCTCCGTCAGCGCGTGAGCGCTGAGGTGACCCGTGAAAGTTCGCAGCAGCGTCAAGCCGATCTGTGAGCACTGCAAAGTCGTGAAGCGACAGGGCGTGACTCGCATCATCTGCAAGCGCAACCCGAAGCACAAGCAGCGTCAGGGCTAAGGGAGCGCACATAACATGGCACGTATTGCCGGCGTTGATCTTCCGCGTGAAAAGAAGATCGAGATTGGCCTGACCTACATCTTCGGCATCGGTCGCAAGACCGCCCAGAAGATCCTCGAGGCCACGGGTGTGTCGAGCGCGCAGCGCGTTCGCGACCTGAACGACAACGATCTCAACAAGCTCCGTCAGGAAATCGAGCGCAATCATCGCGTGGAAGGTGCGCTTCGCACCGAAGTCGCGATGAACATCAAGCGCCTGATGGATATCGGCTCCTACCGTGGCACGCGCCACCGTCGTGGCCTCCCTGTGCGCGGGCAGCGCACGCACACGAACGCGCGCACCAAGAAGGGGCCGCGCCGCGCTATCGCGGGCAAGAAGAAGGTGACCAAGTAAGCCATGGCTACCGCGAAGAAGACCAAGCGCGTCGTCGAGGCGGAAGGCATCGCCCACGTCAGCGCCACGTTCAACAACACGACCATCACGATCACCGACATGCATGGCAACGCGGTGTCGTGGGGCTCGGCCGGCAAGGCGGGCTTCAAGGGGTCGAAGAAGTCCACGCCGTTCGCCGCCACGGTGGCCTCCGAGCAGTGCGCGCGCGAAGCGCTCACCGCCGGGGTGCGCCGCGTGCACGTGCGCGTGCAGGGTCCCGGTTCCGGCCGTGAGTCGGCCATCCAGGCGCTCGCCGCTGCCGGTCTCCAGGTGAAGTCCATCCGCGACGTCACCCCGATTCCGCACAACGGCTGCCGTCCCCCCAAGCGCCGGAGGGTTTGATCCATGGCTCGTTATACTGGTCCCAGCTGCCGTCAGTGCCGTCGTGAGGGCGCCAAGCTCTTCCTGAAGGGCACCAAGTGCTTCACCGAGAAGTGCCCCGTCGAGCGTCGTCCGTACGCCCCGGGTCAGCACGGTCAGGCCACGGCGCGTCGCAAGAAGATGTCGGAATTCGCCAAGCAGCTGCGCGAGAAGCAGAAGATCAAGCGCATCTACGGCATCTCCGAGAAGCAGTTCCGCAACACGTTCGAGCGCGTAGCGTCGCAGGCCGGCATCACCGGTCACAACCTGCTCGCGGCGCTCGAGACCCGTCTCGACAACGTGGTGTACCGCATGGGCTTTGCCCCGAGCCGCAAGGCCGCGCGTCAGCTCATCCGTCACCGCCACATCGAGGTGAAGGGTCGCCTCCTCGACATCCCGTCGTACCAGGTGCGTCCGGGCGAGGAAGTGCGCGTGAAGCAGAGCTCGCGCGAGCTCGTGCTCGTCATGAGCGCGATGGAGCAGGCGTCGAAGGGCGGCTCGCTCTCCTGGATCGCCGTCGACAAGGAGTCGTTCAGCGGTCGCGTGCTTGAGAAGCCCGCGCGTACGAGCATCCCGCTCGCCGCGCAGGAACAGCTCGTCGTCGAACTGTACTCGAAGTAACCGCAGGGAAGGGCGGGCGCGCTGCGCCCGCCCTGGTCGGGGCCCGAACCCCCTCACGAGTCTACCGCGCGTTCGGGGCGGGGTAGAGCGTCGCCACTCGGTCGAGTGGTGAGACCACTTTCCTCTCCAAGACTTTCATGGCAACCATCGATCTTTCCGGGCTGGTCCGTCCGCAGCTGGTAGAAGCCACCAAGCGCGAGGATTCGCCCAATCTGGCCGAATTCCGTCTGCAGCCGCTCGAACGCGGCTTCGGACACACGCTGGGCAACGCGATGCGTCGACTGCTCCTGTCGTCGCTCCGCGGCTCCGCCGTGTGGGCGTTCCGTATCGACGGGGTGGTGCATGAGCACCAGACCATCGCGGGCGTCGTGGAAGACGTGCACCAGATCATCGGCAACCTCAAGACGCTCACGCTCTCGCTTCCCGACGAAGTGGAGCAGACCGTCCTCCGCATCAGCAAGGCGGGGCCGGGCACGGTGACGGCGGCAGACATCATTGCCACCGGCGGCGTGCGCGTCATCGACCCGTCGCATCACCTCTTCACCATCACCGACGAGCGCGACTTCTCGGTCGAACTCTACGTGAACAAGGGGCGCGGCTACGTCGAGAGCGACCAGCATCCGGCCGACAAGAACCTCCCGGTCGATGTCGTGCGGATCGATGCCATCTACAACCCGGTCCGTCGGGCCAACTTCACCGTCGCGGAAACCCGCGTCGGGCAGCGCACCGACTACGACCGTCTCACGCTGACCGTCGAAACCAACGGCACGATGTCGCCGGAGGAAGCAGTCAGCTACGCGGCCGCCCTCGCCCAGACCCACTTCCAGTACTTCGTGGGCTTCGGGTCGTCGGCGTCCGCACAGCCCGGCGCGGCCGGCGACGGAGCCAACTCCGACGCCATCCGTCTCGCTGAGCTGTTCCGCACCCCGATCGATGATCTCGAGCTGTCGGTGCGGTCTGTCAATTCACTCAAGAACTCCAACATCCGCTCGCTCGGCGATCTGGTTCGCCAGACCGAGGCGCAGATCCTCCAGGTCAAGAACTTCGGCAAGAAGTCCCTGCAGGAAATCGCCGCGCTGCTCGAGAAGGAAGGGCTCAACTTCGGCATGCGCTACGAGGAGAGCACGGACGGCGTCCGTATCCTCGATATGGGCACCCCGCCCAGCCGCGCGGCCGAGAATGCGCCCGATGACGACGACGACGAGGACTAACTCCCATGCGCCATCGTAAGGCCAACCGCCAGCTCCGGCGGACTAGTGAGCAGCGTCTCGCGCTGCTCCGCAACCTCGCGACCTCGCTCATCGAGCAGGGCGCGATCGAGACGACCGAAGCAAAGGCCAAGGAGCTGCGCCCGTTCGTCGAAAAGCTGATTACCAAGGCTCGCACCGGCACGCTCCACGCGCGCCGGCTCGCTGGCAAGCACGTTCAGAAGCGTGAGGCCGCGGACAAGCTCTTCCAGGAGCTGGGTCCCGCGTTCGCCACGCGCCCGGGCGGCTACACGCGCATTCTCAAGACCGGCCACCGCAAGGGTGACGGGGCCGAGATGGCGCGCATCGAACTCATCCTGAACTGAGACCACGCCCATGGCCATCAGTCGCAATCGCTGCTACCACTGTGAGAAGGGTGTTGCCTACGGCAACAACGTCTCGCACGCGAACAACAAGACGCGCCGCACCTGGAAGCCCAACCTCCAGGTCGTGCGTACGCTCGAAGCGGGCAAGATCATCAAGGTGAAGGTCTGCACGCGTTGCCTTGCCGCCGGCAAGGTCCAGCGCGCGCCGCGCGGTCAGGTCGCCGTCGCGTAAATCGCCCGACGCTTTGCACCACGCGGGGAGCTCGCTCGAACAGCGGGTCTCCCCGCGTCGTGTATCCGACGACGCGATGCCCGGGTGGTCAGTGCGTGAGGCGAGTGACCCGCCACTGCCTACCCGAACTAATCACCCGATACTGATCTGTTCGTGACCAAGACCGCTCTCATCACCGGCATCACCGGCCAGGACGGCTCCTACCTCGCCGAGTACCTGCTCGCCAAGGGCTATCGCGTTGTCGGGGTCGTGCGACGTTCCTCCACCACCCCGTACGAGCGCATCGCGCATCTCGTCGATCGCATTGAGCTCGTCTCGGCCGACCTCCTCGACCAGACGTCGCTCACCGATGTCGTACACGCCGCGCAGCCCGACGAGATCTACAATCTCGCCGCGCAGAGCTTTGTGCAGACGTCGTGGAATCAGCCCGTGCTCACCGGCGAGTTCACGGCCCTCGGCGTCACGCGCATGCTCGAAGCCCTGCGTAAAGCCGCCCCCAAGGCACGCTTCTATCAGGCCAGTTCCAGCGAGCAGTTCGGCAAAGTGGTGGAAACACCACAGCGCGAATCCACGCCGTTCTATCCGCGTTCGCCCTACGGCGTCGCCAAGGTGTACGGTCACTGGATCACGGTGAACTATCGCGAAAGCTTCGATCTGTTCGCGGTCAGCGGCATTCTGTTCAATCACGAGTCGCCGCGTCGCGGGCTCGAGTTCGTCACCCGCAAGATTTCCGACGGCGTCGCCCGTATCAAACACGGGTTGCAGCACGACTTGCGGCTCGGCAACCTCGATGCCCGTCGCGATTGGGGCTTCGCCGGCGACTACGTCGATGCCATGTGGCGCATGCTCCAGCAGGATCAGCCAGACGACTTTGTCATCGGCACCGGTGAGACCTATTCGGTGCGTGAGTTTTGTGAGCTCGCCTTCGGGGCCGTGGGGCTCGATTACCGCGAGCACGTCGTGCAGGATGAGCGCTTCTTCCGTCCCGCCGAAGTCGATCTGCTCGTGGCCGACCCGTCGAGAGCCAAGGCCGAACTCGGGTGGACTCCGCGCGTCAACTTCCGGCAGTTGGTGGAGATGATGGTGGAGGCCGACCTCGCCCGGTACCACGGCGCGAAGTGAACGCGGCGGACGGGCGTCCGCTGGGGCGCGTACTGGTAACCGGCGCTGCCGGGTTCGTGGGGCGGTGGCTGCTGCCAGCGCTGCACACTTCCGGCGCTGAGCTGTTCGCGCTGGCAACCGATCCGGTCACTGAGGTGGTGCTACCGGGCGTGCCTTCGCTGCCGCCCGGCGTGACGTGGCTCCTCGGCGATCTTCGCGACGATGACTACGTCCGGCAGGTCGTCGCAACCGCGCGTCCCGATACGGTCATCCACCTCGCCGCCATCTCGCACGTCCCCACGGCCATGGCCGACCCGGCCCTCGCGTGGGACATCAACGTCACGGCGACGGCGCGTCTCCTTCACCATCTCGCGCGACACGGCGAACAGACGACCCACGCTCCGTTGGTCCTCATCGTCGGGAGCGCAGAGCAGTACGGGCGGGATGACTCGCACGTCATGCCCCTCGCCGAAACCGCCGTTCAGGCGCCGCGCACGGTATATGCCGCCACCAAGGCCGCCCAGGAGGTACTCGCGCTGCAGGCCTGGCGCAGCGGGGCGCTGCCGATCGTCGTGGCGCGCAGCTTCAATCACAGTGGGGCGGGGCAACCGCCGCGCTTTCTCCTCCCGGCGCTGGTGCGGCGGGCGAAGGCGTTGACCACGGCACCGGCCGGTACCCCCATGCCGGTTGGCAATCGTTCGCCAGTTCGCGACTTCCTGCATGTAAGTGATGTCGTGGCTGCGTATATTTCCCTCTGTCAGCGGGGCACGCCCGGCGAGGCGTACAACGTGGCCAGTGGCACCGGATGGTCGGTGCAGCAGATCCTCGACAAGGTCATCGCGCGTACCGGTACGCGCGCCGTGCCCACCGAAGATCCGGCGCTGGTTCGCCCGGTTGATGTCCCCGTACTCATCGGGGATTCGCGAAAGCTGCAGCACGCCACTGGGTGGCGAGCGCGGCGATCACTCGACGATATCATCGAAGACCTCCTTCTCCATGCCGCGACGTTCTGACCTGCACCGGATTCTCGTGATCGGCTCTGGCCCGATCGTGATCGGGCAGGCCGCTGAGTTCGATTATTCTGGAACGCAGGCCACCAAGGCACTGCGCGAGGAGGGCTACGAAGTCATCCTCGTGAACTCCAATCCGGCCACCATCATGACCGATCCGGAGTTCGCGGATCGCACATACGTGGAACCGGTCACCCCGGAGTTCGTCGAGAAGATCATCGCCAAGGAACGCCCGGATGCCGTGCTCCCCACCATGGGGGGGCAGACCGCGCTCAACGTCGCGCTCAAGCTCTACGACGACGGCGTGCTCGAGAAGTACGGCTGTGAACTCATCGGGGCCAATGCCCGCGCCATCCGCGTCGCCGAAGACCGCAAGCTCTTCGCCGACGCCATGGAGAAGATCGGGCTCAAGTGCCCCACCGGCACGACCGTCACATCACTCGACGAGGCGCTTGCTGCCGTCGAGAACACCGGCTTCCCCGCGATCATCCGCCCGTCGTTCACGCTGGGCGGCACCGGTGGTGGCGTCGCGTACAATCGCGAAGAATTCGAGACCATGGTCCGCCGTGGCCTCGATCTGTCGCCCGTGCATTCGGTGCTCATCGAACGCTCGCTGCTTGGCTGGAAGGAGTATGAGCTCGAAGTGATGCGCGATTGCGCCGACAACGTCGTGATCGTCTGCTCCATCGAGAACCTCGATCCGATGGGTGTGCATACCGGTGACTCCATCACCGTGGCGCCGGCCATGACGCTCACCGATCGCGAATATCAGGTGATGCGTGACGCCGCCGTGGCCATCATCCGCGAGATCGGAGTGGATGCCGGTGGGTGCAACGTGCAGTTCGCCGTCAATCCGCAGAACGGCGAGCTCATCGTCATCGAGATGAACCCGCGCGTGTCGCGCTCGTCGGCGCTGGCCTCCAAGGCCACCGGGTTCCCCATTGCGCGCATCGGCGCCAAGCTCGCTGTAGGCTATACGCTCGACGAAGTGCCGAACGACATCACGAAGACCACGCCGGCCAGCTTCGAGCCGGTGCTCGACTATGTCATCGTGAAGTGCCCGCGCTTCGCCTTCGAGAAGTTCGCGGCCGCCGATCCGGGGCTCACCACGCAGATGAAGTCGGTGGGCGAGTCCATGGCCATCGGCCGCACGTTTAAGGAAGCGTTCCAGAAGGCGCTGCGCGCGCTTGAAACGGGGCGCACCGGCTGGTCCGTGGGCGAGCGCCTGCAGGATGACCGCCTCACCGAAGGCTCAAAGGAAGAACTGCGCGGCGCGCTCCGTCGTCCCACCCCGGAACGCATCTTCCAGGTGAAGCGCGCCATGCAACTCGGCATGAAGACCGCCGAGCTGCATGAAGTGTCCGGCATCGACCCGTGGTTCCTCGATCAGATGCAGGAACTGCTCGACGCCGAGGCCTGGTATCGCGAACTGCCCGCGGTCGACGCCGAGTCCATGCGCCGCATGAAGCGGCTCGGATTCTCCGATCGCCAGCTGGCGCAGCTCCGCAACCAAACCGAAGGAGAGGCGCGCCAGCTCCGCTGGTCGCTCGGTGTGCGTCCGTCGTACAAGATGATCGACACCTGCGCCGGTGAGTTCCCGTCGAGCACGCCGTACCTCTACGGCAACTACGACGAGGAAAGCGAAGCGCCCACCGAGGGGCGCAAGAAGGTGGTCATCCTGGGATCGGGCCCCAACCGCATCGGGCAGGGTGTCGAGTTCGATTACTGCTGCGTGCGCGCGGTGCTCGCGCTGCGGGAGCAGGGGTACGAGACCATCATGGTCAATTCGAATCCCGAGACGGTCTCCACGGACTTCGATATCTCGGACAAGCTCTACTTCGAGCCGCTCACGCTCGAAGACGTGCTCGAGATCGTGCAGCGGGAGAGCCCGGAAGGCGTGATCGTCCAGCTCGGTGGGCAGACGCCGCTCAAGCTCACGCGCCCGCTCGAGGCGGCAGGGGTGCGAATTCTCGGCACGTCGCCGGACGCCATCGATGCGGCGGAAGACCGCCGCCGCTTCGAGGTCATCGCCCGCGAGCTCGGTATCGAGCAGCCCGCCAACGGCACTGCCACCAGCGTGGACGAAGCTGTGGCCATCGCCGCGAATATCGGCTTCCCCGTGCTTGTGCGCCCGTCGTACGTGCTCGGCGGACGCGCCATGGAAATCGTGCACGACGAAGCGTCGCTGCGTGACTACTTCGAGCGTGCCGCGCGCGTGTCGGAAGATCGTCCCGTGCTGGTCGATCGCTTCCTCGAGGATGCATTCGAAGCCGACGTGGATGCGCTGAGCGATGGCACCGACGTGGTGATCGGCGCCGTGATGGAGCACATCGAAAGCGCCGGTATTCACTCCGGTGACTCGGCGTGCATTCTGCCGCCGTATCTCATCCCGCCGGCCGCCGTGGAGCAGATGAAGGCGCACACCGTGGCCTTCGCGAAGAAGCTCGGCGTCGTGGGGCTCATCAACGTGCAGTACGCCTACAAGGATGGGCAGGTGTACGTGATCGAGGTGAACCCGCGTGCCTCGCGCACCGCGCCATTCGTCTCGAAGGCCATCGGGGTCTCGCTGCCCTCCGTGGCCGCGCGCCTCATGCTTGGTGAGACGCTCGGGCAGATCGGCTTCACGAAGGAAATCGTGCCGCCGTACGTGAGCGTCAAGGAAGCGGTGTTCCCGTTCAACAAGTTCCGGGAGTTCGATCCGGTGCTGAGCCCCGAGATGCGCTCGACCGGCGAAGTCATGGGCATCGACGACGATTTCGGCATGGCGTTCCTCAAGTCGCAGATCGCCGCCGACAACGCGCTGCCGCAGGAAGGCGCCGTGTTCTTTACGGTGAACGATGCCGACAAGCCCACGGCAGCGAAGCTCGCGCAGCGCTTCCACAGCCTCGGATTCGCGATCTACGCCACGAGCGGCACGGCCGCATTCTTCCGTAACGAAGGCGTGCCCGTCACGAGCGTCCTCAAGGTGCATGAGGGGCGTCCGCACGGCGTGGACATGATTCTCAACGGCGAGATTCAACTGCTCGTGAACACGCCGCTTGGCAAGCACGCTCAGGTGGACGACGAGAAGCTTCGTCAGGCCGCGATCTCCAATCGCGTGCCGTATACCACGACGCTCACCGCGGCCAATGCGGCGGTCGAAGCCATCGCCGCCCGTCGTTCGCGCGAGCCCGGCGTCCGGTCACTGCAGGAGTGGCACGCGATTCTCGCCGCACACCAGCCCGCCGGGGTCGCGTGACCGCAGGTAGCATTCCGGGGATGATCGCGCGCGCCGGCGAAGGAAAGGTCGGGGCGCGCGTGGTGCTCGCTGATGGGGCCCTCGTGCACGAGTCGGCGTACGTCGACGACGGCGCCGTGATCGGCGAGGGCACGCGCATCTGGCATTTCTGTCACGTGAACGGGGGCGCTGTGATCGGCCCCCGCTGCTCCCTCGGCCAGAACGTGGTCGTGATGAATGGCGTCACGGTAGGCGCGAACGCCAAGATCCAAAATAACGTGTCGTTGTACGAAGGCGTCGAGTTGGAGGATGACGTGTTTTGTGGTCCCTCCATGGTCTTCACCAACGTGTACAATCCTCGTAGTGCCGTGTCCCGCAAGAACGAGTACCGCCGCACGCTGGTGAAGCGCGGGGCCAGCATTGGCGCCAACGCGACGGTTGTCTGCGGCAACACCATCGGTCGCTTTGCGTTCGTTGGTGCAGGGGCGGTGGTCAATCGTGACGTCCCCGACTACGCGCTGGTGGCCGGTGTCCCTGCGCGCCGTATCGGCTGGATGTCCGAGAGTGGCTTCCGTCTGGAAGTCGTCGGCCCATCGCCAGACGATACTACGGTGGAAGTCTTACGCTGCCCGGGTAGCGGTGCGCTGTACGCGCGCCGCGGTGATGTGGTGGTGCGCATGGAGGCACAGTCATGACCGAGAGCATCATTCCGTCCGGCCAGCGTATCCGCATCGCGCTTGTCGGATGTGGTCGTATCAGCCGGAATCACTTCGACGCCATCGCGAAGATCGCCGATCTCGAACTGGTGTCGGTCTGCGACATCGTGCCGGAGCGAGCGCAGCAGGCCGGAGAAGCGGCCGGCGTCCCTTGGTTCACCAGCCTCGATACGATGCTGGCCGAGGTGCCGAGCGACGCGGTGGTGGTGGCTACCCCCAGCGGGCTCCATCCCCAGCACGGCATCGCCGCGGCGAAGGCGGGCCGGCACGTCATCAGCGAGAAGCCCATGGCCATCTCGCTCGCGGCCGCCGACGCGCTCGTGCAGGCGTGCGATGACCATCGGGTACATCTTTTCGTCGTCAAGCAGAACCGCCTCAATCCGCCCATCGTGCTGCTCAAGCGCGCCATCGATCGCGGTCGCTTCGGCCGTATCTACATGGCGAATTGCACCGTGCGTTGGACGCGGCCGCAGGAGTACTACGATCAGGCACCGTGGCGCGGCACGTGGGAGTTCGACGGCGGCGCGTTCATGAATCAGGCCTCGCATTACGTCGATCTCGTCCAGTGGTTGGTCGGGCCGGTCGAGAGTGTGATGGCGAAGACCGCAACGCTGGCGCGCCGTATCGAGGCCGAGGACAGCGGCGTCGCCGTGCTCAAGTTCCGTTCCGGCGCCATCGGTGCCATCGAGGTCACCATGCTCACCTTCCCGAAGAACCTCGAGGGCAGCATCACCATCCTCGGGGAAAAGGGCACGGTGAAGATCGGTGGAACTGCTGTCAACAAGGTGGAGCATTGGCAGTTCGCCGACTACGACGATGACGACAAGCTCGTCGAGCAGTCGAACACCAACCCGCCCAGCGTGTATGGATTCGGCCACGAGGGGTACTATCGCAACGTCGTATCGGTGCTGCGTGGTGAAGCCAAGCCTGACACCGATGGGCGCGCGGGGCGAAAGTCGTTGGAGCTCATTCTCGGTATCTACGAGTCGGCGAAGACGGGGCGGGATGTGCCGCTGCCGCTGCGCGTGAACATTTGATCGACAGGGAATCATGGCCGTACCGCTTCTCGACCTGAAGGCACAGCACGCCACGATCCGCGACGAAGTCGTGGCGGCGCTCATGGAGGTCGTCGACCAGCAGGCGTTTATTCTGGGCGACCCCGTCGCGCAACTCGAGTGCAGTGTTGCAGGGCTGTCTCAGGTTAAGTTCGCCGTGGGCTGCGCCAACGGGACCGATGCCATTCTGCTGGCGCTGCGCGCGCTGGGCGTCGGCCACGGCGACGAGGTGGTCACCACGCCCTTTACCTTTTTTGCGACGGGCGGCGCGATCCACAACGTCGGCGCGCGTCCGGTCTTCGTAGACATCGATCCGCGTTCGTACAACATTGATCCGGCGCAGGTAACGCCAGCCATCTCGCCAAGTACGAAAGCCGTCATCGCCGTCGATCTGTTTGGGCAGATGGCGCCCATCGAATTGGTGAAAGCCGCCGCGAACGGATTGCCGGTGATCGAAGATGCTGCGCAGTCCATCGGCGCGAGCCGCCTCATCGACGGCAAGAAGGTCATGGCCGGTGAGGCGGCCGCCATCGGGACGTACAGCTTCTTCCCGTCGAAGAATCTGGGTGGGTACGGCGACGGCGGTATGATGGTCACGCAGGATGAAGCGCTCTTCGAGGCGCTCATGAAGCTGCGCACCCATGGCAGCCGTCGCACCTATTACCACGAGATCGTCGGGTACAACAGTCGCCTCGACGCGCTGCAGGCAGCCGTGCTCCGCGCCAAGTTGCCGCACCTCGAGGCGTGGAGCGCCGCGCGTCGTCGCAATGCCGCATACTACGACGCGGCCTTCGCCGACGTCGCGGAAATCGGTACGCCGTGGGTCGATCCGGCCAACACGTCGATCTACAATCAGTACACCATTCGCGTGTCGCGGCGGGATGAGCTTCAGACGTACCTCAAGGAGCGCGGCATCGGGTCGAACGTGTACTATCCGTTGCCCCTGCATTTGCAGCCGTGCTTTGCCTACCTGGGGTATGCCGAGGGCCAGTGCCCGGAGGCGGAGAAGGCGGCCAGGGAAGTGCTCTCACTCCCCGTCTTCCCCGAACTCGCCACGGCCCAACTCGATGAAGTCATCGCAGCGGTACGCGGCTTCTTCGGTCGTTGAGAGCTGAATCCGCATGACCGACAAGACCACCGTCAAGGAGCAGGCGCTGGCCAGGATCGCCGACCGTTCTTCGGTCATCGGCGTGATCGGCCTAGGCTACGTGGGGCTTCCCCTGGCGATGGAGTTCGTCCACGCGGGCTTCCACGTGGTCGGCTACGATGTCAGCCAGCGGGTGGTCGATCTGCTTATGGCGGGGCAGTCCCATATTCAGGACGTGCCGGCCGATGCGGTGCAGGCGGCAGTTGCGAGCGGAAAGTTCCTCGCCACCACGGTCGAGGATCAGCTGCACGCCTGTGATGCCATTTCCATCGCGGTGCCCACGCCGCTGTCCAAGACCCGCGACCCCGACATGGCCTACGTGCTGAGCGCGGCCGACGCGATCGCGCGGCAGGCGCATCCGGGGCTGTGCGTGGTGCTCGAAAGCACCACGTATCCGGGCACGACGCGGGAACTGCTGCAGCCGCGCCTCGAGGCGAAGGGACTCACGGTGGGGGAGGACATCTTCGTCGCGTTCAGCCCCGAACGCGTCGATCCGGGCAATCCCCTCTACCACACGCGTAACACCCCCAAGGTGGTGGGCGGTATCACCCCCGCGTGTGTCGACGTGGCCACCGCCCTTTACGAGAGCTGCATCGACACGGTCGTGCCGGTGAGCTCGCCGGAGGCGGCGGAGCTGGTGAAACTGCTCGAGAACACGTTCCGCGCCGTGAACATCGGGCTGGTGAACGAAATCGCGATCGTATGTGACAAACTGGGCGTGAACGTTTGGGAAGTCATCGATGCCGCGGCCACCAAGCCGTTCGGGTTCATGAAGTTCACCCCGGGCCCTGGCATCGGGGGGCACTGTATCCCGCTCGACCCGCACTACCTCGCCTGGAAGATGCGCACGCTCAATTACAAGACGCGCTTCATCGACCTCGCGAGCGAGATCAACTCGCACATGCCCGAGTACGTCGTGCAGAAGGTGGCCGATGCGCTCAATGATGTCCGCAAGGCCGTGCGGGGAAGTCGGGTGCTCGTGTTGGGCGTGGCGTACAAGCGTGATATCGACGACGTACGAGAAAGCCCGGCGCTCGATGTGATCCGCCTGCTCGAGGAACGAGGGGGGCATGTGGAGTTCCACGATCCCTTCGTCACCGAGTTCCGCGAGGACGGGCACACCCGACGGGGGGTGGAGCTCAGCGACGAAATGCTGCGGTGGGCCGACGCCGTGGTCGTCGTCACGGACCACAAGTCGGTGGACTACCAGCGGGTCGTCGATCACGCTACCCTCGTGGTGGACACGCGCAACGTCACCGCCGGCCTCACGTCGGGGCGGGCACGTATCGTGCCACTGGCCTCCGGGTCGGCAGCCTCCCGCGCGTGATCCGATCAGTCAGAACGCACCGGCCTCGCCTTCCTCGGGTATCTTTAGTCGCATGAGTCCTATCCCCAACCGCGTCGAATTCCGCCTGCTCGTCCTGCTCGCCGTTGCCACGGCGCTGGCGGGGTGCGGCCGTGGGTTTCAGCCGCGGGATTACGCGACCCCGGAAGCGCTGTTCCAGGCCACCCTGCTGGAATTCCAGGCCAAGAAGTGGGATAACGCGCAGCTCGGCTTCGAACGGCTGACCAGCGACCTCTCGTCGCGCGACCCGCTCCTGGCCCCCGCGTACTTCTACCTCGCCCTCACCCACGAGAAGCGGCAGGAATACCTGCTCGCGGCGCAGGCCTTCGAGCGGGTCACCGATGGCTTCCCCGACGACACGCTCGCCCCCACGGCGATGCTTGGCACGGGGCGCGCGTATCAGAGCATGTGGCGTCGGCCCTCCCTCGATCCCGAGCAGGGGCAGAAGGCGGCGTCGGTTCTCCGCGCCCTGCTGTCGTCCTATCCGGAAGCCCGCGAGACCGAAGACGCCAAGCGTCGCATCACGCTGCTCGAGGAATGGTTCGCCGAGAAGGACTATCAGACGGCCGTGCACTACATCAAAGTGCGGCCCGTCGTCGACGGCGCGATCATCTACCTGAAGGACATCGTCACCACGTATCCCTCGACCAAGGCCGCCCGCCTGTCGTGGCTGCGTTTGCATGAGCTGTACACCAAGATCCGCTGGAAGGAAGACGCGGCGGAAACGTGTACGGCCATGTGGAAGGCCTATCCCGGCGATGTCGAAGTCAAGACCGCCTGCGGGGCGGCGCCAGCCGATTCGGCCAGGTCCAATGCGGTGCCGCCCAGCGGTATCGCCTCGCCGGTCGCCTACGCCCGGCCGGCCCCCGCCGCCCGCGGCTGACCCGTCGGCCCTGTGCGCATCGGCCTCTTCGGCGGCAGTTTCGATCCGCCGCACAACGGCCATCTTCTCGTCGCACAGGACGCCCTCGAGGCGCTTGCCCTCGATCGCCTGCTGGTCATCCCGGCGGCGCAGCAGCCGCTTAAGGACCAGGGCCAAACGCCCGCCGAACACCGGCTTGCCATGGTGCAGGCCTGTTTCGCGGGAGTGCCGCAGGTGCAGGTCGACCCCGTAGAAATCACGCGGGGCGGGTTATCTTTCATGGTTGACACCGTGGAGGATGTGCAGCGGCGATGGCCGTCTGCCCGCCTCCACCTCCTCATCGGCAGCGACGTGGTCCCCACGTTGCCGCGCTGGAAGGAACCGGAACGACTGCTCGGCATGGTCCGACTGGTCGTGCTGTACCGGGACACCACCGACACGCCGTCCGTCGATCGGGAGATTCATGGTGGTGGCTCGGCCGAATGGCTGGCTACCCGCCGGGTGGATGTGTCGTCAACCGAAATCAGGACGCGGGTGCGGAACGGGCGCTCCATCAAGGGCTTCGTTCCGGATGCCGTGGCGACGTACATCGCATCCACCGGGTTGTATCTCGACAAATCCCGGACAGCGGATCGCGCGGAAGTCTGAGCCAACGGGCCCGGACACTGCCGACCGGTGTCTTTGCCAAGGAGTTCAGAGGTCCGTATGCTGAAGGGGTTGATCAGTAAAGTGTTCGGCACGCGCCATGAGCGTGAGCGGAAGCGTGTGCAGCCGATCCTCGATGAGATCCACGAGATCGAGGGCCGGCTCGGGTCGCTCTCCGACGCCGAGATTCAGGGGCAGACCGCCAAGTTCCGCGGCATCCTCGCCGAGCGCACCGGCTCCATCGCGGCACGGATCGCCGAACTCAAGGCCGCCAAACACGACACGGCCGACGCCACCGAGCGCGAGCGCCTCGACGCCGAGCTGCAGGGCGTGGATGGCCGCGGTGGGGCCGAGGGCGAATTGCGTGCGGCCATCGCCGAGGCGCTCGACGACCTGCTCCCCGAGGCGTTCGCCACCGTGCGCGAGGCCTGCCGCCGCTTGCGCGGCACCACGGTGAATGTCACCGGCCACGAGCTCACGTGGGACATGGTGCCGTACGACGTGCAGCTCATCGGCGGTATTCAGCTGCACCTCGGCCGCATTGCCGAAATGGCCACCGGTGAGGGCAAGACGCTCGTCGCCACCCTGCCACTGTATCTCAATGCGCTCCCCGGTCGCGGCGCCCATCTGGTCACCGTCAATAACTACCTGGCGCGGCGTGACTCGCAGTGGATGGGCCATCTGTACGGCTGGCTCGGGCTCACGGTCGCGTGCCTCGACGACACCGAACCCGGGTCGTGGGAGCGCAAGGCGGCCTACGGGTCGGATATCACGTATGGCACCAACAACGAGTTCGGATTCGACTACCTGCGTGACAACATGGTGGTCTCGCTCGATCAGCGCGTGCAGCGTCCGCACATTTTCGCGCTCGTCGATGAAGTGGACTCGGTGCTCATCGATGAGGCGCGGACCCCGCTCATCATCTCGGGACCCGTGGGCAACGAGAGTGACGGCCAGTACGCCGAATTCAATACCTCGGTCGAGCGCCTCGTGCGCAAGCAGAACGAGCTGGTCAACCAGCTCGTGGCCGACGGTGAACGTGCCCTCGAAAGCAAGGATCAGGACGCCGCGCTGCAGTTGTACAAGGCACAGATGGGTGGGCCGAAGAACAAGCGACTCATGAAGGTGCTGCAGGAGCCCGGTGTGAAGCAGCTCGTGCAGCGGATCGAGCTCGATGTGATCGCCGACAAGAAGCTGCCCGTGTCGAAGCGCACGTTCCGCGACATCGAAGACGACATGCTCTTCGTGCTCGACGAGAAGGGCCACACGGTGCACCTCACCGAGAAGGGGCTCGACTGGCTCTCGCCCGATCATCCCGACACGTTCGTCCTGCCCGACATCTCGTTGCTCATCGGGCAGATCGATCGTGACGGGGAACTCTCTGCAACCGAACGGCTTGAGCGTCGCAATGCGGTGGAGCGCGAGTACGCCACGAAGAGCGAGCGGCTCAACATCATCCACCAGCTGCTCCGCGCGCACGCCCTGTACGAAAAGGACGTGAATTACGTGGTGCAGGAAGGCCAGGTGCTCATCGTCGACGAGTACACGGGTCGTACCATGCCCGGTCGTCGTTGGAGTGAGGGGCTCCATCAGGCGGTGGAAGCGAAGGAACGGGTGCAGGTGAAGGGAGAGACACAGACGCTCGCCACCATCACCATCCAGAACTACTTCCGCATGTACGAGAAGCTGGCCGGCATGACCGGCACGGCTGAAACGGAAGAGGCGGAGTTCCACACGATTTATGGTCTCGAGGTGTCGGTCATCCCGACTAACCGAGGCATTCAGCGCGACGACCGGCAGGATCTCGTCTTCAAGACGCGTCGCGAGAAGTACAACGCCATCGTCGAGGAAACGCGCCGTCTCCACGAACTCGGATTCCCCGTACTCGTCGGTACGGCGAGTGTCGAGGCGTCGGAAACGCTGGCGCGTCTCTTTGCCCGGGCAGGGCTCAAGCACAACGTACTGAACGCCAAGTACCACCAGCGTGAGGCCGAGATCGTGGCCGACGCGGGACGTCCGGGGGCCATCACGATCGCCACGAACATGGCCGGCCGTGGTACCGACATCAAACTCGGCGAAGGCGTACGAGAGGCGAAGCCGTCACGCATCACCGATCCCGATGGCAAGGAGATCGACGTGTCCGAGATCGGCGGGTTGCACATCATCGGTTCCGAGCGCCACGAGTCGCGTCGCATCGATCGACAGCTGCGTGGCCGCTCGGGTCGTCAGGGCGATCCCGGGGCCTCGCAGTTCTTCCTGTCGCTCGAGGACGACCTCATGCGGTTGTTCGGCTCGGAGCGCATCGCCAAGCTGATGGATCGTATGGG
>NZ_JBIJAW010000217.1:0-5607 GCF_044345575.1 Gemmatimonas sp.
GCGGAACGGGACGTCCACGGCGGAGCGCCGGCAGGAAGCGCTGCTCGCGCACGGCGCGCCGCACCGGCTCCACGAACAGCCGGTGCGTGGTCGTGACGGCACTGAAGGTGTCCATGTCGGGCTCGCCCTTCACGCTCACCACGAACTCCGCGATGACACGCCCCGGTGTCTGCGCGTCGAACAGCGAGTCGGGGTACAGGGGTTTGACGAGATTGAACGAGTCGGGGCGCGCCAACGCGTCCACATCGGTGGCCACGAACGCTTCACCCTTGTCGAGCATCTGCGCGATGCGCATGGTCGGCGTGGGTTCGTCCTTCTTGCGCTTGCGTTCCCGTATCTCACCGCGCTTCGACCAGAGCACGATGGTGCCACAGGCGCTGCTCATGCGTTGATTGCCCTGGAATTCCACCGGCACCGACGCGGCCCCGCTGTAAATCTCCATCCCCTCGAACGATCGCGGATCAAAGGCGTCGAGATCGACCTCGGCGGCGAAGAGGGGCTGCGCATCAAGCCAGACGAGTGGGGCGCATCGGCTTCCGCGCATGCGTATGGCGCTCTGGAATCCACGCGATTCGATGCGCATACCCGGCACCATGCGGAACATGTCGCTCATGCGCGACGCGTTACGCTTATCGATGTCGCTTGCCGTGAAGAACCGTCCGGCGCCCTGTCCCATCCGCTTGTAGAACCCGGCCATGGGGCCGGTCACATCGCGACGGCCGATGACCTGCACGCGATCGAGCTCCACCGCAATGCGCTCGAGCTGTACGCGGCTTTCCACCGTCTCGCCGTCGCTTACCGTGACCCGTACGGAGTCGGGGCGATACCCGATGCGTCGGGCCACCAGCCACGCGGTCCCCGATGGCACCCCGACCGCATTGAACTTGCCGTCTTCGTCGGATTCCACGGAGGTGGTGGTGCCGCGCCCCGGTAGCGAGAGGCGCAGGTAGGCCCCTCCAATCGGAAGTCCGAACGTGGTGGTCACGGACCCGCGCACGCTCCCGGTACCCGGCGCCAGCGGCGCCGCAGACTGCGCGTCCAATGCCGGCGCCGAACCGAGAGCCGCCCCCACGGCGACACACCAGAGGATGAAACGGGGCAATGACAAGAGATCGCGCATGCGGGAAGCGCTCGAGGCGCGGACTTGTGTGGACGCGCGGGCAGGCTACGATGAATCATGACTAGTGCGTCGTGGGGGAGCAAGCTCAGGCGAGGGATCCTTGGCTCGCTAATGCTCGTCCTGTCCGGCTGTGCCTCGTTCCAGCGTCCTGTGCCCGCTGAGTTGCTGCCGCGGCGCGTAGTGCTGGCACTCGACGGTCTGGACTACCGGGACGTCATGGAGGCGCGGCAGCGTGGACGGTTCGCGGCCTTTCATCCGCCCGCGCGACTGGTGTCCACGTTCCCATCCATCAGCGATATCGCCTGGCACGCCATTCTCGGTGTGTATCCGCCGGCGGGCTATCAGCGGGTGTACTACAGCAACCGCCACAACACGGTGCTGGGGGATGCACTCTCGGCCATTCGGCCCATCGAGTACGAAGAACGCATGGACTATGCGTTCGATACCAAGTTCCATCATCTCGGCGCGTACCTCATTTCGTGGCCGATCGCACGCCGTGAGGTGAACACCGATGTCGAGTCGATCCTGCGAACGCGTAATCGCGAAACGGTATACCTGTACAACGTGGGTCCCGATGCGTTGCAGCATACCCGGGGCGACGTGCAACGCTATCTCGATCATCTCGACACGCGGCTGGCCGAGTTGCTCGCACGGTACCGCGAACGGACCGGGCGCGATCTCGAGGTCATCGTGCTTTCTGACCACGGCCACAACCGTGCGTGGGAGGCGGAGTTCGCCCCGATGGTGGAGACGCTGGCGTCACACGGATTTGAAGCGGGGCGGTCGATCACGCGGCTGAATCACGTGGCCTTCAGCGTGGATGGGGTGACCACCGGCTTTGGCGTCTTCTGCGACGCCGATTCGGTGTCACGGGTCGCTTCGCTGTTGGTGGCCATGCCTGCTGTCGATGTGGTGACGCAGCGCGTGAACGACTCGCTCTTCACGGTTCAGCGGCGCGACAGTGCCGGCGTGCTGCGCATGGCTCAGGTAGCGTACCGCCGCCTCGAGGGCGAGGAGCGCTATCGGTATGCAAGTGAGCGCAACGATCCGCTGGAGCTCGATGGCACGGTGCAGCGCATGCGTGAGGCCGGTGTGCTCGACGCCGATGGGTATGCGGCCGCGCAAGCTTGGGTGACGTTCACCGCCAGTGCGCGCTATCCGGTGGCGCCGGTGCGCATCGTGCACGGTCACCGGTTCGCCACGCGGAATCCTGCGCCCATCCTCGTCAGTCTCGATGACCGCTTCCGGGTGGGGCTCGGCATGGTCAGCGTGGCGAATCGCCTTCGCCCGCTTGGTGGTACCCACGGGGCACTTGGCCTCACGAATGCCGTGGGGATGGTCATGAGCAACGGCGTGCGCCCGCACGATGATGTCGCCATGCGGGTGCGCGAGCAGTTCGGAGGGTTCGAGGATCTGCTGGATCTCCGTGTGCACCAGCCGTCGCTGGCTGTCGTGGACGCCGGCATGCTGCGGAACGATCGCCTCCATCGTCGGTCGTGGCCCGACGTGTCGGTCCTCCCCGTTAGTGGGCCGGTCGCGCTGCTCTCCCTCCCGCAATCGCCGGAGCCGTGGAGCGGGGTAGGTGGCCGCGTGCGGGTCGAGGTGCGGCATGGCGACACCGATTCGTTGGTCTCGACCGTCGCGCTCCCGCTGGCCGCGGCGGCGCACCGCACAGATGGCCTGCAGTGGGTGTGGCCGGCAGCGGCCTTCGGACTTGCAACGCTGGCGCCCGGGCAGGAATATCGCATTGCCGTCGTACTCGAACGGTTGCGCGCTGCCGATGACCGTGCTGGCAAGGACCGCGCGGTCGTCAACCGGGTGAAGCCGCTGCTGGTGACGCGTGTACGGGCGGCGCTCGACGGTGTCGCCTGGAGTTATTGATCGTTTCGGCATTGTTCGTCTGCCTTTCTCCCATCCATCCCCACCATGTCTCTCTCGTCATCATCGGAGTCGCTCCGCGTCGCGGTGGCGCTGGCAGCTGCGGCCTGCGCCGTCGCGCCGGTGGCTGAGGCGCAGTCCGTCACCCGCCTGCTCCGCACGCCGAGTGTGAGCAGTCGCCACATCGCTTTTGCATACGCCAACAACGTGTGGGTGGTGGATCGTGCCGGAGGATCGGCTCGTCGCCTGACCAGCTTTCAGGGGCAGACGCAGAACCCCAAGCTGTCCCCCGATGGTTCACTCGTGGCGTTCAGCGCCGAGTACGCGGGCAATACCGATGTGTACGTGGTGCCGGCGGAAGGCGGCCAGCCGAGGCGGCTCACGTGGCATCCGGGCGCCGATCTGGTGCAGGGGTGGACGCCCGATGGCAAGCAGATTCTGTTCTCGTCGCCGCGGGCCACCTGGGCGCCCTCCGGCGTACCGCGTTTCTACACGGTGCCGGTGAGTGGCGGGGTGGAAACCGCGTTGCCGCTGCCGCGCGCCAACCAGGGCAAACTCTCGCCCGACGGTAGCAAGATCGCCTATCGCATGCCCACGTCGTGGGACGAAGAGCGCCGCAATTATCGTGGTGGGCAGAACAAGCCCATCTGGATCGTGGACCTCAAGTCGTTTGCACTCGACAGCACGCCCTTTGCCGGCAGCAAGGAGATGGATCCGGTGTGGGTGGGCGACGCGGTCTACTTCCTGAGTGATCGCGATGGCGTGAGCAACGTGTGGGCGTTCGACACCAAGACGCGCGCCCTCAAGCAGGTCACGAAGTTCACCGATTTCGATGTGAAGAGCGTTGACGCCTCGGGCAACACGGTGGTGTTCGAACAGGCGGGGTACATCCACGAACTCGATGCACGCAGCGGCGCGACGAAGATCGTGAACATCGCTGCCGCGGGCGATTTCCCGTGGATGATGCCGTCGTGGAAAGACGTGTCCAACCGTGTCGCGAGCCTCGCGCTCTCGGCCACCGGCAAGCGCGCGGCGGTGGAGTCGCGCGGCGAGGTGTTCAGCATTCCTGCTGAGAAGGGGGATGTGCGCAACCTCACCAACAGCAGCGGTTCGGCGGAGATCGCGCCCGTGTGGTCGCCCGACGGCAAGTCGGTGGCGTATTTCAGTGATGCCGCGGGCGAGTATCAACTCGTTATCGCGCCGCAGGAGGGACTTGGCGCGAAGCGTACGATCGCTCTTCCTGAACCGAGTCGTCCGTACTTCCCCAGTTGGTCGCCCAACGGGAAGCACATTGCGTATCAGGATACGCACTTCCGCATCTGGTTGGTCGAGGTGGCGAGCGGGCGCGCGAAGGTAGCGGACACCGATCCGTACTTCATGGCCGATCGCAGCGTGGTGCCGGTGTGGAGCCCCGACTCGCGCTACCTCGCGTATCCCAAGCGACTCAAGTCGCTCATGCGCGCGATTTACGTGTACGACGTGGAGTCGGGCACGCCGCGGCAGATCACCGATGGCATGGCCGACGCCACGAGCCCGGCCTGGGATGCGAGCGGGAAGTACCTGTGGTTCTTCGCGAGCACCAACTTCGCGCTCAATTCGTCGCTGCTCGACATGACGAAGTACGACCGCCCGGAGACCAAGGCCCTCTATCTGGCGGTGCTGTCGAAGAGCGAGCCGTCACCGCTGCTGCCGGAGAGCGATGAAGAGGCCGCGCGCTTGGTGGCGCCGCGCGATAGCGCTGCGCCGGCGCCCGCGGCACGTACGCGCGCCGACAGCGCACGTGGCGATGCGATGCCGGCGGCGCCGCGTGCGGTGCGCATCGATTTCGATGGGCTGCAGCAGCGCATCGTCGTTGTTTCCGGGCTCGTGGAGCGCGATTACTCGTCGCTCATCGCCGGCCCGGCGGGTACGGTGTTCTTCCTCGAGGCGGTGCCCGCTACGGGCACGGCTGCTGGCATGGCTGGTGGCAGCGCGCTGCACCGGTTCCAGCTCTCGTCGCGCCGCGCGCAGCTGTTCGTGAGCGGGGTGGCGCAGTACACGCTGAGCGCCGATGGTCGCAAGCTGCTCTATCGCACCGGGGGGCAGAACGGCGGCCTGTATCTCGTGGACGCCGACAAGCCCGTGGTGCCGCAGGCCGGGAGCGGACGGCTGCAGGTGGCGTTGCGTGCGTACATCGATCCGCGCGAAGAGTTCAAGCAGATCTTCAACGAAGGGTGGCGCAACCAGCGCAACAACTTCTACGTGAAGAATCTGCACGGCACCGACTGGGCTGCCATGAAGAAGATGTATGAGCCGTTGTTGGCGCACGTGAATCACCGCGCCGACCTCAATTACCTCATCGACAACATGGGGGCCGAGACGGCCATCGGGCATTCGTACGTACGCGGTGGTGATTACCCCGAGGTACCCAATGGTACCGGTGGGTTGCTCGGCGCCGACTTCGCGGTCGAGGGCGATCGCTATCGCATTGCGCGCATCTACGACGCTGAGAGCTGGAACCCTGAACTGCGCGCTCCGCTTGCCACGCCCGGTGTGAACGTGTCGCGTGGCGATTTCATCCTCGCGGTGAACGGCGTGGAGTTGCGCGCGCCAGACAACATCTATCGCCT
>NZ_JBIJAW010000218.1:0-5599 GCF_044345575.1 Gemmatimonas sp.
TACGCCCTGGGCGACAAACCATCCACCAGACTGGTCCGGTATGCCTTCCACGCCGGCACGATGCCGATCAGCATGCCGCTGATCATCACCAGGGCGAGATAGGTGTACTCGGTTTCGCCAAGGGCGCGAAGAGCGAGGTGAATACCGAAGCGCTGTTCGATGGGCGACTGCGCCAGCGCAAGCCCGCCGTACACCAGGGCTACGCCGATGAGGCAGCCAAGGAAGGCGAGCAGCGTGCTCTCCAGCACAAGCAGCGCGAGGATCGTGCGCGGCCCGGCGCCAATGGCGCGTAGAATGGCCATCTCGCGGCGCCGTGCCTCGAGCGACGAATAGAGCGCCACGAGCATGCCGGTAATGCTGATGAGCACCGCGAACATCGCGATGACGCGCAAACCGACCTCGGCGCTCCCGATGTTCTGCCACAGTTCGCCGAGCGCGACGCCGGGGATGATGGCCGTGAGCGGTTCCACGAGATCGGTGTTCATCTCGCGCTGGAGCATGAGCGCTTCGAAGCGGTTCTTGGTGCCGACGAAGAACGCGGTGATCTGATCATCGCCATGGTCGTGCTCCGCTTCGGCCTTCGCCGTATCCACAGCGGGTTCGGCAACACGCGGCGGAGGCGCCTGCGGCGCTGGCGGAGGCGGTTCAGCGCCCGGCATCACCATCGGCGTTCCCGGCGGCGGCTCCGCCCCCGGCATCACCATCGGCGTCCCCGGCGGCGGCTCCGCCCCCGGCATCGCCATCGGCACGCCAGCCGGCGGCGCCTTCGGAATTGCCGCAGCACGTCGCTTGTTCGCCTCGATCACCGACGCAGACTTCGAGCTCGCGCTCTTCGAAGTTGCGCCCTGCCGGCTCGCGCCACTCTCGCTCGCGCCTTTGGCAGCACCGCCGCTGGCCCCGTACTCCCCTTCCCCGTGCATCGCCTCGATGCCTTCGAGGGTGACGTATACCGACCGATCGATCGGCGTGAACGTGCGCTGCAGCACCCCCACGACGCGGAACGGATGCGCCTCGTGATTGCTCGTGCCGATGTCACGGAGCCCATGCGTGACCACCACGGGCGTCCCCACCGTGTATTTCAGACGCTCGGCCACGTCCCAGCCGATCACCACTTCGCTGTCGGCCTGCGCCACGCGTCCTGCCGTGAACGACAGGCGGCCGTCCTTGCGGAAGCGATAGCGCTCGTAGAACGCCGTGCTCGTCCCCACTACGCGAAAGCCGCGGTGGCTGTCGCCCAGCGAGTACGGCACCACCCACTTCACCGCGGGATGCTGCTGCCACCGCTCCATGGTGCGGAGCTGCACGCTCCCCGACGCGTTGCCGATCCCGAACACGGTGCTGAGCAGCACCTGCAGCGTGCCACCGCGCGCGCCCACGATGAGGTCGACGCCGCGAATGGTGCCAGCGAAGCTGTCGCGCACACCGGCGCGCACCGTTTCGATCCCCACGAGCAGCGTCACCGAGAGCGCGATGCTGGCCACGGTGAGGGCGGTCGTGAGCTTGCGGCTGCGAAGTGAAGCGAACGCAAGTCGCAGAATGAGCATCATGTGGCACCGTCCGTCGACGGGGCACGCGTGACCTTCGCCGCCGTATTGATCTCGGCAAGTTCCACGATGCGCGAAAAGAGCGGCATGAGCGTGTGATCGTGACTCACGAACACCAGCGTCGCATTCGCCTTCTCGCACGAGCGGAAGAGTAATTCGAGGAATTGCTCGCGGCGGTCGGTGTCGAGCGCGCTGGTTGGCTCGTCGGCAATCACCACTTCGGGGCTCCCGATGAGCGCGCGCGCCGCAGCGACTCGCTGCTGCTGCCCTACGCTCAACTCGCCGATGGGCGTATCGAGATAGCGGGCGATATCGAGCTGGCCGGCCACATCGCGCACGGCCGCGTCGAACGAAAGACCACCCAAGCGCGCCCGCCGTTCGGACTCCAGCCGAATGGGCAGCAGGATGTTCTCCCGCACCGAGAGGTACGGGATGAGGTTGAACATCTGGAACACGTAGCCCAGGTGTCGCGCACGAAAGGCATCGCGTGCGCCGTTGGACATGGTGGTGAAATCCTGTCCCAGCACCTTCACCTGTCCGGCGGACGCGCGCAGCACGCCCGCAAGAAGGCCGAGCAGCGTGGTCTTGCCACTGCCGCTCGGCCCATGGAGGAACACCGTCTCGCCACGCGCGATCGACAGTGCGTCGATCGCGATCACATCATGGCCGGGCCGGTAGGCGAATCGGAGCTTCGACAGTTCGACGGCCGCGGACATCCGCGCGGAAGCCGACGACGTCGGAGAGGTCATGCGAGCGGGTGTTTACTTGGCGGAGTACGGCTCGACCTTGAGCCCCTGCAACGTGTAGCCCACGGTGCCATAGGGGCTCTCGACCGACGCGATCTTGAGCGTGCCCGACATCCACACGGCGTCGAACAAATTGAGTTTGATCGCCTTCTTGCCGCTCATCTCGACCATCACGATCTGATTCGGCGGCGGCGGCGGCGTGTGCACGCAGGCGCCGTAATACGGCACTAGCAGGAACTCGGCGCCTTCTTCCTGGAAGTCGTCGAGCGGCACCACGAAGCCCGGGATACGCACCTGCTTCCCCTCGAGCTTCTTGAGCGTATCGGTCGCCTTGCCGTTCGTGTAGTCGAGACCGGCGAGCACGCGCCAATCGATGTTGATCGCGGCCTGCGGCGCCGTTGCCGCGACCGGTGAGGGCTTGTCGCCAGCGCGCACGGGCGACGTGACCGCCACACGCTTCGAAACCGGGGGTACGGCCGGACGGGTAAACGCCGATCCCACCACCACGAGGGTGGCGAGGCCGGCAACGGACAGCAACGTATTGGAACGACGCGTCATGTAAGTCTCGTGGGCAGAACGGTTACCTCAATGTACGCGAAACACATCGGAATGTTGCCCTGCCCCAGCGCCGACCCCTTTCGGTATATTTGCGGCCATGTCCCGCGCCGAGATCACCACCCCCGAAGCCCTCTCCGAAGAGGGGCTGGTCGAACTGTCGCTCCGTCCGCAGCGGCTGGCGGAGTTCATTGGCCAGAAGAAGGTCAAGGAGAGTCTCGCCATCGCCATCGAGGCGGCCAAAGCGCGGCGGGAGCCGTTGGACCACATCCTCTTCTTCGGCCCCCCGGGATTGGGCAAGACCACGCTCGCCGATCTGATGGCCCGCGAACTGGGGGTGAACCTCACCACCACCTCGGGCCCGGCACTCGAGAAACCCAAGGATCTTGTGGGCCCGCTCACCAACCTGCGCGAGGGCGATGTGCTGTTCATCGATGAGATCCATCGCCTGCGTCCCGTGATCGAGGAGTTCCTCTATCCCGCGATGGAGGACAACAAGATCGATGTGCGCCTCTCCGACGGCCCCAACGCGCAGACGGTGCCCATCGAGATCCAGAAGTTCACGCTGGTGGGGGCGACCACGCGCCTCGGCATGCTCACGGCCCCCATGCGCGCGCGATTCGGTCTCGTGCACCAGCTGGCGTTCTATCCGGTGGAAGAGCTCGAGATCATCGTGCGCCGCACTGGCGATGTGCTCAAGGTGGAGATGGATGCCGCCGGCGCCCACGAGATTGCCAAGCGATCACGGGGCACCCCGCGGGTGGCCAACCGCCTGCTGCGCCGGGTGCGTGACTATGCGCAGGTACGCGCCAACGGCCGCATCACGCTCGATGTAGCGCAGGCTGCCCTCGCCCTGCTCGATGTGGACCACTTCGGCCTCGACGACATGGATACGCGCCTGCTGCGAGCCATTATCGAAAAGTTCGACGGCGGGCCCGTGGGGCTCGGCACCATCGCCGCCGCCATCGGTGAGGACGCGAGCACCATCGAGGACGTGTACGAACCCTTCCTCGTGCAGCACGGCTTCCTGCAGCGTACCCCGCGAGGCCGCATCGTGACCGCACACGCGTACCGGCACCTGGGCTTCACCCCGCCCACGGGTGCGGCGGAGCAGACGGGGCTCTTCTAGCGCTCCGCACCGATCACACTCACGTCGGCGAGATAGAACTTTCGGTCCGGTCTCCTGATCCTATCAGTAAGCAGGTGGGACGAAGCTCCGGATCCGCGTGAGGAATCCATGCCGAGCCGTTGCGCAGCCGCCCCGATTCGATTGTCTTTCGCCTCCTCATGTCCGAATCGTCCGAACACGCGACTGCGCCGGCGCTCATCGGCTCGCGCACGTCCGACTACGATTACGAGCTCCCCGAATCGCACATCGCGCAGCGGCCTATTGAGCCGCGCGATGCGAGTCGGTTACTCGTGCTCGATCGCCGCGACGGTTCACTCGCGCACCGTACCTTCCGCGACGTCCTCGACCTGATTCCCGACGGCGACGCGATCGTACTGAACACGACCAAGGTGTTCAAGGCGCGTTTGCTGGGACATCGCGAGAGCGGGGGACCGGCCGAGATCCTGCTCCTGCGCCCCGCCGAGGGTGTGACGGACGGCCTGCATTTCGAGGCGATGATCCACCCGGGCGGCAAGCTGCGTCCCGGACGTGTGGTCACCATTGCCGACGACCTCAAGGTGGAAATCGTCGACACCACGCCGAAGCGCACGCGCATCGTGAAGCTCGTCACGGATGGCGACGCCATGACCGCCGTGGAGCGCCATGGGCATGTGCCGTTGCCGCCGTACATCGAGCGGGCTGACGAGGCGGGCGACACCGCGCGCTACCAGACGGTCTATGCCAATCAGGCGGGATCGGTGGCGGCGCCCACCGCAGGGCTGCACTTCACCGACGACCTGCTCGCGCGTCTCGATGCCAAGGGCATCGAACGGGTGAACATCCTGCTGCACGTCGGCGCGGGCACCTTCCGCCCCGTTAGCGACGACGACCCGTCGCAGCATGTGATGCACGAGGAGTGGTGCGAGGTGAGTGCCGAGGCGGCCGCACGCCTCAACGCCATCCGGGCCCGTGGCAACAAGATCTGGGTGGTGGGCACGACCGGCGTGCGCACGCTGGAAACGGTCACCGACGCGCACGGCATCGTACAGCCCTATCAGGGCAACACGGACATCTTCCTGCGCCCGCCCTATCAGTTCCGCGGCGTGGACCATCTGATCACGAACTTCCACTTGCCGAAGTCGACGCTGATCATGCTCGTGGCGGCCTTCGCCGGGTTCGACGCCACGATGCACGCCTATCGGACGGCGGTGGCCGAGCAGTACCGGTTCTATTCCTACGGCGACGCGATGGCGATCGTGTAACCTGACGCCGGTTTCCGCTACCTTTCCGCGGTGACCAGCCCGTTCCGCTTTCAGACCACCCACACCGACGGCCATGCCCGCGCCGGGGTCTTCACCACGCCCCATGGCGATGTGCAGACCCCGCAGTTCATGCCCGTCGGCACCCTCGCGAGCGTCAAGTCGCTCGACCCCGAGGATCTCACGCGCCTCGGCGCCACCATGATCCTCGCCAATGCGTATCACCTCCGCCTGCGGCCCGGCGACGAGATGATCCGTACCATGGGCGGGCTGCACCGGTTCATGCAGTGGCACGGCCCCATCCTCACGGATAGCGGGGGCTTTCAGGTGTTCTCCCTCGAGGGGCTCCGCACCATCCAGGAAGAGGGGGTGGAGTTCCGCAGCCAT
>NZ_JBIJAW010000219.1:0-5575 GCF_044345575.1 Gemmatimonas sp.
ATGGCCAGAGCCAGAGCACCGTGCGCGCAGTGACGGGCATCCTGCTCCCGAGCGTTGGCGGTCTGGTGGAAGGGGCGCTGCAGCGGTGGCTGCCGGTGAACACCATTCAGGTGAGCACGGGACGCAGTCAGCAGGATGCCGCCGTCACCGGTACCTCGTTGATCGACAACCTCAATCTCAGCATCAGCGCCGGCAAGCAGTTCGGCGAGCGCACCTATCTGCGACTCAATACCGGCATCTGCCGCGGCATTGGGCAGTCCACGCAGCGTGGCGCGAGCCTTTGGGGTGGCGTCGCCGCTGAGTACCGCATCGCGCGCAACTGGTGGGGGCAGGTGGGTGTCGATCCCGGTTCGGCCCCCTGCACACGCCCTGCCGGCGATGTGTTCCCGAGACTCCAGTTCGGTTTTGATTTGTTCCGGGAGTGGATTTTCTGAGTCGAGTGTTGAGGGCGCACGCGTGGGTAGGGCGCTGAAAGCCGATAGCTGAAAGCTGACAACTCCTCCGATGTTCACGTGATGCTCGGGGGAGCTTTCAGCTCTCAGTTTCCAGTGCTCGGTACTGAAGTGGCATTGTGGTCGCGCATCCCTCGCGATTCGAACGGCCACCACCGCCTCACCGCCGTATACGCCGTACCCGCGATTGCGCCGAGCGTGGCCGCCCACGTCACCAGCGTCTCGCGCTTGCCGTTGTCGCCCAGTAGCGCCGCGATGAGCTCGTTGCGCATGCGGAGAATCACCGGCGACGCCACGCGGATGCTGTTGAAGCTACGGTCGTAGCGCGCGCCGACCCCCTCGATGAGCGCGGCGGTGCGGGCGAAGTACACGAGCTCGCCGGGGAGGATGATCGGCCAGTTGAACAGCTCTTGCATCACGCGGTCCGCCACGACGCGGGCACGCTCGATGGTCGCGGTTTCGCTGTAGGCGATGTCGAGGAGCGTGTCGACGAGCGCGGTCATGGTTTCGGGCGTCGTGCCGGGGGCCACCATCCCAAGCGCGAAGAAGCCGTTGGCGGTGCCGGCCGCATCGCGACGGATTGCCGCAATGATGGTCTCGAAGAGCGCTTTGCGCGTGGTCACAGGCACATCGATCACCATGCCGAAGTCGAGCAGCACGATCCGGCCGCGCGCATCCACCAGCAGGTTGCCAGGATGCGGGTCGGCGTGAAAGACGCCGTCGCGCAGCATCATGCGTGCGTAGGTCTCGATGAGGATCTCGGCGAGCGCCTCGGCGCGCACGAGCCCCTGGGCGATCTGGGTGTCCAGGCGGTCTATGCGTGTTCCTTCGATGTATTCGAGCACCAGTACGTCGCGACGCGTGAGCGGCGTCTCCACGTCGGGGATGCGCAGTCGCCGTTCATCGGCGAATCGCTCCCGCATGCGCAGGCAGTGCATCGCTTCGCGCTCGAAGTCCATCTCCCCGCGTACGTGACGGTCGAACTCGTCGAGCACCACGCGGAAGCCCATCACGTGGACGTGCGGCCACCGCGCATACACCCGGTTCACGATGAAGCGCGACAGACGCACGTCGCGGTCGATGATCGCCTCCACGCCTGGACGGAGCACCTTCACCACCACATCGCGCCCTTCGTAGCGGGCGCGGTACACCTGTCCCAGCGACCCCGCCGCAAGCGGTGTGCGTTCGAGCCCCTGCACAACCTGGTCGGGATGCGCCCCCCACGCCTGTGTCAGCGTCCGCTCGATATCGGACCACGGTACGGGCGGCACGCGGTCGGTGAGCGTCCCGAGCGCCTGCAGGTATGGCTCCGGTATGAGATCGGCGCGGCTCGCGAAGATCTGCGCCAGCTTCACGAACGTCGGTCCCAGCGCGGCCAGGTCCCGCACGATCACGGCGGCACGCCGCTCGTGAAAGCGTGGGGATCGCACCGCGGGGGCACCGAACCACAGCCAGCGTTTGCGGTCGCGCAACAGCGAGATCACCACGGGAACGAGACGCCACAGAATCAGCCACAGGCGGGGCACATCCCGCCACGGTACGTCACGACTGGCCATGCATCTCCCGGGCCTGCTGCAGGAGGAGGTCGGCGTCGAGGCCGGCCAGCGTGGCCGAGCGCGCCCACAGGGAGTCCGCCCAGTCGTCGCGCTGCGCCGTGCGCGACGGTGTGCGCAGCCGGCGCTTCTGCCAGTAGTACCCGCTGTCCCGCGCCGCATCGTCCGCGCCGGACAACCAGACCAACGTGTCGGCGCCGGCGTCGGGCGTGATCGACACCACGTCCATGAAGCCGCGCAGCAGGCGGCCCATGCGTCCGTTGTTGGTGGCGAACCGCGTGCTCACCACACCCGGGTGCATCGCGTGCGTAACCACGCGCGTGGTGTCGAGCCGACGCGAGAGACTGCGCGTGAACCAGATGTTGCACAGCTTCGAGTTGGCGTAGGCGCGCCAGCCGCCGAACCCGCGGGTGAGCTGCAGATCGTCAAGGTCGAGCTTCGCGTTCTCGTGGGCGCGGCTCGACACATTCACCACGCGCGCGGGCGCCCCGGGTGCCCCGGCGGCATAGAGCGACGGCAGCAACTGCAACGCGAGGGTGAAATAGCTCAGGTGATTCAGGGCGAAGGTCTGCTCCAGACCATCTACCGTCTCCTGGCGCTCGAGGAACATGGCACCCGCGTTGTTGGCGAGCACGTGGATCTGCGGGTGCGCCTCCCGGAGGCGCAGCGCCAACTCGCGCACCGCGTCCTGTCGGGACAGATCGGCAATGGCCCAGGTGATGTCGCGGCGGCCGCTCGCGGACATGATGGCGTTGGCGGCGGCGCGCGTCTTCGCCTCGTTGCGCCCCACCATGACTACGTGCGCGCCCGCCTCGGCGAACTGCTGTACGGCGGCGCGACCGATACCATCACTGGCACCGGTAACGACCACGACTTTGTCGTGAAGATTCAACTGTGAGGTCGGGGCGGAACGATCAGCAGGCATGCGTAGGAAATTGACGAAGGGAGCGCCACGTAGTGACGCTCCCTTCTGCAACCCCGAATCGACCTGATCAGTTCGCGAAATCTTGTGGTTCAGTTCGCGATCGCCGTGAGGGTGATCGGACCGACCGTACCGGACGTGGCCGTGGCCGTCTGCAGTCCGACCTGCGGACCCAATGTCCAACGCACTGTCACCTCACCGAGGCTGTTGGTGACCGCCGACTGCGGTGACACGCTGCCGCCGCCCGACGTGATCGACAGTGCGACCGTCTGCCCCGGGATGGGTACGTTGTTGTTGCCGGTGATGCGCAAGACGAGCTGCACCGGGAGGGCCGTATTGGCTCTGGCTGTCTGGTTGTTCCCCTGCGCGACGCTGATATCGGCGGGCAGGATGCCCAGCGCGCTCAGCATCACCGGCTCCACGTTCGGGGCACTGCCCACCAGGCTTTGCGCCTGTGACCCGGGGCCCAGCGTCCAGCGTGCCTTCACCTCGCCGTTGGCATCACTCTTCGCGGTCGCCGGGTCTACCGACCCGCCCCCGGCGAGCACATTGAAGCTCACGGGGATATTGGCCATGGGCGACCCGTCGGTGGCGTACACTCGCAACACGATGGGGGTCGGCAACAGGGTGCCGGCGGCCGCCTGCTGCAGGTGTCCCTGCACGATGGTCAGGCGCGACGCGGCCGGGGCCTCCGTGGTCTTGGTGCATCCCGGGAACGCCACGAGCGTGGGGATGGCCGCGAACAGGACGGCAAGCAGAGTTTTTGGTCGAGCGGAACGCATAAGCTGATCGGTCAGGGTACTCCTCTCCGATTGATGGGTATCGGCTCCATCCATCGGCGAGTTGAGCGCCGACCTCGGTCCCTGTCTAGATTGCGAGGGCCATGACTGTCACGCCCCTGCATGCGCCCCGCCCGGCCCGCCCCGCGGACCAATCCGGTGCCGCCGCCCCCCGCTGGCCGTCGGGGCTGTCCCCCGACGTGCCCCCCGCCCGTAACCCGGGCACTGCCCTCGACCTCTCGGTCGTGAAGGCCATTAGGGTGAACCGCAGCGCCGTTGAGCGTCGAACGGCCACCCTCCCGGGGCGGCGCACCGTGAAGAAGGAGTGGCAGGCCGCCTGGTTGCTGCGGGCCATCGCCTGCATGGACCTCACCACCCTGGCTGGCGATGACACCCCAGGCAACGTGCGGCGGCTCTGCGCCAAGGCGGCGCGTCCGCTCAAGCCGGAGATCGTGGCCGCCCTTGGTGTGGCCGACCTGCAACTGACCACGGGCGCCGTGTGCGTGTATCACCAGTACGTCGCGACCGCCGTGGAGGCGCTCGAGGGCACCGGCATCCCGGTCGCGGCCGTGAGCACCGGTTTCCCGGCCGGGTTGTCGCCGTTCGAGCAGCGGCTGGCCGAGATTCACGCGAGCGTGGCCGCCGGCGCCACCGAAATCGACATCGTCATCACGCGCGCCCATGTGCTCACCGGCAACTGGGACGCGCTGTACGACGAGGTGCGGGCCTTCCGCGACGCCTGCGGCGAGGCCCACATGAAGACCATCCTCGGCGTGGGCGAACTCGCCACGCTCACCAACGTGGCGCGCGCCAGCATGGTGGCCATGATGGCCGGCTCCGACTTCATCAAGACCAGCACGGGCAAGGAAAGCTCCAACGCCACCTTGCCGGTGGGGCTGGTGATGACGCGCATGATTCGCGAGTTCGGTGAACGCACTGGCCACGAGGTGGGCTTCAAGCCCGCCGGTGGTATTCGCACCGCCAAGCAGGCGCTCGACTGGCTCGTGCTCATGAAGGAAGAACTCGGCGATCGTTGGCTCCGCCCCCATCTGTTCCGCTTCGGCGCCAGTGGCCTGCTTACCGACGTGGAGCGTCAGCTTGAACACTTCGTGACGGGCCGGTATGCGGCGGCCTATCGCCAACCGATGGTCTGAGGAGCAGACATGGCTTCCACCACGCCTCCCGCCAGCCCGTCGGCCAAGCCCACGGTGCGTGACCTGTACGACGCGATGAGCTACGGCCCTGCTCCCGAGGGCGACGCGCCGGTCCGTGACTGGATCGCGCGCCACAACGGCACCTTCGGGCACTACATCGGCGGACAATGGGTCGCCGGCAGCAGCACGTTCGAGGTGCTCGAACCGGCCACCGGCACGCCACTGGCGCACGTCGCGCAGGGCACGTCGGCCGATGTCGACGCGGCCGTGGCCGCAGCCCGCGCCGCGCTGCCGGCCTGGCAGGCGCTCGACGATCACGCCCGCGCGCGCTGGATCTATGCGCTCGCGCGCGGCATCCAGAAGCACGCCCGGCACTTCGCCGTGCTGGAGACGCTCGACAACGGTAAGCCGATCCGCGAAACGCGCGACATCGACATCCCGCTCGTCGCGCGCCACTTCTACCATCACGCCGGCTGGGCGCAACTGCTGTCGAGTGAGTTTCCCCACCATCATGCCTACGGCGTGGTGGGGCAGGTGATTCCGTGGAACTTCCCGCTCCTCATGCTGGCGTGGAAGGTGGCGCCCGCACTCGCGGCCGGAAACACGATCGTCCTCAAGCCCGCCGAGTTCACGCCGCTCACGGCCATTCGCTTCGCTGAGCTGGTGCACGAGATCGGCTTGCCGCCCGGCGTATTCAACCTCGTCACGGGGGACG
>NZ_JBIJAW010000220.1:0-5570 GCF_044345575.1 Gemmatimonas sp.
GCGGCAACCTGCTGCCACTCAAGCCGCGTGCGCTGCGCGAGAAGTACCAGACGCTCGTCCGTGCACATCACGACGCCTTGCAGTCGCGCTTTGCGGCTGCGGGGGCGGATTACGTGCGGCTCGACACAAGCGAACCGCTCGATCGGGCGCTGCACGCTTATCTCGACGCGCGGCTCACGCGCGGCCGCGTGCGCTGAGGCTGATACCCATGGGCTTTCTCACCTCGGCCTTTCTCGCCGGATTGGCGGCGCTCGCCATCCCGCTGTTGTTGCACTTGCGGCACCGCGATCGCGACAAGCCGGTGCCGTTCCCGTCGCTGATGTTTCTTGAGCAGCTCACCATCCGTACCGAACAGCGGCAACGGGTGAGTGACTGGCCGTTATTGCTGCTGCGCCTGCTCCTCCTCATCCTGCTCGTATTGGCCTTTGCGAGGCCGCTCCTGCGCTCGCAAAGCGTCACGGGTGCCGACAACCGCAGTCGCGCGGTCATCGTGCTCATCGATCGTTCGTTGAGCATGAGCTATGCGGGAACGTGGCAGCGAGCGCTCGATTCGGCCCGTGCCACGATCGGCCAGCTCGAGGGGAATGATCGCGTGGCGGTGGTGGCGTACGACGATGACGCGGACACGCGGCAGCGGCTCACCGGCGATCGCGGTGCGGCCACGGGAGCACTCAGCGGGCTCACCCCGCGCGCCCGCGGGACCCGCCTCGCCCCCGCACTACGGGTCGCGAGACAGTTGCTGCTCGATGCCCCGTTTTCCGCAGCGGAGATCGTAGTGATCTCTGACCTGCAGCGCTCGGGCGCCACTGGCATTGCCGGAGTCGAACTCCCCGCCGGAGTGAAGGTCCGCGCCATTCCCGTTGGCCCAGCGCAGTGGGACAACGCCTCGGTCCGGGCGGTGGACGCGCGACGTGTCGTTCAGGGCGATCGCACGCTCCTTGCGGTGAAGGCGCGCATCCAGCAACAGGGCGAGGCCACACCCCGCGCGCGCAGCGTGACGCTCGTACTCAACGGGCGCGAGGCAGCCAGCGCCGACGCACAACTCAATGCGACCGGCGAGACCGTGGTCACCTTCGAACCGGTCCCGGCACCCGAGGGTGCGGTGGCACTGCAGGTGGCGATGACGCCCGACGCGCTCGCGCTCGACGACACGCTCGTGGCCGTGGTCCCGCGCGACGACGATCTGACCGTGGCGCTGCGAGGCGCCGGGAGCGATGCGCTGTACTTCGAACGGGCGCTCGAGATTGGCCGCGCACCAGCCGTGCAGGTTGTCCGATCGGGGAATACGGCGCGAGCCGCCGTTCGCGTGTTCTGGGATGAACTCCCCGACGCGGGTACCACCGAGTGGATCGAAGAAGGGGGTGGTGCGGTCGTTGTGCTCGGCCGTCGCCTCTCCAGCCGCTCCGGAACCATCTCGCCGCTGCTACCGGTCACCCTCGCCGGTTCCGCTGATCGCTTGGCAGATCGAGGCGGAACACTCCGCGACGTACGCACGGAGCATCCACTCTTTCAGCCGTTCCGTGAGACGGACGACGCGTTGGGCGCGGTACGTCTGTTCCGCTATGCACGGGTCGATGCGTCCGCAAACGCCGATGTGTTGGCACGCTTCGACGATGGAAACGCCGCCGTGATCGAGCGGCGCATCGGGAACGGGCGCGTGATCGTACTGGCACTGCCGCTCGACAACAATGCTGGCGACTTCCCGTTGCAGCCGGCGTATCTCCCCTTTGTGCGACAACTCGTCTTGCACGCCTCCGGCCGTGACGCCGTGCCGCTCTGGCGCACCACGGGTGAGCGATGGGCGCTTCCCGGGACGATCACCGAACCGGTCGTCGAAGCGCCCGATCGATCGCTCCTGCGGCCGGCCTCGGATTCGCTGGGTGCGGCGGTCCCACTGGGCGATGCGGGGCTGTATCGCGCCTTCCGCGGCGCGGTAGGTGGTGAAGCCGAAGCGGTGCTTGCCGTGAATGTCCCCGCGAGCGAGTCCGTGCTCACGCCCATGGACACTACGGAACTCCTGCTCGGCGTGAGTACCGGCACCGACAGCCTGCGTACGACAGGTGCCGGCCCAGCGACCGATCAGGAACTCGAGCGGAGACAGTCGTCGTGGCGTGTGCTGCTGGCGCTGGCGCTGGTGGCACTGCTGGTGGAAACGATTGTGGCATCACGCGGCCGCCGCGGCAGGGCGCGGCGCGTGACACCCGCCTCGAAATCGGAGCGAGCGACATGAGCCCGGACCGTCAACTTCTCACCACTCTGGCTGCGTTGCAGCGTCAGTGGCGCTTGCGTGTCCTGGCCGAATCCGCCGTCTGGCTTGTGGTGGCCTCGGTGGCGGCGGTGCTTTGCGCGTGGATCATCGGGCAGGTCTTCGACGGCAACAGTACCGCTCCGCTCGTGGCACGCGGCGTGGGCTACCTCCTCATCGTCGCCGCGTTCGTGCGGGGGCTCATCGTGCCCCTCTCGCGCCGTAGCACCGATGAACGGTTCGCGTTGTATGTGGAGGAGCGGGAGCCGAGTTTGCGTCAGGCACTGCTCGCCGCCGTGCAGGAGGCGCACGTGCCGGAGAGCGCGCGTCCGTCGCCGTCGCTTTCCGCTCGTGTGATGTCCCGAGCGGTGGCCGCCATCAAGCCCCTCGAGGCACGCATGGCGCTTGAACGGCCTCGACTGGTGCGCGCAGGCCGGTCGCTGGCCCTCGTGTCCACAGGCGCGGCCTTGATGCTCTGGTTTGGCCCCCAGTCGCTCCGTGATGGCGCCCGCCTGCTGTTCGTGCCGTTTGGGACGGCGCAGGCCGCCGAACCCGTACGCATGCTCAACGTATCACCGGGCAACGTGAGCGTACCCCGTGGTGGCGCCATTGAAGTGGAGGCGGCGTTGGTGGGGTTCGCTGCATCGAACGCGGAGCTTGTGTTCCGCAGCGACAGCGGCGGCGATGGCGGCTGGCAACGCCTGCCCATGGCGCAGGATGCCGATTCGTCGCGCTTCCGTTCGCGGCTTTTCGACATCGTGCAGCGCACGGAATACTACGTGGAGTCGGCTGAGATCCGATCAGCCGTGTTCACGCTTACCGTGAACGATCTGCCTGCGGTGTCACGTGTCTCACTCGACCTGCGTTTTCCCGCGTACAGCGGGCTGCCAGTGGAGCACATCGACGACACAGGCGATATAGCCGCCGTGGTGGGAACGACGGTCACGGTGCGGGCCAATGTGACCCGTGCGGTTTCCGGCGGTACCCTGCGCTTTGACGATGGGCGCACCATCGCGATGACGCGACAAGGTGACAGTACTGTGGTGGGTACGTTTTCCGTGAAGAAGAGCGGCTTCTATCACGTGGACCTCACCACGACAGATGGTACGACCGTCGCCGGTGCGGTGGAGTACGTGGTGGACGCGATCCCCGACCGAGCGCCAATCGTGCGCATCGAGGAGCCGGGACGCGACACGAAGGTCACCAACACCGACGAGGTCACGATCGCTGTGCAGGCGAGCGACGATCTGGGTGTGACCAGCCTCGAACTGCGCTACCGCGTGAACGGCGGCGACGAGAAGCGTGTGAGCATTGGCGCTGGCACACGACGCCCGCGTGATGCGCGTGGCGCCCACACTCTCTTCCTCGAAGAGATGTCACTGTCACCTGGAGATCTGGTCGCGTACCACGCCGTGGCCAAGGATGGCGCGGGACTGCTGGGTACGAGCGACGTGTACTTCCTCGAGGTGCGACCGTTCGGCAAGGACTACCGGCAGTCCGACCAGCGCGCGCAGCAGCAACAGCAAGGTGGTGGCGGGCAACCACAGGGCGATTCTCCAGACGGGTTCGTCGCTCGGCAGCGGGAGGTGGTGGCCGGCACGTTCAACTGGATGCGCGACAGCGCGGGTACGAGCGACAAGCAGCGGCGCGAGAACATGACGACCCTCGCCATCGCCGAGGGGCGGCTGCGCGAAGATGTCGAGCAGCTCGCGAAGCGACTGGCCGAGCGTGGCGTGGCGGCGCAGGACTCGAACTTCGCGAAGATCCGTACCGAGCTGCAGCAGGCGTCGGTGGAGCTCAAGGCCGCCGAGGAGCAGCTGGGGCGCGTGCGTGGCAGCGATGCGCTGCCACCGGAACAGCGTGCGCTACAGCGGCTGCAGCGGGCGGAAGCGCTCTACCGTGACGTACAGATTCAGATGGGTGGGGGCGGAGGCGGTGGTGGTGGTGGTGGTGGCGGCGGCGGGCAGCAACGGGCCGAGGACCTCGCCGATCTCTTCGAACTCGAGAACGACAAGCAGCGCAATCAGTACGAAACGGTACAGCAGCAGCGTGGCAGCGACGCGTCGCAGCCGCAGGTGGACGAAACACTCGAACGTCTACGTCAGTTGGCCAGCCGCCAACAGCAGGAGAACGAGCGCCTCCAGCGTATGGCCGAGGCCATGCGCCAGCGACTCGCGCAGGAAGGTGCAGCCGGTGGGTCCGCATCATCGGGCGGGAGCTCGGGCGCCGCGGGTGGGCGTCAGCAAGGCACACCGGGTGGCGGCAACAATCAGAGCGGGGCCCAGCGCGACCTGGCGCGTCAGGCGGAAGAGGAAGCGCGTCGCCTGGAGCGACTCGCCCGAGAACAGAACGACCCCGAGCTGCAGCGTGCCGCACAGCAGCTGCAGCAGGCTGCGGACAACATGCGACGTGCCGCCACCGGGTCGTCAGCGCAGGGCAACGCGGCCCTAGAAGAACTGAATCGCGCGGCGCGCAATCTCGAGGGGGCGCGTGCGTCGGGGACCACGCGCGGCGTCCAGGCGCTCGCCGACAAGGCGCGCGAACTCGAAGAGCGGCAGCAGCAGATCCGACAGGGCGTCCAACAGCTGCAGGAGAGCGGCGCCGGCGAGCGGTCGCAGCGCCTACAGCAGCTCAATCAGCAGAAGGACAAGCTGGCCAACGATGTGCGGCAGCTGGAGAGTGAAGCCGATCGTCTGTCACGCTCGGCGCGTCGCGAGCAACCCAAGGCCGCCGGGCAGTTGAGCGGCGCGGCCGACGCGATCCGTGAGGCGCGGTTGGCCGACAAGATCGAGTTCTCCAAACAGGTGGCGCGCAGCGGCAGCGCCGAATACGCGACGACGTTCGAAGGTCAGATCGGCGAGAACATCCGCGAGGTGGCCGAGCGCCTGCGTGCCGCGCGCGGCGCGATGTCAGGGGAGAGCGCCGCACGTGGACAGGAGCGGACGCTGGAGCGCACGCGCGAACTCGTGGCCGGCATGGAGTCGCTGCGCGATCGCGTGGCGGAGCGTGCGGGACAGCAGGGGCAGCAGGGGCAGCAGGGGCAGCAGGGGCAGCAGGGGCAAGGTCAACAGCGTGACGGAGCCGCACCGGGGGCCGCGCGTGGTGGCGGTATGCCCGGGGATCGGCCGGGTCGGCAGGGCGGTCGTCCCGGTGGCGAGCCGAGCGGCGACGCCCAGCAGTTCTCGCGCGAGATGCGTCTCCGGCGCCAGACCGCCGAGGAGGTGCGGCGCGACGCCGCCGCCCAGGGGGTGAACACGCAAGAGCTCGATCGCGCGATTCAGGCGATGCGCGGACTCGAGAACACCGGCGCCTTCGGCGACCCGAA
>NZ_JBIJAW010000221.1:0-5546 GCF_044345575.1 Gemmatimonas sp.
GCACAAGATGCCGCTGCTCGAGGTGATCGTCACGCCGGAGACGAGCGCCGAGACGACGGCCACGGTGGTACAGTATGGCCGGCAGCTGGGGAAAACCGTCATCGTGGTGCAGGACGGTGCCGGTTTCTACGTCAATCGCATTCTGGCACCGTACATCAACGAGGCCGGACGCCTGCTCGACGAGGGCGCGCGCATCGAGGAGGTGGACGCCGCGCTCACCGACTTCGGGTTCCCCGTCGGGCCCATCACTCTGCTCGACGAAGTGGGACTCGATATCGCTGGCAAGTCCGGTCCCATCATGGCGGCGGCCTTCGGCGATCGCATGCTACCGTCGGACACGCTGCGGCGCGTGGTGGAAAGCGGCCGCCTCGGACGCAAGGCGAAGAACGGATTCTACCGCTACGACGAGGCCGGCAAGCGACAGGGGGTCGACGAGAGCGTGTATGCCCTCACGCCCGCCGGTGCCTCCCGCAAGACCGTGCCGGCGAGCGAGATCCAGCAGCGCTGCGTCCTGCCGATGTTGAACGAGGCGGTGCGCTGTCTCCAGCACGGCATCGTGCGCTCGGCGCGCGACGGCGATATCGGGGCCATCTTCGGGATCGGGTTCCCGCCCTTCCTCGGTGGGCCGTTCCGTCATCTCGATACCATCGGCCTGCCCGTGGCGCTCGCGCAGCTCGAGGCCCTCAATCTCCGGTTCCCTGGTCGCTTCGAACCCGCCGCGCTGCTGCGAGAGATGGCAAACGCAGGCCGACGCTTTCACCCCTGACCCTCGCTTTCGCCATGTCCGACATCGCGCTGCATCCACGCATTCGTGAAGTGATCATGGCGCTCACCGCCGCGCAGCAGGAAGCCGATGCGTTGTGCGCCACCATCACCGCCGAACAGGAAACACGACGGCTCGGCGATGGATGGACGGTGGCGCAGGTGGTGGAGCACATGGCCATCGTGGAGGGCGGCGCCGGTCGCATCGTGAGCAACATCGCCAAGCAGGTGACGGATATTCCCGAAACCAGTGAAGCGTCCGTCGGCGACGTGCTCGCCAAATACCACGTGGCCGATCCGTCGTACCGCAAGGTGCCCGCTCCCGAGGTGGTGCTCCCCATCCACGGGGCATCCGTGACCGAATCCGCCATCCGTATGCGTGAGGCGCGTGCGCGGCTCATCGCGGCACTCGAAGCCGCGTCGGGCACGGCGCTCGGCGCGGCGCACTACCCGCATCCGCTGTTCGGTCCGCTCGATGGCTACCAGTGGAGCATCATGGCTGCGCAGCACCAACGTCGTCATCTCGTGCAGATCCGTACCATCCTCGCCTCCTGAGTCCATCATGTCCGCACCCATGCAGTTCACCTACTATGGCCACTCCTGCTTCGCCGTCGTCGTCGATGGCGTGCGCCTGCTCTTCGATCCGTTCATCACGGGCAATCCGAAGGCGGGCCATATCGATGTGAACAGCATCGAGGCCGACTACATCCTCATCACGCACGGCCACGGTGATCATCTCGCCGACGCCGTCTCGATTGCCACGCGCACCGGTGCCACGGTGATCAGCAATTACGAGATCGCGTCGTGGCTGGCAAATCAGGGGGTGAGCAAGACGCACGGCATGAACTTCGGCGGCTCGTATGCGTTGCCGTTCGGCCGCACCAAGTACGTGGTGGCCGTGCACAGCAGCACCCTCCCCGACGGCTCGCCGGGCGGGAACCCGGGCGGTTTCGTAGTCACCAGCGGCACGCAGACGTTCTACTACGCCGGCGATACGGCGCTGACCTACGACATGAAGCTGATCAGCGACGAATTCGATCTGAACTTCGCGGTGCTTCCCATCGGGGACACGTTCACCATGGGCATCGCAGATGCGGTGCGCGCGGCGGATTTCGTGGGAGCGAAGACGGTGGTCGGCGTGCACTATGACACCTTCCCACCCATCGCCATCGATCGTGATGAGGCGGTCACCGCGTTCGGGGCGCGTGGCGTCACGCTCCTCCTACCGGCCATCGGCGAGACGGTGGCGCTGTGAGCGCGCCGGTGCGGAGCATGGCAGTCGCTGGCGCACTGCTGCTCGCCGCCTGCGGCGGTTCGGTCACGTCGGGGTCTGCGCCGTCGCCCGCATCGCTGCCGCGCACCCGCGCCGAGCGTACGAATTACACGGAAACCTCGTCGTACACTGATGTGATGGGGTTCATCGACTCGCTGCGGGCGCTCGGCGCGCCGATCAGCGTGAGCGAGCTGGCGAAGTCGCCTCTGGGTAAATCCGTTCCGCTGCTTGTGGCGTCACGTCCGCGTGTGAGTACGGTGGCCGAAGCGCGGGCGCTGGGGCGCCCCATCGCGTATGTGCAGGCCAACATCCACGCGGGTGAGGTGGAGGGGAAGGAAGCGGTGCTCGCGCTGCTGCGCGACTGGAGCTTCGCGAAGCGCCCCAATGTGCTCGACTCCCTCGTGCTGGTGGTGGTGCCGATCTACAACAGCGACGGCAACGACAAGCTGGCCGCGCAGGCGCGCAACCGTGGCGCGCAGAACGGGCCCGAGATGATCGGCGAGCGTCCCAACGGCGCGGGGCTCGATCTCAATCGCGACTATGTGAAAGTGGAAGCCCCGGAGACGATGGGGTCGCTCAAGGCCTTCGCGGCGTGGACGCCCGACCTGTTCATGGACCTGCACACCACGAACGGGTCGTATCACGGCTATGCGCTCACGTACTCACCGTCGCTGCATCCGGCTGCGCCGCTCGCCCCGTTCACGGCTGACACGCTGCTACCGGAAATCCGCCGGCGCATGAAGGCGAAGCACGGCTTCGAAACGTTCCCGTACGGCAACTTCACCGGGGCCAACGGCCGCGAGAGTCTCACAGCCGAGACCAAGTCGGGGTGGGTGACGTACGAGCACAAGCCGCGCTACGGCACCAACTACTTCGGGCTGCGCGGCGGCGTGAGCATTCTCAGCGAGGCGTACTCGCACGACCCGTTCGACCGCCGCGTGGCGAGCACCCGCGCCTTCGTGCAGGAGGTGCTGAGTTACGTTGCGGCCAATCCGGCCAGTGTGCTGGCGCGCGTAAAGGCGGGGCGACAGGCTACTATGGTGCCGGCACAGGGTCCCGCGCCCATGGTGCCCGTGCAGAGCCGCTTCACGACGCGCCCCGATACGCAGGCCGTGCTGGTCGAGCGGCTCGAACGGGTGGCGGACAGCTCCGCGCTCACGCAGCCAGGTGTCCCGCGCGGCCTCAAGCGCACGGGCCAGATCACGGCGCAGCGCATGCCCGTGGTGGATCGGTTCGAGGGCATCGTGAACCGCCCGCTGCAGGGCGGCTATGTCGTCGATGGGGACTGGCCGCGTGTCCGCGAGCTGCTTACGGCACACGGCATTCCCTTCCAGCCGGCCGGTGACGCCGAGCGTACGCTGAGCGAGTTCGTCGTCGATACGGTCATCGCCTCCGGGCGCCCGTTCCAGGGGCACCGGGAGGTGGCGATCCGCGGTCAGTGGCGATCGGTCACGCGCCGCGCCCCGGCCGGCTCCATCGTGGTCATGCCCAATACCGGGAACGATCTTTTGACCATGCTGCTCCTCGACCCGGAAAGCGACGACGGACTCCACACCTGGAACGTCTTCGATTCGGTGCTGGCCAAGGGGAAAGCCGCCCCCGTGGCCCGCATGCTGTGGCCCACGCGTTAGTTTACGCCCATGCTTCGTACGTCTCTCCTCTATCTGTCGCGCCAGCAGGGCGTCTTCGACTTCGTCAAGAACGTCGGATTCGCCCGCAAGATGGCCTCCCGTTTCGTCGCCGGCGAAACGATCAGCACCGCCGTCGAAGCGGTCGCTCAGCTCAATGCCAAGGGCATTTCGGCGTCACTCGACCTGCTCGGCGAAAGTGTGCACAGCGAAGCGGAAGCGCGCGCCACCGGTCGCCAGTATCTCGAAATCCTCGACCGCATCCACGAGCGCAAGCTCGACGCGAACGTGTCGGTGAAGCTCACCGCCATGGGGCAGGACATCTCCGATGACCTCGGCGTGGAGGTGGTGCGCGAGGTGATCGCGCGCGCCAAGCAGTACGACACCTTCGTGCGCCTCGACATGGAATCGAGTGCGTACACCGATCGCACGCTCGATACGTTCGAGCAGAAGCTGTTCCCGGGGCACGAGAACAACGTCGGCATCGTCCTGCAGAGCTCTCTGCGGCGCACGCTCGACGACATCGCCCGCGCCAACCGTCTCTCGGCCCGTGTGCGCATCTGCAAGGGCGCGTATCTCGAGCCACCCGCGGTGGCGTTCCCCGAGAAGGCCGACGTGGACAAGAACTACGTGGCGGCGATGCACACCCTCATGACCGAGGGGCGCTACCCTGGTATTGCCACGCACGACGAGGCGATCATCGCCGAGGCGAAGCGGTTCGCGAAGGAGAAGGGCATCGCGCCCGACAAGTTCGAGTTCCAGATGCTCTACGGCGTACGCCGTGACCTGCAGGAGCAGATCGTGAAGGAGGGCTACCGCATGCGCGTGTACGTGCCGTTCGGCAGCCAGTGGTATCCGTATCTCATGCGTCGCCTCGCCGAGCGCCCCGCGAACATTGCGTTCATGGCCGGCAACATCGTGAAGGAGTCGCTTGGGGGCTGAGCCGCACGACCAGCAGCCCGCCGTGCACGCAGGGCATCACCAGCCGCCGGATCATTCGGCGGGGGATGAACGCACGCTCGGCGGCTACATGGTAGTGCACAAGCGGCCAGCGGCTTTCGAGGGAGTCGACGGGTTTTCGTATTCCGCCGACATCCTCACCGACACCACGGGTGACGCCTCCGCGCCGTGGGGCGCCTATCTGTTTTTCGTGCGCTGGGGGCACGGCGAGCCCGAAGTACAGGGGCACCTCGAGACCGATTTCGTGGTCAAGGGCGCCAGCGAGGCGGTGGTACGGCACCAGCTTGGCGCCATGCCATTGGCGAGTGTGAAGGCGACGCTCGACGGCCTCATTCGCACGCGGAAGGCACCGTGACGCGCGACGCATCGACGCGCGACGCCAGCCAGTTCATCCAGCAGGGGCCCGTCCCGCCGGACGATTTGTCAGTGGAAGGCGTGGTGGTGCAGGGGACCGGTGGTGTGTGGGATGTGCGGCTGGCCAGCGGCTCGGTCGCCTCGGCGTCGCTGCGCGGCCGGCTCAAGCACGAAGCTCGTGGCGCCCTCAAGCTGGCCGTCGGCGACAAGGTCACGCTCACCTGGGAGAACGGGGAGCCCGGCGCGTGGTTCATCACCGACATCCACGAGCGGTTCAGCAAGCTCGCGCGTCGCGCCCCCGGCGGCGCTCGCGGTGAGCGGGTCGTGGTGGCCAATCTCGATCAGGTACTGGTCGTGTTCGCGGCGGCGCGCCCCGAGCCGCATCCGCGCATGCTCGATCGATTTCTCGTGATCGCTGAAGCGAACGGCCTGCACGCCCGCATCGTGGTGAACAAATGCGATCTCGTGACGCGCGAACAGGCGCATGCGCTCTTCGCCGAACATGCCGCGGCGGGGTATCCGGTGCACTACACGAGCATTCAGACCGGCGAGGGCCTCGCGGAGTTGCA
>NZ_JBIJAW010000040.1:0-17314 GCF_044345575.1 Gemmatimonas sp.
CGGCGATGTGCGCATGGCGCTCGGCCGTGAGTGGACGGCACGACTCGACGTCCAGGGCTCGCAGGAGCGGCAGAGGTTTCCGCTCGATGCGAACTTCAACGGATTCATCGACAACCGCGGCGGGCAGGGCTTCGCGGAGGCGCAGGGGCCAGCGATCGGCGGTCGCTTGCGCGTGCGCACGTTTCAACAGCGCTTCAGTTATCAGTACCGGCAATCGCGTGGCCTGCTCCCCATCCGTGGCTCGGCGGACTCGGTCGAGCAGCAGGAACGACAGGGACGCTATTTGATTGCGTACACGAAGGTGGCCGGGCGGCATGCGATCGATGTGGGGGTGCAGCATTCGCGCCGCACGCTCGTGGCACCCACCAAGGTAGACGGCGATAGCGCGCGGGAGCGCATCACCGAAGTATTTGCGCGTGATTCGTGGACCATCGGCGACGTGCTGTTCACGGCCGGCGCGCGCCATACTTCGAGCACGCTGTGGGGAAGCACCACCAACCCCAGCGTGGGTCTCGCCTGGCAGGCCTCGCCCTCGTTGCGTCTGCGGTCGAATGTGGCGCGCGGCTTCCGCGCGCCGGGCTTCAAGGAGATCCGGTATACCTTCTTCAATCCCGCGGGCGGCTACCAGATCGTGGGCAATCCCGATCTGCAGCCGGAGAGTTCCGTCAGCGGGAGCGCGGGCGGCACATGGGCGCCATCGCAGCGCTGGTCGCTCGATGCCGAGGTCTATCGTAATGATGTGAAGGATCTGGTGGATTGGAGTTTCCGCGGCAACAACGTGGCTGGATACCAGACGTACGCCAACGTGAACATCGCGCGCGCGCGCACGCAGGGAATCGAGACCAACGCGCGCGTGGCGTTCGCGGGCACCGATATCACCGTGGGCTACGATTTCCTGCGCGCGCGCAATCTCTCCACGGGGCTGCCGCTGACGCGTCGCGCCACACATACCGCACGGGCACGTGCCTCACGCGAGTGGACACTACTCGCGGGACTACAGGGTGATGTCTCGGTGCGCTATACCGGCAATGCGCCGCTCATCGGTATTCCCGCGGGTGCGCCCATCACCGGCCCGTTCTCCACGGAACCCGGCATCGTGGGCCGCCAGGGCGCACTGCTCAGCGTGGATATGCAGTGGCGCCTGCGTGTGAACGAGATCGCGACGCTGTCGTTCGGGGGCAACAATCTGCTGAATCAGAAGCCGGCACTGTGGACGCCGGCGTTTGAACGGCAAGCATTTGCGGGCCTCTCCATTCACTGGGCCGCTGCTGAGAAATGAGCGGGGAGACCCGAGACGTGCAAATGAGAATCGAGGGGCGAGGGTGAGAGGGCCGACCGTATAGAAGCGAGACGTCAGCGTTTCCGAGGTGAGAAGCGAGGACGGACGCGCTCGCTTCTCACCTTTGGACGGCGGACGTCTCGCTTCTATCAGAGCTCACTTCACATCCTCATGCCTCGATGCTCACGCGCAATTCTCGGGTCTGAGCTCTCAGATATCCCCAAGCAGCGCAACGTCCTCGTTCGCGCATGTTTTCAGCAGTTCCCTCGCCACCGCCTCCGGAAATTCGTGCGGCCGCACGTCCTCCGTCTCGCCGTTCTCCGGGGCGATGTGGATCACCAGTGACGGTCCCTCGCCGTCCACGACTCCAGTGAACGTCGCCGTGGCGCCGCTGCGCCGATGTGTCGTCTGTACCACCCACTGGTCGCCCCGATGGCCGATGGCCACATCGTACGTCGCGATACGTCGTACCGTGTCCGCCGCGCCGCCAAGGCGCGGCGCCAGTGCCATCGCTCCCGCGGCCACGCACAGCGCCGGGTCGCGATGGGGCTGGGCCTCACGCACGAAGACATCGGCCGCGCTCGGTGCGCCGGGATGCCCATTCGTGGCGGCGGTGAGCCACTGCACGAACTCCGGCGTGAGTTGCGTCGCCATGCCGCTCAATTCGAGGGCACGCGCAGCGTAGCGCAGCACCTGCCGCACCTCGATGCGATCGACCTCGTCGAAGAACCACGCGCACGAGGTAGACAGGCGCAGTGTGGCACGTTGCAATTCGAGCAACGCGCGCGTGCGCTGCACCTCGTCGTCGCCGGCTCCCTCGCGCACGACCGACCGCGCGAACTGTTCGAGTGCCTCGCCGTCCTGACCCACCACATCGCCGTAGGCGTCGCGCACATTCCACGGATCACGATTGAAGAGCGAAGCGCCTTCACGTTCGTATACGTCATGCATGCGCGACGCCAGCTGCTCGAGCGCGCCGCGCAACGGGCCGCGCCACTGCTGCATTGGCGGCTTGTGACCGTCCAGCCGGCAGCCACAGTTGCCGCGCCACCGCTCGACACCGTGCGCGCAGCTCCATGCGGAAGGCGACACGAGCCGCACCTCCTGCGTGGTGGCATGGCGCGCCACCAACGCGGCGGCATTCGTGAGCTGGGTACTCGTGTGACGCGACACCAGCGACAGCGCCTCCAGCAGCGCCGCGTCACCGTTCTTGTGGTGATGACCGAACGTCTCGCCGTCGGTGGCGAGCGTCGTGCACCGCGGCGACGTCAGCGCCTGGTCCCGAAATGGCGTGAATCGATGCGCCAGCGCCCCGGGATTGCCGAGGAGCCCGCCGAACGCCACATCGCCAGCCAGCGATCCGTCGTAGGGGACAATCGTCAGCGTACGACCGGACGCACCACGCCACAGCACCGGCATGCCGCTGCCGTCATGCCCATGCACCTGATACGGCGCCAGGATCGTGAAACGCACACCCTCGGCGGCCACGGCATCGAGGGTGTCTTCGTCGGCCGCACACTCCGGTAACCAGAGGCCTTCGGCGTCGCGCCCGAATCGCCGACGGAAGTCGCGCAGCCCCCAGCGGATTTCGGTGCGCCGCTCGCGCGGGGACGCGAGCGGGAGAATGACGTGATGGTAGGGGGCGGCGATGGCGTTGCCATGGCCCCATCGACGCACGCTCGCCGCGTCACCTTCCACCATCGCCTGCATGGTATCCGGCGCCTCACGGTCGAGCCACTCGCACAAGGTGGCGCCCGCATCGAATGAGCACCACGCATAGAGATTCACGATGCGCGCAAGGCCGGCCCGGGCATCGCTGTCGCGTGCACTGGCCCGCGGATCGCGGCGATGCCATTCGGCGTGTCCCAGTCGCGCGTAGCATTCACGATTGATGCGCGCGTTCCAGTCGTGATCGGGAACCGCGGATGGCTCGATGGGCACGACCTCGAGCCACGGATCTTCCCGCGGCGGCTGGTACAGATGCTGATGAACAATGAGGGAATGCGGCATGGCGCTCAGCTGCGCTGCTCCGCGAGGTCCATGGCACGCCGATAGACCTCGGCGTATCGCTCGGCCGACCGCTCCCACCCGAAGTCGCGTCGCATCGCCGTCTTCATGCGCGGCAGCCACGCATTGGTGTCGTGGAAACGCGCGAGGGCCCGCGAGATGGCGCGGTCGAAGGCTGGTGCCTCGAAGGCGTCGAAGAGGAAGCCGGTGGCATCGTCCTCGACGGTGTCGGCGATACCCCCAACACGGCGACCGATCGGCAGGGCACCGTACCGCTGCGCCCGCAACTGCGTGAGACCGCAGGGCTCGTACTGTGACGGCATGAGGAACAAGTCGGCGCCCGCCATCAGGCGGTGCTCCAGACGATCGGTGAAGTCGAGTTGCACGCCCACGTGACGTGGACGTGCCTGCGCGAGCGCCGTGAGCGCGCGCTCGTACGCCGGGTCACCGGCCCCCAGAAATACGAACTGCGCATCGAGATTCCACACGAGGTGCGACGAGAGCAGTAGGTCGAGCCCCTTCTGCTTCACCATGCGGCCGGTGAACCCGAAGAGTGGCGTGCGTTTGCGCTGCGGTAGCCCGAAGCTGCGCTGCAGGGCCGCCTTGCACCGGCCCTTGTTCGACGGATCGTTGTCGTCGTACTGCGCGGTGATCTGATCGTCTGTGGCCGGGTTCCAGACGGATTGGTCGATGCCGTTCACGATGCCGCTGAAACGGTTGCCGAGCCACTGGAATACCTCGTGCAAGCCGAATCCGCCGCTGGCCGTACGCAATTCGGTGGCGTGATTGGGGCTCACCGTCACCACCATGTCGGCGTGCGTGAGCCCTGCCTTGAGGAAGTTCACCAGTCCATACCACTCCACGTGGCGGAAGGTGAACAGCTCGGGCGGAATGCCGCATTCGTTGAGCACGTTCGGCGAGAAATGCCCCTGGTAGCCACCGTTGTGTACGCTGAGCACCGTCGGCGTATTCGCGTAGCGCTCCTTCAATTCGGCGTAGCTGCGCATGTACAAGAGCGCCAGCGACGCGTGCCAGTCGTGCGCGTGCACGAGCACCGGCCCGGCAATAAGGCGCGGAATGGCGTCGAGTACCGCACGCGAAAACAGCGCGAACCGGCGGGCGTTGTCGGCATAATCGCGCCCTGATTCACCGTACAGTCCGCCGCGCGCAAACGCACTGGGGATGTCGACGAACACCACCTTGGGACCCTTCGGCGGATGGACCTCGCGGAAGAAGCGCACCTCTTCGCTGCGGTATCCGAGGTCTACCGTAATTGGGCGACCGAGCGGCGCGAGGTCGGGCGCGAAATCGCGCACGGTCCGGTAAAGCGGCAGGAACACCACGACATTGGCGCCGCCCTTCACCTGCACATTGGCCAGCCCCATGACGGCCTCGGCGAGCCCACCGGAACGGGCAAACGGGCTGTACTCGGCGCTGATGTGCACGATCGTGGGCGCCCCGTTGCCGGGGGCTCGCACGAGTGGCGAGCCCCAGCTGGGCGTGGGCATCGATGGGGCGGTCATTGTCGCCGACCTCAAGCGGTCGGCGGATCGTCCGGCAGCGAGTCCCCGGTAATGGAGGGCACATAGAACGAGCGCGCGTACTGCTCCACCATGCGACGCGCAGTGAACTGCTGACCGCCCACACGGATGGCGTGCTTCATCATGGTGAGCCAGCGACGCGGCAGTTCGTTCTTGTCACGATCGTAGAAGCGCGGGACGACTTCCTGCTCGAGCAGTTCGTAGAGACGGTTGGCGGTGTTCATCCCCGCATCGTCGTCCACTTCCGGTTCGATCGCCCACCCGTTGTTCCCCTCGTACCCCTCTTCCCACCAGCCGTCGATGGTGGAGAGCTGCGGCACGCCGTTGAGCGCCGCCTTCATGCCGCTGGTGCCCGAGGCTTCGAGTGGCACGCGCGGCAGGTTCATCCACAGGTCCACACCCTGCACGAGCAGATGCGCGAGGTGCATGCCGTAGTCTTCGACGAACGCGATGCGTCCCTCGAAGCGCGGATCGCGCGTGAACTGATACACGTTTTGCAGCACCTGCTTGCCCGGGGTGTCGGCCGGGTGCGCCTTGCCGGCGAACACGATCTGCACGGGGCGCTGCGCGTTCGTCACGAGTGTGTGCAGCCGCTCCACATCACGGAAGATGAGATTGGCGCGCTTGTACGTGGCGAACCGGCGTGCGAAACCGATCGTGAGCGTGTTGGGGTCGAGGAGCGTGCCCGCGCCCACCAGCTGTGTGGTTTCCATCTGCCGTGCGGCGAACGCGCGGCGGGCCTCTTCGCGCACCATGCGCATGAGCGTGTTCTTGAGACGCTGGTGCGTGAACCACAGCGTCTCGTCGTCGAGCGTGAGCACCTGCTCCCAGAGCGCCGGATCGTTGCTGTACCCCCACGCCGGTCCGAGGTGTTCATCGAGCAGCTTCATGATGGGGTCGGACATCCACGTGGCCAGATGCACGCCATTGGTCACGTGGCCCACCGGGATCGCTTCGGCCGGGCGATTGGGCCACAGCGAGCGGCTCATGTCGCGCGTGACGATGCCATGTCGACGAGACACCGCGTTCACGCGGCGCGACAGGCGCACGCTGGCCGCTGTCATGTGGTACACCCCCGAGCCCGATTCGGGGTGATAGCCGATGCGAAGGAATGCGTCCGCGTCGATCCCCATGTCCTGCCAGTAGCCGTTGGCGCACTGGCGCACTTCGTCCACCGAGAAGTGGTCATGACCGGCGGGGACCGGCGTGTGGGTGGTGAACACGCTGCAGTTGCGGACCGCCTTCACCGCATCGGCGTACGAGAGGCCCGCGGCGCAGTGTTCGCGCACGCGCTCCACCATCATGAACGCCGCGTGGCCCTCATTGGCATGCCACGCTGCCGGGTCGATGCCCAGCGCCCGCAGCGCGCGCACGCCGCCCACGCCCAGCAGCCACTCCTGACGGAGGCGCATGGCCGGGCCACCCGAGTACAGCTTGGAGAGCAGGGGGCGATCGTCCGGGTGGTTCTCCTCGAGGTCCGAATCGAGGAGATACACCGGCACGCGACCGACCTGCATCTTCCACACGCGAATATGGATGTCGCGGCCGAAGGTGTTCACCGTGACCAGGTGGCGCGCACCATGGCGCCCCGGGAGCGGCACCAGCGGAACGCCGTCGAACTCGATGCGCGCGTCGCTGTCTTCCTGCCATCCGTCCACGCGGATGCGCTGATCGAAGTAGCCGTTGCGATACAGGATGCCCACGGCCACCAGCGGCACGCCAAGATCCGAGGCGGTCTTCAGATGGTCACCGGCGAGCACGCCAAGACCGCCGGAGTAGATGGGCACCGAGTTGTGAATGCCGAACTCGGCGCAGAAATAGGCAACCGTCTTGCCGCGGAGCTCCGGGAAGGTGCGGGCATACCACGTGTGTTCGTCCGAGCGCTCCGCCGCCAGCCACTGCATGGCGCGGTCATACCGGGCGCAGAAGACCGGGTCGGTGGCCAGCTCATCGAGGCGCGCACGGTCCACCAACTGCAGCAGGCGGATCGGATTATGGCGCGTCCGGTTCCAGAGCCCTTCGTCGATCGCCTTGAAGAGTGAGCGGGCTTCGCGGTTCCAACTCCAGGCGAGGTTCTGCGCGAGATGCGCCAAGCCGGCAATCCGTCCAGGCAACGCCGGGGCGGCCTGAACAAACGGAATGTGGGGCGCGTCAGCGAGTGAGGTCATGGCTACGGGGAGTCTGTTTCTGAAAATGGGGTTCCTGCACTTTAGCACCCCGACACGCGAAAGGTATGCGCCGGGCGCTGGGTGTGGACAGGCAAGGCAGGGGGGGCTAGTGTCGAATTGCCCCTGAAGAAGGGGGATGACCCGTGACCACCTCGAAAATGCCCACACGCTCCTCCAATCAAGCCCGTCGGCCGCGCCCCGGTGCCACCGGTAAACGCCCGGCGGTGGAGGTGTTCAAGTTCGGCGGCGCCTCATTGGCCGACGCCGATGCCGTTCGCCACGCCATCGGTCTCATCCTGACGCCCCGGCCCACCCGGGTGGTCACGGTGGTGTCGGCGCTGGCCGGGGTGACGGATACCCTCCTGGGCATCGCCGAGGCCGCTAAGGCGGGGGACCTCAGGGCCGCGGAGCAGGGGGTTGAGCGGCTGCATGCCCGGCACCGGGCGGTGGCGCTCGGGATCCTGCCCACCAAGACCGCCCAGAAGGCACTCCTCGCCGACCTCGACGCCGCCTTCGCCGAACTGCGCACCCTTGCCCTCGGCGTCGCCAGCCTGCGCGAACTCACCGCGCGTACCCGCGACTTTCTGGTCGCCCGCGGCGAACAGCTCTCGGCGCAGCTGGTGGTTGCGGGGCTCAAGGCTCGCGGGGCCAAGGCGCAGTATGTCGAGGCAGCCGAGCTCATCTATACAGACGGCATCTTCGGTAACGCCTTCCCCGACCTGGCCCTCACCGACAAGCGGGTGCGAGACCGCCTCGGGCCGCTGGTGCGCCGCAAGGTGTTGCCCGTCGTCCCCGGCTTCGTGGGCGGCAGCCCCGACGGCGCGCTGGTCACACTTGGCCGCGGCGGCAGCGATCTGACCGCCACAGTGTTGGGGCGCGCGCTTAAGGCGCAGCGCATTACCCTGTGGAAGGACGTCCCGGGGCTCATGACCACCGACCCGCGCCTCGTGCCGAGCGCGCGCATCGTGCCGCAGCTCAACGTGCGCGAGGCGGCCGAGCTGGCGTACTACGGGGCGAAGGTGCTGCACCCTCGTGCGCTCATTCCGCTCGCCCGCGTGCAGGTGCCGGTGTTCGTGCGCCCCTTCGCCGACCCCGAGGCGCCCGGCACCGAGATCAGCACGCGTCACACGCTGCAGCGGTACCCCGTGAAGGCACTGAGCATTGTGCGCGGCCAGGCGCTGGTCACGGTTACGGGGAATGGCATGCTCGGTGTGCCGGGTATCGCGGCCCGCACCTTTTCCGCGTTGCAGCAGGCCGGGATCAGCGTCACGCTCATCACGCAGGCGTCGAGTGAGCACAGCATCTCGCTGTGCGTGCCGGCCGAGCGGAGCGAGGATGCGCGCCGCGCGCTGGAGCAGGCCTTCTCGTTGGAGCTCTCGCGCCGCGAACTCGAAGGCATGGACGTGAAGGGCGGCATGGCGACGCTCGCCGTGGTGGGGCTGGGGATGGCCGGTTCGCCCGGGATCGCCTCGCGGATGTTCACGTCGCTGTCGCGCGCAGCGGTGAACATCGTGGCCATCGCGCAGGGGTCGAGCGAGCTCAACATCTCGGTGGTGATCACCGAGCGCGACGCGGAGCGGGCGGCGCGCGCGGTGCACGACGAATTCCAGCTCGACAAGATCGGCGGCGGCGGCGTGCGCCATGACGATCGCCTCGACGTGATTCTGTTGGGCGTGGGACAGATCGGCCGCGAACTGCTGCGTATTCTGCCGCGCACGCGTCGCCGCGTGAAGCCCACGATCGTCGGGCTCATCGATCGCAGCGGCTATCTGTTCGATCCGGACGGGTTGTCCACGCGGCAGCTGCTCAATGCCGTAGCCCTCAAGGAGCAGGGGGCCTCTCTCATGGCAATCGACGGGGCCATCAAGGCCAGCGCGCCGGAAGCTGTGTCGCAGATCGCGCGGCATGCGCTGTCGCGCCCGGTGCTGGTGGATCTCACGGCAGACGAGACGCTGCCGGCGATTCGCAAGGCGATTACCGCCGATTGGGACGTGGTGCTGGCCAACAAGAAGCCGCTGTCTGCCCCACGCCCTGATGTGGAGCAGCTGCGCGCGCTCGCGGTGCAGCATGGCGCGCGCATTCTGCATGAGACCACTGTGGGCGCTGGTCTACCGGTGATGGACAGCTATGCCAAGCTGGTGGAAACCGGCGACAAGGTGCTGCGCATCGAGGGGTGCACCAGTGGCACGCTGGGGTTCTTGCTCACTGAGATCGGCAAAGGCCGGCCGTTCAGCGAAGCGCTGCGTGATGCCATGGCGCTCGGCTACACCGAACCCGATCCGCGTGACGACTTGAGCGGGATGGATGTGGCGCGTAAGGCGCTCATCCTCGCGCGGCTCATTGGCTTCACGGGCGATCTCACCGATGTGACGGTGGAGAGTCTCGTCCCCGAGGCGTTCCGCAGCATGCCGGTGGCCAAGTTCAAGAGCACGCTCGCCGATCAGGATGCGGCATGGGCGGCACGACAGGCGGCGGCTACCCGGCAGGGGCGCGTGTTGCGGTACGTGCTGCGCGCCACCAAGACCAACGTGAAGGTCGGGCTGCAGGCGGTGCCGCCGTCGCATCCACTGGCCGGCCTGCGCGGCACCGACAATCAGATCGTCTTCACCACCATGCGTTATCGTGAGCATCCACTCGTCATCACCGGTCCGGGCGCTGGCCCGGCGGTGACGGCCGCCGGCGTACTCAACGACATCCTTCAGCTCACGCCGGCCTGACCATGGCTGCGAACGATTCGATCTTCCTCGGCGCCCACGACGCGCCCGGCCAGCAGAGCGTCCAGCGCTGCGACGCGTGCGGACACGACCTGCCGGAATTCGACGCGAGTCCGGCCTGTCCGCGGTGCGGCGGGCTGCTCGCCATCATTCATCGAGCGCCCGTGGATGCCATGGGCGCACCGAGCACGCCGGCTGCGCTGCAGCATGCCTTTGCGCAGCACTGCTGTGCTCGGCCGGCGGGGCACGCGAGCGGCGTGTGGCGCTTCGAACAGGTGGTGATGCCCAATGCGGGCAGTGCCATCACCAGCCATCCGGAAGGCAATACGCCGCTGCTCGCCCGAACGCGGGTGAGTGCGTGGGCCGGGTGCGACGGGCTGCTGCTCAAGCACGAAGGGTACAATCCCACGGGTTCTTTCAAGGACCGCGGTATGACTGTGGGCACCACGCAGGCTGTGCGTACGAAGGCGACGGCTGTGGCGTGTGCGAGTACCGGCAATACGAGCGCATCGCTGGCCAGCTATGCGGCGCAAGCGGGCATCCCCGGCCTCGTGTTCGTACCCGCCGGCAAGGTGGCGCTGGGGAAAATGGCGCAGACGCTCGCCTATGGAGCCACCACGCTCCTGGTGCGTGGTGACTTCGACGAATGCCTGCGCCTCGTGCAGCAGGCGTCGAAGGAGCTGGGGATCTATCTCCTCAACTCCATCAATCCGTGGCGCGTGGAAGGGCAGAAGACGATCGTGCTGGAAATTCTCCAGCAACTCGGCTGGAACGTGCCCGACTTCATCGTACTGCCGGCCGGCAACCTCGGAAACACGGCGGCCTTCGGGAAGGCGCTACGCGAGGCACATGCGCTTGGGCTCATCGCCCGGATGCCACGCATCGTGAGCGTGCAGGCGGCGGGCGCCGCGCCCTTCGCGAAGGCGTTTCGCGAGGGGTTCGTCACCCGCTATAGTGTGCAGGCGGAAACCATCGCTACCGCCATTCGTATCGGTGATCCGGCCAGTTGGGACCGTGCGGTGCGCACCATTCGCGATACCGACGGCATCGTGCTGAGCGTGACCGACGACGAGATCATCGACGCGAAGGTGCAGATCGACGCGGCGGGTGTGGGATGTGAGCCGGCGAGCGCCGCCAGTGTGGCGGGCGTGAAGCAGCTGGTCCGCGACGGTATCATCAAGTCGGGAGACCGCGTGGTCGCGGTGCTCACCGGTCATGTGCTCAAGGATCCGGGGATGCTCGTGGAAATGCACCAGCAACGCGATGACTTCGCGTTGGCCAACAAGCCGATCGAAATCGACGCCAGCGTGAAGGCCGTGGCCGACGTGATTGCGCGTCGTGCTACCGTAACGGAGCGCGCATGAACGCGGTGAGTCCCCGTCGCACGCTCGTTACGGGCGCGTCACGTCCGCTCGGTGTGGAGCTCGTGCGCCAGAGCCTCATTCGCGGCGATAAGGTGTATGCCTGCTGCCGCAATCCGGCTCGTGTGCCGATTCTGGCCGACCTGCGCGCCGAGTTCGGTGGCCTCGAACTGTTGCCACTCGACCCGGCGGATGCGTCGAGCGTGGCCGACGTCGTGCCGGTGCTCGAGAGTCTCACCGATTCGCTCGATATGCTCATCATCGGGTCCGCCGAGCCGGGCCCGCACGAGACGCTCGCCTCGGCAGAACGCGACGAACACCTGCAGTCGCTCACTGGGAGCGGGCTTACCGAACATCTCCGTCGTCACGCGGTGGCACCGCTGCTGTTGGTGCGTACACTGCTTCCCTGGCTCATGAAGGGCGACAAGGCGCGCGTACTGGTGGTGAATACGTGGCTGGGATCGTTGTCGGGCAAGTCGCAGGGGGGCGACTATGCCACGTGTGCGAGCGCGGCGGCGCTCAACATGTACATGCGCACACTGGCGCACGATCTGGCTGACGAAGGGATCACGCTCCTGCTCGGCAACCCGGGCAACTACGCCACCACGCCCGACGGCCCCGTTTTCAAGGTGCCGATCGAAGACGCGGCCCTCGGTCTGATCATGCAGGCCGAGCGCCTGCCGCGGGAGCGTACGGGCGCCTTCCTCGATTGGACCGGCGCCGAACGGGCGTGGTGAGTCGCATCGGCGCCTACGGTCTCGTCGGACTTCGGTCCTCGTGGCGTCGAGGCTACCCGCTGGCGTTGGGGATCTTCCTCGCGGCGTGCAGCAGTACCCCGGCGCCCACACCGAGCCCCGTGCCCAGACCGGTGACCGGTGGGAGCGCGGCGGGCGCACCGTCAGTCGCGCCGACCTCCCCGTTGGCGGTGGTGCCCGTGAAGGTCACCTACGTGCTACGCGCGATGGTGCCGTCGCTCGATTCGCTCTTTCCTGCGCGCGACTCGCTCACCGCGGCGCGTTGTGCCAATGCGGCGGGGCTCGTCTGCCACCAGTACGTGTATCGTCGCGAGCCGCTGCGACTGCGCGGGGAAGGGAATCGACTGTTCATCGACACCGACCTGAGCTTTCGCGCGCAGTTGGGGGTACTGGGGGGAGCACGGGTTGCGAGTTGCGGCTATGCGCCGGAGTCGATGCGGCGGTCGGTGTTGAGCATGAGCACGGCGCTCTACTGGCGGCGCGACTGGCGCATCGGGGCACAGGATTCTCGCCTTGCCGCCACACTGCTCGACCCGTGCAAGGTCACGGTGCTCGGCGTGGATGCGAGACTATCCATGCAGAGTATTCTCGACCGGCAGCTCACCACGTTCGCGGCGCAGGCCGATACCACCATCCCGCAGGTAGCTGATTTCCGACCGCTGGCTGATTCACTCTGGCGAAGCTTTCTCGAACCCACCGCGCTCGATTCGCTCTCGTCACTGTGGCTCGTGCTCGACCCGGAGTCGGTACGAGTTACTCCCTTCGAGGGGAACGGCGTGAACATCACCACGACGCTCGTGCTGTACGCCCGTCCGCGTGTGGTGGCCGGCGCCAAGCCGGCCGTACGCGCTCGCCCGCTTCCCGCGCTCGCCCTGGGTACGGCGCCGTCGGAGTTCTCCGTACCGGTGACGGTAGAGTTGCCGTTCGCGGAGATGGCCCGGCGAGCCACGCAGCTGCTGAGCGAGGAAACGCGCAATGAGACCGTGAAGGTGGACACTGTCTTCGTGCGCGGCGTCGGCGATACGGTACTCGTGGATCTCGCCGTGTCCGGGGCGCTCCGCGGCCGGTTGCAACTGGCGTCACGTCCACGATGGGACGCCGCCGCGCGTGAACTGCGACTCGATGACCTCGACTGGACGCTACAGAGCCGCGGCGCGCTGTCGCGGGTGAAGGCCACGTTGGCCACGCCGCTCGTGGCGATCGCCGTGCGCCGGGCCACCGGTGGGGGCAAACTCCCGCTCGGCGCGCAACTCGATTCCGCTCGCGCGGAGTTGCTCCTCAAGCTCAATGGCGCACTCGCCCCGGGCGTGGTCATGGGAAGCAGCGTACGTGACGTGCAGATTACCGAAGTCACGACCACCTCGTCTGGGATCGTCGTGCGCGCGCGGTTGACGGGGCAGAGTGGGGTCTGGATCCAGTAATGCCTCGGTGGTCGTCGCTGAACTCTCTCTCTACGCCGTCATGCATCCTCGCGTCGTTCTGATTGCCTCACTGCTGATTGCGGCCGTGCCGCTCCGCGCCCAGCCCTTCGCGGCCCCGCGCGATTCCGCCACGCGTGTGCTCATGTCCCGTCTGGCGACCTTGTCGGCCGACAGCATGGAGGGCCGTCGCACCGGCACGCCGGGGAGTACCCGCGCCCGCGCGTGGCTGGTGCAGCAGCTCACGGCCATGGGGGCCAAACCGGTGGGGGCCTCCTACGAGCACCCCTTCCGGATGCGTCCCCGTGGCGCCGGTGCGGTGGATAGCATCACGGCGGTCAACGTCGTCGCGCGCATCCCGGGGCGTGCCGCTGGTGGGCGGGCGCTGGTGATGAGCGCGCACTACGACCATCTCGGCGTGCGCAATGGCGAGGTCTTCAACGGGGCCGATGATGACGCTAGCGGCTGCATCGCGCTGCTTACGGTGGCCGAGCAGCTGCTGCGCACTCCCCCGCAGCACGACGTCATTCTCGCCTTCTTCGACGCCGAGGAGATGGGGCTGCAGGGCGCGCGGGCCTTCGTGAATGCGCCGCCGGTACCACTCGCGAGTATCGCCGCCAATCTCAATCTCGATATGGTCGCCAGGCAGGACGCCGGCGCACTCTGGGTGTCCGGTACGTCGCACTACCCGTTCCTCAAGCCGGTCGCCGAATCGGCGTCGAAGACCTCCGGTGTGTCCGTGCGCTTCGGGCACGATACGAAGGATCTCAAGCCCGGTGATGACTGGACCAACTCATCGGACCACGGCGCGTTTCATGGCAAGGGGATCCCGTTTCTCTATCTGGGCGTGGAGGACCACCCCGACTACCACAAGTCGGGTGACGACGCCGACAAGGTAGACCCCGCCTTTTACGCGAGGTCGGTGGCGTTCGCCGGGGCGCTGCTCCGTGCACTCGACAAGGCGCTACCGCAGATCCCGCCCCGCTGACCATCGCGGTTCGCCGAGGGAATGGCTGGAACGACGAAGGGCCGCCCGTTCGAAAACGGGACGGCCCTTCATGATTCCCTGCCGGCTCGAGGAGACCCTGAACCGGAAGTACCCGTGTTACCGGGCGCCGATCAGGCGATCCGCTGCCCAGGACGAGCCGGCATAGGGACTGGAACTAGACAATTGATCACCTCCTCGAGATAGAGTGAAACATCGGGTGTAAACCACCACCGATTTGTTGCGCCGCCCTTCGTACGAGGCACACCGGCTGGATGCCGGGGCCGGGTTTTCCGGTCGGTTACGCGGCCGCTCCTCCGCGATGCCCATCATGCTATGGGCGATCACGCCATCCTGCAATAGGTTGACGTCCTGTCAGGTCACATTCGTGCTCTTCTGTGACGAAGTTGGGGCTGGCTGTAACCGCCGTGGCGCCACACCGGACGCGGCGTCGCGCCCGCCGATTATTGTTCCGGGGTCCGGACCGTCAGCCTTCCGATCATCTCTCCCCGAGCCATGACGCCCCACTCGTCCCTTCTGCGCGCCTCCGTCGCGCGTTCACTGCACGCCGTCCTGGTGCTGGTCCTCGGCCCCGCCGCGCTCGTTGCGCAAACGCGTGGTGCCGTGACCGGTCGCCCCGTATCTGCTGCCGCTTCGAGCGTGCTCCCGAAGGGGCCGCGCGCGATGATGCTCGGCGACTGGTACCGTGTCGTGAACGTGAGCACCCCCGCGGTATCCCCCGACGGCAAGCGCGTCGCCATGACGGTGACCAAGGCGGTCGAAGGCGAGAATAAGCGTCACAGTGAGATCTGGGTGGTGAACACCGCCGGCGGTGAGCCGCAGCGGTGGACGTCGCCGAACACCGAAAGCAGCAACCCGCGCTGGTCGGGCGACGGCAAGTACCTCTTCTTCACGTCGCCGCGCGCGGGCGGTAAGGGAAACACGTGGGCCATCCGTCTCGACCAGCCGAGCGGCGAGGCGGTGCAGGTGCCGGAGTATCCGGCTGGCAGCATGCCCGCCGAAGGCTCATTTGCGGTGTTCGCTGATGCCGCCACGCCCGCCCCGCAGGTACCGGCCGGCGATCCGTTCGCGCAGCAGCAGCCGATGGCGCGTCCGCCCTTCGATGCCATCACCCGTCCCGCCGTCGCGGCCCGGTTCGACGGCCGCCATGTGGTGGACATGGTGTACAAGAACAACAGCACGGGCTTCGTGCCGGGGCGTCGTACGCCGCGCACGTGGCGTCCGCAGCAGCTCTTCCGCCAGAACGTCGGCGATACCACGAAGAAGCAGATCACCAACGTCGCCTACTCGCATCGCGGCGCGGTCGTATCGCCCGACGGCAAGTGGGTGGCCTTCGTGGCCGATGCCCGGCTGCGTCCTGACAGCGTCGTGGAGATGGAGCGCGACTCGCTGGCCAAGCTTCCGTACGACAAGATGCGTGACGAGGCCGAGCGCAACGAAGCCGATGTGTATGTCGTGAGCGTGGACGGTGGGACGCCCCGCAAGGTCGTGGAGTGGATGGGTGCCGAATCGAACGTCACCTGGTCGCCGGACGGCAAGCAGCTCGCCTTCATCGGTCGTCCGGGGCGGACGAAGAACGCGCGCCTCTTCACGGTCGACGTGAACGGGGGGACGCCGCGCAACCTGCTCGGTGACTGGCAGTTCGAGCCGTCAGACTTCGATTGGCTCAAGACGGGGATGCAGTTCACCGCCGACATCGGTGGGCGCTCCGCGGTGTTGCGCGCCGACCTCGCCGGCAAGAGTGCGCCGAAGGAACTCGTGAGTGGGCGTCGCCAGATTCGCGGCACCAGCTACGATGCGGCCGGTAAGCTGCTCGCCTTCGTCGCTACCAGCATGACCCGTCCCACCGAGCTGTTCGTGGCCAACGCCGACGGCACGGGAGAGCGCAAGCTCACCGGCTTCAACGATGCCGTGAACGCGGATGTCACGTGGAGCGATGCGGAGCGCTTCACCTACAAGAGCGTGGGCGGCCTCGAGATCGAAAGCTGGCTCATGAGGCCGTACGGGTACGAGGCGGGCAAGAAGTACCCCATGGTGATCTATATCCACGGGGGGCCGCACTCGGCGTACGGCGAGGGCTGGTTCGACGAGTTCCAGAACCTCGCGGCGCAGGGGATGTTCGTGCTCTTCACCAACCCGCGCGGTTCGAGCGGCTACGGGGCCGACTTCACGTACAGCACGCGCGGCCGTTGGGGGATGGAAGACTACGAGGACATCATGAAGGCGGTGGACATCGTGGCCGCGCGCCCCGATGTGGACAGCACGAAGATGGGCGCCACCGGCGGGTCGTACGGCGGCTTCATGACCACGTGGATCGCCACGAAGACGAACCGCTTCGCTGCCATCCAGACCGACCGTACCATCACCGACTGGACGTACTGGTACGGTGCGAGCGATGCGCAGGGCCTCACCGAGTTCGAATTCTACGGCAAGCCGTGGGATAACCAGGCGCTGTACGACACGCTCTCGCCCATTCGCTACGTGAGCAAGGTGAAGACGCCGATGCTGATCGTGCAGAGCGAGGAAGATCATCGCACGCCGATGGGGAGCGCCGAGATGTGGTTCATGTCGCTCAAGAAGCAGGGCGTGCCGGTGGAGCTGGTGCGGTACCCGCGCTCGAACCACGACCTGAGCCGCACGGGCGAGCCGTGGCTGCTGGTAGACCGGCTGGGGAGACTGGGGCAGTGGTTTGGGTATTGGTTGCAGGGCAGGAAGCCGGGAACGAACTGAGTAACGGCGGGACTGCTTACTGCGCGACGGCTTACTGCGCTGAACAGCAGACGGCAGACGGCAGGAACTACAGCACGCAGTAGGGGAGGAATTCGGAAAAACAACACGGCAGCGTGCGCTTCGCGCCGCTGCCGATTTCCCTACCGCAAAGGAAATCGGGCGCCCCGCGAAGCGGTGGCGCCCGTTTTGTTCTACCGAATCCCTCCCACACTGCGTGCTGTAGTTCCTTGTATGTCTACCCGGCGTATTCGCACGACAGATTTAGGGCGGCGGCTTCCCGTTCGTTCCTCTGGGACCTCGATCCCGTACGGCAGTCAGGGCGCCGCCGCCCCACT
>NZ_JBIJAW010000036.1:0-17575 GCF_044345575.1 Gemmatimonas sp.
TCGAGCTGCTTGAGCGCTTCGCTGTACTTGTAGCCCGGAAGCGGATTGGAGAGCGACGAATGCTGACGCAGGATGCCCACGTTGAGGGCATTGGGCCACCAGTCGCGGTTGGTGCGACCGTGCGGGCCGGCCATCGTCTTCGGCGCGGCGGCCGCGCCGTGCATCACGGGGCACTTGCCCCCGTTTCCACCGGAATGTCCTTCCATCGATCTCTCTCTCCGAACGGAGTTGGTCTGGCAGAGGGACGCGCGCTGCAATCACGGCGGCGCACGCGGATATGTCTGTTGGAAGGATAGGGATTCCAGGTATAGGCAGCAATGGCGGTATTCCTATAAATCCCATAGGTAAATACTATATCTCTATGGACATGACACTGCTTCGGGCCTTCGTGGAGACGGCCGACGCCGGGAGTCTGAGCCGTGCGGCCGGCCATCTGGGGCTGTCACAGCCATCGCTCTCGGGGCAGATCCGCCGGCTCGAGGAGCAGCTGGGCTCGGTCCTCTTCGAGCGGCACGGGCGCGGCGTGAGCATGACGGCCGCCGGTCGCACCCTCTACCCGCGTGCCCGGCGGTTGCTCGACGAACTCCGGGCCACCGAGGAGGCGGTACGGCGCGAAGGGGCGGCCGGCGGCGGGGTGCTGCAGGTGGGCGCCATTCCCACGGTCGCGCCATACGTGCTCCCTGGCGCCCTGCGCCGGTTTCATGCCCACCACGCCACCACACGGGTCGAGCTGCGCGAGGACTACAGTGCCGTGCTCGCGCGCCTGCTGCTGGACGGCGCCCTCGATGTGGTGATCGCCGCGCTGCCGTACGCCTTCGACCATCTCGGCACAGAGGTGTTGGGGACCGACGCGCTGGTGGTGGCCGTGCCGATCTCGCACCCGGCGGCGCGCGCTGGCCGCATCACGTTGCAGCAGTTGCACGACGCGCCGGCCGTAACGCTCGACCCGGCCCACTGCCTCGGTGAACAGGTCGCGGGGTTCTGCTCGACGCGGCAGCTCTCCCCGTCGGTGGTGTGCCGCAGCGCGCAGTTGGCGACGGTGCTGGAGCTTGTGGGGGCCGACGTGGGCGTGAGCATCGTGCCGGCGATGGCGGCCACGCGGCACAACACGCCGGCGTGCGCCTACGTGCCGCTGGTGGATCATGCACTGCAGCGGGACATCGTGGCGGTATGGCGACGTGGGGCCGTGCCGGGCGCCGAGGCGCGCGCCTTCGTGGACGCCGTGCGCGATGTCGTGCGCGGGTGGTGATCGGGGGGTGAGCGGGCGGTGAGCGCGTCGTAGGCGATCACGGTTGCGGAGGCCGCCGGCAACGGTGACTTTCCGGTTTCCCTCTCGATTCCTTCAGCCACATCGTCATGCTCGTCCACGCCGTTTACTTCTGGCTGCGCCCCGATCTCACCGACGACGAGCGCGCGCGCTTCGCGTCGAATCTCCAGGGCCTCGCGGCGATTCCGGCACAGGGGTGCTACATCGGCACGCCCGCCTCGACCGACCGTCCGGTCATCGATCGCACGTACACGTGGGCGCTCGTGCTGCTGTTCAAGGACATGGCCGAGCACGACGGGTATCAGGTGCACCCCACCCACCAGGCGTTCGTGGCCGAGAATAAGCAGTACTGGAGCCGGGTGCAGATCTACGATTCGGAGTGACGGGAGAACAGCTCGGCTGTTCCCACCCTCGAGCCACAAATGACCCGCATTCGTGCGAAGCGCTGACCACACATGACTGATCGGTGGTCGAGCGCCCTCGCCGAGCACGCGCACGTACTCAGCGAGTACCTGCGCGTGGCGCGTGATTTCCCGGCGGACCGATGGCAGCGCATGCCTGCGCCCGGGCGATGGTCGGCGGCTGCACTCACGCTGCATGTGGCCGACGCGTACTGCTATGGGTACGAGGCCGCATCGGGCGGCCCAGGCATGCGCCTGCTCGCGCCGCCGCTCGCGGCGTGGGTGTCGCGCACCGTGATCTTGCCCGTCATGCTGTGGTTGAAGCGGTTCCCGCGCGAAGCACCGGTTCCCACGGAGGTGCGCCCCGATCTCACGCTGGCGCACACACTCACGCAGACCGAGTTGGTCGAGCGTCTCGAGCGGGAGGCCGGCAAGGCGATCGCCACCTTTCAGCTGCCGACCGCCACGCGCGTGATGCACGCGTACTTCGGATCACTCACGCCGTATCAGACGCTGCGCTTGGTCACGGCGCACACGCGCCATCACACCATCGGCCTGCGCGACCGTCTCGGAGCCGACTAGCTTTCTCGCATGAAACCCCTTGAACGGCTGGGCGAAGCGAAGACGCCCGATGGCACCGTGCTGCAGCTCTACCGGCACGACGGCGCGTATCTCATTCGCGCCGACGGCGTGGAACTCATGTCCACGCGTCGTCATCTCTCCGAGGACAAGCTGGCCGAGGTCGCGTGCGCACCGCTGGTCACCAAGCCCAAGGCGCGGGTGCTGATCGGCGGCCTGGGGCTCGGCTTCACGTTGCGCGAGGCGCTACGTCATCTCGGCCCCGACGCCGAGGTGGTGGTGGCCGAGCTCGTGGCCGAGGTGATTCAGTGGAACGCGAACCCGGAGTACGCGCTCTCGGCGGAGGCCATGGCCGATCCACGCGTGCGCATCGTGCACGAGGATGTGTCGAAAGTGCTCCGCAACAACGTGGGCGGGTTCCACGCGATCATGCTCGATACGGACAACGGTCCGGAGGGGATGATCATGAAAGAGAACTCCCGGCTGTATGCCACGCGCGGTATCGCGGCCACGATGGCGGCCCTCAAGCCGGAGGGGACGATTGCCTATTGGTCGGTGGGCGACGATCCCGGTTTCGTGCGCGCGCTCGAGAACGCGGGACTCGAGGTGAAGGCGATGAAGGTGCGCGCCCACGCCACGTCGGGGCCGTTTCACACGCTGTACATCGCCAGCTGACGGGCCTGAAGGCCCCAGCCATACAGCCACACCGCGGTTTGGAGTTACACGCCGAACTGCTGCAGGTGGTGGTCGAGGTGCTTCGAGAACAGGCCGTTCCATTCGGTCGCCGTGAGCGGGCCGAAGGAGAGCGACGCGCGCCCCTCGAATTTCGCCCGTCCCTCGGCGGCCACCCGCTGCAGATACGCTAGCAGGCGCTCGCGTTCCGTCTCGAAATCGCGCGTGTCGGTAATGCGGAACGCCGGCGCCGTGGGCGTGTTGCGCGGGTAGGGCGCCGGCCCCACGACCCGCTGCTTCACGATCTTCTTCAGCACCCAGCGCATGATGGGATTGGGGCGCGGATGCTTGTCCGTGTAGACCATCTCGTACGCCACGTTCACGTGGGCGAGCATCTCGCTCACGGACATCTTCCCCCAGAGGGGCTGTGTGTCGGGCGTGAGCGCGCTGATACGGCGCTGCATGGCTTCAATGCCGTGCGAATCGAAGAGATCGGGATAACCGGACATGACCGTGGGCTGGACGTTCCGCCAACGATACCGCATCCTCTCCGGATTCACCACGTCCGGAGTAGGCTGCATGCGTTCTATCTCATGGGTTCGTCATTCCGTCGCGCGGGGCATCGCGACGTTGCTGCTCGCGGGATGCGCCTCCGGTGCGCACCGGAGCGACCCGCAGGCCGCTGTACAAGCTACGGCGCAGGCGCTCGGGCCCGGTGTGGAGTGGTGGCAGTATCGCGATGCTCGCGGGCCCTGGCGCATTGCCGTGGTGAAGGTGGATCTCACGCAGCAGGCCGTGCAGCTCCGCGCCGTGCATGGCCGTGATTCGCTCACGGGGCGCGAGCGTCCGTCGTCGCTGGCGGCGCGCCTCAACTCCGACGCGCTCCCGGTTCGCGTGGCCATCAACGCCGACTTCTTCGATCTGCGCACGGGGCGCACGGAGAACAATCAGGTCACCGATGGCGAATGGTGGGTGGGCCGCATGGTCAGCGACTCTCCGTTCGACAGCTACGACAACGTGCACAGCCAGCTCGCCGTCGCCCACGACGGCCGGGCCAGTATCGCCCGCTACGTGTTGGACGCACGCGCGTGGGGGCGGGGTGGCGTCATTCCCGTACTCGGCGTGAATCACGCCCCGAGTGGCACCTTCGAAGGAACGGTTCTCTACACCCCACGCATGGGGGGCCGCACGCCGCGTGATTCGGCAGTGCGTGACAGCGTGCCGCCGCGGCGGGTGGCTGAGATACCGCTGCGCGCCGTTGGCTCGCGCGGGGACACCATCGTGTACGTGGCGACCACGGCGCCGGTAACCAGCGCCGGTACCCCTATTCCCGCCGATGGGGCCGTGTTGTCGGCGTCCGGTGACCGGGTGCCCTCCCTGCAGCAATGGCGCGAAGGTGACACGGTGCGTGTGTGGCTCGGCACGCAGCCCGCTCTGCGAGATGCGCGTCCACCGGCCCAGTTGATCGGCGGGTGGCCGCGCATTCTCGAGGGGGGCGTCAACGTCGCCACCGAAGCGCCCTCGCGCGAAGGCACCATCTCGCGTAACGCCGAGGCCCGGCATCCGCGGAGCGCTGTGGGCCTCTCACGCGACGGGCGAACGATGTGGCTGCTGGCGGTGGATGGTCGCAGCGACTCGAGCGTGGGCATGACCCTCGTGGAGCTCGCTGATGCCATGCGCGCCCTCGGCGCGTGGGATGCACTCAACTTCGACGGCGGCGGTAGCACGTCGCTCGTCATCGACGGACGCCTCGTGAACAGCCCGTCTGATCCCACGGGCGAGCGCGCCGTTGGCAACGCGCTGCTGGTGCTGCAACGGCGATAGGGCAACGGAGGCCCCGCGCCGTTTACTTCCAGGCGTTCACGAGTTTCGCCGCGATCTGCCCGATGGTGTTCTCCAGCACCGCGAAGTCGCCGGTGTTGCCATTGGTGAACACACTGATCACGATGGGGCCACCCTCGTACTCGATGATGCCCACATCGCTGCCGCTGATGGGCGGGAAGTCCCCGGTCTTGTGCGCCACGGTCACCCCCGCGGCATAGCGTAGCGTGGCGGGTAACCGCGTCGTGTAGAACTGGCCACGTAGATGGCGCAGCATGGCGTCGCTGTGTTCGCGATTGGCGAACTTCGCGTCGAGAAGGCCACGCAGCAGGACGCTCATTTCGCGCGCTGTGGTGCGCCCCAGCCACATGCTGGTGTCGGCGGTGAAGCGAAAACGGATGGCCGCGAGCAAATCGGCCGACACGCCGGCCGGCGTGCGTGCCCGATACACCTGCACGTCATCCCACGTAGCCCGTGATGGGTCGTACGCGGCCTGCAGCAGGCGGAAGAAGTCACCGATGCTGTGCAGCATGCGAGTGTTGGGTAGGCCGATCTCCTGCATCAGCGTGTTGACCCGCGCCCGTTGCACACGAGCGAGCACCAGATCGGTGGCCGTGTTGTCGCTGGTGATGATCATCTGATCGATGAGATCGCGCATGGTGGGCGCGAGCCCCACGCCGAACCGCTTGAGCAGCCCGGTGCCCCCGCGCAGCTCTTCCTCGCGAATCGTGTGGCGCTCGTCGAGCGACAGTGTCCCCGCCTGCGCATCGCGGTACGCCTGCAGCATGATGGGGACCTTGATCACGCTCATGGTGCTCATGGGCTGATCGGCGCGGATCGCGATCGTTCGGCCACTCGGCACATGCTCGGCGTAGAGACTCGTCTGCGCCGGCAGCGCGTCGAGCAGACGCTGTACCTCCGTGCGCAGTGCGGCGTCGGAACCCTGCGCACCGGCGACCATGGTGACCGGCGACCAGATCAGGATGGACAAGACAGCCAGAAGCGCGCGCAACACGAGACGAGGGCGGGGCATGGCAGGAGCGTGGGTTGGTCCGTGGAAATGCGAAGTGGCCGGCCTTGTCATAACCTGCCGTCGCGGCCCGTGTCCAGAAATCCGGCAGCGCGTTCCCGATCCAGGGACGCTGTTGCTCAACACACTCATCGCCCGTCACGCCCCTTGCGTCACACCGCTGGGTGGGTGAGGATGGCGGTATGTCTACGCGCATTTTCACCCACCGGTTGTCGGTGGAGACCACGCAGCCTATCGAGATTCTCGACATCACGGAGCCGGTGCGCGCGTGGCTGCGCACGACCGGCGTGACGCAGGGGCTGCTCACGGTGATGTCGCCGCACACCACGGCGCGGATCACGATCAACGAACGCGAAGCCGAGTTGCAGCGTGATATGATCCGCTGGCTCGAGGCGCTCGCGCCGGCCGATGCCGACTACGGGCACAATCGCGCGCCGGTGGATGATCGACTCAATGCGCACGCGCATCTGCTGGGCCTCTTCATGAACGCCAGCGAGTCCATTCCCGTTGCCGACATGACGCTCGATCTCGGCGGCTGGCAGTCGCTTTTCTTCGTGGAGCTCGACGGGCCGCGTCCGCATCGCGACGTGAAGCTGCACCTTATCGCGGTGGAGTGACGATGCACCCCAACGACATCGAAGGTTTCTTCACCACGCGGGCGGCGATCGATCCCGAGGCCTACCTCGAGCTCACGTTTACGTTCGAGTGTGCCGGTGATCCGCGCGCGGCGGCGGCACATCTGGCGAGTGAACAGTCCACGGCGCAGTGGCATCGCGTCGGTGTGAAGGAGGACTTCCGTCCCAAATTCGCGGCCAAGGTGCTGGAGTTGGAGGCGGAACCCGTAGCCGCCTTCTCCCTGCCGCTCGGCGTGGTGCCGCCGGGCCCCGTGCATCGCTGTCGTGCGGTCATTGCGCATCCGTGGAACAACTTCGGCCCGCGGCTCCCCAACCTCATCACCGCGGTGATGGGTGAGGGAATCTTCTTCGCACCGGGTATTCCCATCATCCGGCTCGAGGACATGCGCTTTCCGGAGGCGTTCCTCGCGCATTTCGACGGCCCGCAGTTCGGCATCGCCGGTGTGCGTACGCGTCTCCAGGTGTACGACCGCCCCATCTTCTTTGGCGTGATCAAGCCGAACATCGGCCTCGCGCCTGAGCCCTTCTCAGAGCTTGGCTATGAAGGGTGGATGGGTGGTCTCGATATCGCGAAGGACGACGAGATGCTGGCGGATGCGCCGTATTCGCCGCTCGCCGAGCGGGCCGCGCTGTTGGGGGCGGCACGGCGCCGCGCTGAGCAGGAAACCGGCGTGCCCAAGGGTTTTCTTGCCAACATCACCGATGAAGTGGATCGTCTGGCGGCGCTGCACGATGTGGCGGTGAATGCCGGTGCCACGATGGTGATGGTGAATGCGATGCCTGTGGGCGTGAGCGGGGTGCGGGCGCTACGTCGGGTGGCCACGGTGCCGATCGTGACACACTTCCCGTTCATCGCGGCGTTCAGTCGCGTACCCACGCATGGAGTGCACTCGCGCGTCTTCACGCGGCTGCAGCGACTCGCTGGCGCCGATGTGGTGATCATGCCGGGGTTCGGCGATCGCATGATGACGCCGGCGAGCGAAGTGCGCGAGTGCGTGCACGCCTGCCTCGAACCGATGGGCAACATCAAGCCCAGTTTACCCGTGCCGGGCGGCAGCGACAATGCGGCCACCCTCGAGGGTGTGTTCCGGCAGGTGGGCACGGTGGACTTCGGTTTCGTGCCCGGCCGCGGCGTGTTCGCGCATCCGATGGGGCCGCGTGGTGGCGCGGCGAGCCTGCATCAGGCGTGGGCAGCCATCGCGAGCGGCGTGCCAGTGGCGGAACACGCGCGGCGCCATGCGGAATTGGCCGCGGTGTTCGGGGTCAGCGTGGAGTGACCGTCAGCCGTCGAACCAGCGCATCATGCCACCGGCCAGCGATTCCACGCGGGTGAAGCCGCGCGCCATGAGCTGACGGGCGGCGCTCGCGCTGCGCATACCGCTCCGGCACACGAGCACGGTGGGGACGTCGGGTGAGAGCGTCGCCGCTTCATGCTCGAGGGTGGCCAGCGGAATGCAGCGCGCACCGTCGATGATGCCCTCCGTCGTTTCCGCGGGCTCGCGCACATCGATGAGTTGCAGCGGTTCACCGCGCGCGAGGCGGTCGCGCAGATTCGCCGGTTCTACTTCGCGCACCCGCGTCTCGGCATTGCTGTGCAGCCCCGGCGTACCGCAGAACTGGTCGTAGTCGATGAGCTGGGTGATTTCGCGCGTGCCGCAGGCGGGACAGGCGGGATTGCGATCGATGCGCAGCGTGCGGAACGCCATGCCGTACGCGTCGATCATGAGCAGCTTGCCGGCCAGGGTGTCACCAAGCCCCAGCAGCAGCTTGAGTGTTTCGGTGGCCTGAATGGTGCCCACCAGTCCTGGCAGTACGCCGAACACGCCGCCTTCCGCGCAGTTGGGCACCATGTCCGGCGGAGGTGGCTCGGGATAGAGGCAGCGATAGCATGGCCCGTCGGGGGTGGCGAACACCGACGCCTGCCCGTCGAAACGGAACACTGACCCGTACACGTTCGGGATGCCCAGCAGCACGCACGCATCGTTCACGAGGTAGCGCGTGGCGAAGTTGTCGGTGCCGTCGACCACCACGTCGTACTCCCGCATGATGTCGAGCGCATTCGCGGACGTGAGCCAGCCGGCATGGGTCTTCACGACCACGTGCGGGTTCACGTCGTGCAGGCGATCGCGCGCCGAGTCGAGTTTGCTGCGTCCGATGTCCGACGTGCCGTGCAGCAGTTGGCGCTGCAGGTTGGTCACGTCCACGACGTCATTGTCGATGAGTCCCAGTGTCCCCACTCCGGCGGCGGCGAGGTACAACGCCACGGGTGATCCGAGGCCACCGGCACCAACGACGAGTACACGCGCCGCTTTGAGGCGCTGCTGTCCCTCCATGCCCACCCCGGGCAGGATGAGATGGCGCCGATAGCGTTCGCGCTCGGCGGCCGTCAGCGCCGGAAGTTGGTGGTCGTGATCAGAGGACATGGGCCTACCCAATTAACGTCGCCGCCGGGAGAAGTGGAGAAGGGGGGAACTGAAATTGGGAGAAAGGGGAAAGGGAGAAAAGGCGATGGCAAAAAAAGCTGAAAAATCTCCGGCTGAACCGTCACTCCCCTTTTCTCCCCGGCTCCTTTTCTCCCAATATCAGTTCCTCCCTTTCTCCCATTCTCCGCGCAGCAAAGCTTTTACGGTCGCGGCTCGAGTTCCGTCGACCAGAGCCGTTTGCCCGTCACGTCCCACAGTGCTGCCGTGAGGGCACGCGTCTGCGGGTCGATGTCCAGCGTGCCGTAGAACTGCAGGTTGTCGCTGGGCGGGCGGTTGGGTGACGGGGCAGCACTCGCGAATCGGACTTCCGGCCCGAAGGTGCCATCGAGGTCGTTCGGGCCGAAGGTGCCGGCGTGCATGGGGCCGGCCACGAATTCCCAGAAGGCGTCGAACCGCGTGAACGCCGCGCGCTCCGGGGCATAGTGATGGGCCGCGCAGTAGTGCACGTCGGCGGTGATCCAGACCACGTTGCGCACCTGCGCGTCCTGGAGCGTGCGCAGCAGACGCGCGATGTCGTGTTCGCGCCCCAGTGGCGCGCCACCGTCGGCGTTGGCCACGGCTTCGTAGTTGCGCACCCCATCGCGAATGGGGTCGTTCACCACCAGACCAATCGGCATGTCGCACGCAATGATCTTCCACGTGGCCGTGCTCGCCCGCAGCGACTGCTCCAGCCACGCGAGCTGCGCGTCACCGAGAATGGCCGAAGCCGCCGAGGGTTCCGGCTGTCGGTTGGGGGAGTTCGCCCCACGGTAGCTGCGCAGGTCCACCACGAAGATGTCCGCCAGCGCTCCCAGGCTGAACGAACGGTAGATCCGATTCTTCTCGGTGTCGTGGCGCCGGATGGGGAGAAACTCGAAGAGCGCCTGCTGCGCCCGCTCGGCGAGCACCCGCACCCGCTTCTCGGTGTAGCGCGGGTCGTTCTCGAGGACGAGATCGTGGAACCAGTTGTTCACCACCTCGTGATCGTCCCACTGCGCGATGATGGGTACACTCGCGCCGAACTGACGGGCATGCTCGTCGAGCAGGTTGTAGGCGAACGCGCCGCGGTAGTCGTCGAGGGTTTCGCACACCTTGCTCTTGGCGTCGGTCATGACGTTCCGCCACACTGTGCCGTCGTCGAGCTTCACCTCGGGCAGTAACGGACCATCGGCATAGATGTTGTCGCCAGAATGCACGAATACATCGGGCTCCGCGCGGCGCAGTGCATCGTACATGCGGATGCCGCCGCGCGACGTATCGATGCCCCATCCCTGTCCCACCATGTCGCCCGACCAGGCGATGCGCACCGGACGCGTGGGCGTCGCGCCGGCCAGCGAAGGCGTGCGGAACTGGCCGACAACAGGCTCGCTGAACGTCCCGGGGCTCGACACACTCTCGTACCGGGCGCGATAGAAAATCGTCTCGCCTGCCGGGAGGCCGGTGAGGTCGAGATGTGTGGTGAAGGCCCCGTCGCTGGTGGCCACCGGGCCCGAGAGACGCCGCGCATTGCGGAAGCGATCGGTGGTGTCCCACTCCACCTGCAGGCGCGCCTCGCGGTCGGTCCGTCCCCAGAGGATCGCGCGCGTGGGCCACGGATCGCCGGTCTGCACGCCACTCGGCCACTGGGGGCGGAGCCGTTCACTGGTGATGATGGCTGGCGCGCCGATGGGCTGGGGGCCAATGGCCGGCCAGAGCGCGCTGCGGGAGAGCACGCCGGAGGTACCGGCCGAAACGAGCGCCGCCAGAAAGTCGCGACGCGGCAGCTGGGAGTCACTCATGGGACCCCCAAGATACACGACGGGCGCGACACCGTAGCGTCGCGCCCGTCACGAATCCGACGTCCAGCGTAAATCCGTCGTGAATCAGTCGCCGAATACGGCCGCGTCGGGACCGGCCTTCTCCGACCCGTACGCCGCCGAGGCCGGCGGATGCGTGGCGCCAAGGCGCGTGCCGATGGCTACGCCGCCGATGGTGATGAACACCACGCCGATGACCATCACGACGCGGTTGATGAGCTTCAGCGAGTGCGCTTCGTGCGCATCTTCGCAGAGGTTATCGAACATGGATAGCGGATCTGTGGGTGATGAATCCGATCGGGGACCAACTCACTCAAATATCGGATGGTGTACGTTCGTGCTGCAGTCCCGTGCCCCGGAATTCGGGCGTGGACCGCTGATTTCGCTATCCGAACTATGGAATGACACCGGATCGTCGGCCACGCCTCAGCGGAACGGCAGCGGCCCCTGACCGTCCTTGAGTTCGCGCACCATGCGGTCATCACCGGTGAGCTCCCAGTAGATCATCGACACCGGAATCATGCCCGCCGCGTTCACCTCGTCGAGGAACCGCTTCATGGTGAAGGCGCTGCCCAGCTGACGTGCCCGCTCGGCCATCGCTTCTTCCATGAGGCGTCCGCCGGTCACGTAGGTGGCCCCGTACCCCGGCTGCCGGAGATACAGATGCTGCTCGAACCCGAGCAGCGGATCCCGTCGCATCCAGCCGCGCGGCGTCCAGTCCACATGCAGGTTGCCGGCACCCGCCATGTCGAGCTCGTTGCTGTGCGCGTAGAGATTGCCCAGCCCGCGGGCGGCACGGGCGGCGAGCATCGCCCAGATGATCTCGCGTGAGCGCGGGCTGTCGTCGTACAAGCCGGCGTGCATGGTCCACTCTTCCATCACCGTCGCCATCCCCTCGGCGCGGCTCATCCACACGTTGTAGCGCAGCGGCTCCCGACGGATGGGGTTGGCATGCGGTTCCACGCGAATGCGCATGTTGTCCCACCAGTGCCAGAGATGCGCCCAGAGCGTGCGCGGATCCCGGTGCGTGGCCTGCGCGAAGAAGTTGCGCGAGGGTTCCGGTGAGAAGCCCATGAAGCGCTCGCGCAGCGCACGCTCCATCCACGGCTTCATCGTGATCAGCTGCTTGTCGCGCCAGAACCCGAGGTACTTGGGCAGCATCGTGTCCTGCAGCGCCGCAAACTCGGCGGCGTTGGCGGCCACCCGCATCGGCGGCAGCGCGGCATTGCGGGCCTCTTCGAAGCGCAGGGACGCGTGGGCGCGGGCGAGTTCACGACGCGTGATCGTGACTTCCTCGTCCCACGTGAGCGGCATGAGCAGCACGTTGCGCAGATACCAGGTGTACTGCGCCTTGCCGATACCCGAGGGTCCGGTGCGCTTCGGCGATTCGGCCCGCAGCCACTCTGCGAACCGCACGGTGGCCTGCTCGGCATCGGTGATCGCCTTCGCGAGCGCCGCGTCCTTCGGATGCAGCTGCTTCACCCGCGTCGATAGCGTGCCGAGGGCCTCGTGTTGTTCCTCGAAGGCCCGGATGCCACCGATCCAGAGATCCTTCGCGTTCGCGTCAGCGAGGTTGAGCCGGGCCTGCGTCAGGAGGGGGGGAATCGACCGCAGTGCCGTGGTGAGTCGCGCCCGCTCCTCGGGGGTCAGCGCGCGCACGGTATCGAGTGCGGTGCGGGGCCAGATGCCGTACTGCCAGAGCCGGATGGCGCCGTGAATCGTCGGTCCCTCTTCCGCCGGCGTATCGCTCTCTTCGGTGCGTACCGACGCGTAGTAGGCCGGATCACGCGAGAACGGCTGCAGCACCGTGAGGTGATACAGCATGCCGTTCATCTCGGCACGCACGAGATGCCAGTCCACCTGCTGCGAGATGCTCCACCCCGTCGTGTCGATGGTGGTGAGCTGCTGCTGTAGCGCGCGCAACTCGCCGAGGCGTCGCGCGTTGGTGGCGGGGGTGTAGTCGGGGGCGCCGTCTACGCGCGGCGCTTCCTCGAAGGTGCGCCAGCGGTCGAACAGCGTGCGCAGATCGGCGTACCGATCGGGGGGCGGCTGAAACGCCACCAGTGGCAGGGCGAGGAGCAGGAATTTGAAAGGCATGCCCCGAAGCTGTGGGCGGTTCGGGGCGCGCGCCAGTTCTGGCAGGGCGGCATGCCCGGCGATCAGGGCGACCTGTGATCGCCGACGAGGGCGCTCATCGGCGGCGCACGGCCGATCATCCCATCCCGTCCGGGGGGCGGCCCACGGTGTCATCCGCTCGCCGGATGCTGGCCGCGAGCTGCTCGGTGCGCCGCTGGTCGGTGAGGTCCTGCAGCACGCCGGAGATGACCTGCCGGTCGGCGCCGATGCGCCCCGCTTGTCCTACAAGGCGCAGCAGGAACTCCCGCCCCTCGACCATCACCGGCAGTTCGAGGTCGAGCGCTTCGCCACGCTCGCGGGCGAGACGGATGGTGTGGTGCGCCTGTTGGCGCTCCGCCACGATCACCAGGTCCACGAGCGTCTGGACGTGTACCGGCGAGGCCGCGACCACGCCCGTCAGCGGCATCGTGTCGTCGGACCACGAGAGCGTATCACTGGCGAGATCCCAGTGAAAAAAGTTCAGCTTGGCGATGCGTCGTGCCGTGGCCTCTCGTGACCGGTTGAGACGGAGTTCGCGATTGAGGCGCCCCGCACGCATGGCGTACCGAACCCGTTGCAGCAGGAGGCGCCACTGAAAGGGTTTGCTCAGGAAGTCCGTGGCGCCGGCGGCGAAGGCACGGTCGACGGTCTCGACGTCATCGGCGCCGGTGAGCATGACGACGGGGACATCGTGGTGCGGATCGAGGAGACGCAGGCGCTCGCAGGTCACGAACCCGTTGATGCCCGGCATGACGACATCAAGCAGCACCAGGTCGGGTATCGAGGCCTGAAACCGGAGCAGCGCCTCTTCACCCGAACCGGCCATGTCGACCTGGTATCCATCGCTGGCCAATACTTGCTGGAGCAAGGTCAGCGTGGTGGGGTCGTCGTCGGCGACGAGGATGCGGGCGACCGGTGAACCCGTGAGATCGGAGAGTGGCGGCACGGAGGAGACGTCGGGAGAACGCGCGCAAGGTACGCGGGAGGTAGTTTCCTGCTCCGCCGCGGAATCTGGAAGTCCCGCCGTTTCACATTCTGTGTCCGCACCTTCATGGTCGTCGCGATTCACCTCTCATGACCCGATCCGAACAAGAGGCCCCCAAGACCCCGCGTTTGCGGCGGGAACTCGGACTCGTCGGCCTGGCCGCTGCCGGCATCGGCTCCATGGTGGGCGCCGGCATCAACATCGTGCCGTTCGCGCTGCAGCGATCGGTGCCCGGGATCGGTGAGTACGTCCTGCCGGCCTATCTGCTGGCGGCCATTCCCGCGATCCTTGCCGCCCTCTGCTACGCCATGCTCGGCAGCGCGATGCCGCGCGCCGGGGGCTCGTACGTGTACGCCAGCCGGGCGATCGGTCCCTATACGGGATTCCTCGCCTCGTTCTCCCAGTGGTTCGGGCTGTGCATCGCCATCGGGGTGGTGAGCTACGTCATCCCGCCCTTCCTCCGGGACACGGCGCGTGCGGCGCAGTGGCAGGAACTTGCCGTCACGCTCGATCACCGCGGGGTGCGTCTGGGGCTGGCCCTTGGCTTTCTGTGGACGTTCGTGCTTGTGAATCTTCGCGGTGTGAAGGCGGTGACGCGCACCCTCGTGCCGCTGGTGGTGCTGGTGTTCCTCTGCAGCGGTCTGGTCGTGATTACCGGCTTCTCGCACAGCGCCGACGAGTATCGCGCCCTGATCAGCGCGCGTGGCGAGCAGGCCATGCTGGCCGGGGTGTCCGGGGATTTCTGGCGCGTCGTGCCGCCGGCGGCCGCGGTGCTCTTCTCCAGCTTCATCGGCTTCGACGTGATTGCGCAGGCCGGTGGTGAAGCGAAGGACCCGTCGCGCACACTGCCGCTCGCGATCGGGCTCGCGATCGGTACGGTGGGGCTCTTCTACTTTGCGTTCACCGGGGCCGTGTATCGGGCCGTGCCGTGGCAGTACGTCGCGGCGGCCAGCGCCTCCGGCGACGTTACGGCGCCCGGGTTGCTCACGCCGTTGGTTTCGCCGGCCGTGGGTGTGCTCATGATGTCCGGTGCCGCACTCGCGCTGATCAAGGACCTGCCCGGCATGCTGCTGGGTGTATCCCGCCTCTGTTTCGCGTGGGCGGAAGACGGGGTGTTTCCTCGCGCCATGGCGTCGGTCGACGCCACACACGGCACGCCGCGCACCGCCCTGTTCACGTCGGCGACGCTCTCCACGCTTGGCATTCTCGGCGGCCACTTCGCCGGCGACTTCTTCCTCGGCGTCGACATTCTGGTCACAGCGATGCTGGTGAACTTCGTCATCATGGCGTGCGCTGTGCTGCGACTGCCGGCCCATAACCCCGCGCTCGCGCGTGATGTGCGGGTGCTGCGGGCGCGGTGGGCCCAGGTGGCCGTGGCGGTGGCGGCGCTCGTGGGGCTCGGGGCGCTCCTCGTGGTGCACTCGTGGCGCGATCTCACGGCCACGGTGCCGGGGTGGTATGCCCGCTCGACCCTCGTCTGGCTGGTCGTCATGGCCATCGGTACCGTGATCTACCTGCGGGAGACGCGCGCTCTGGCGGCGCGTGGCAGCGACCTGCGCGCGATAACTTCCGTGCTGCCGGCCGAATAGCCGCAGCGTCGCACCACTTCTTCCCTTCATTCGGCTCATGATCGAACGCATTTCGCTCGCCCCCGGACTGACCATTGCCCGCGCGCTCACGGGACTCTGGCAGATCGCCGACATGGAACGGGACGGCCGGGAGCTCGATCCGGCCGTCGCGGCGCGCGCGATGCAGCCGTATGTCGATGCCGGCCTGACGACCTTCGACATGGCCGACCACTACGGCTCGGCGGAGATCGTTGCCGGCACGTTCCGCACCGCGGGCGGGTACGACGCGTCGCAGGTGCAGTGTCTCACCAAGTGGGTGCCCGAACCGGGCCCAGTCAGCGCCGCCGACGTGCGGGCCGCCATCGATCGCGCCTGTGCGCGCCTGCGCACCGATCGCATCGACCTGCTGCAGTTCCATGCGTGGACGTTCGCCGACCCGCGCTGGCTCGATGCGCTGTGGCTGCTCGAAGCCGAACGCGACGCGGGGCGCATCGGCGCGATCGGGCTCACCAATTTCGACACGGCGCACCTGCGGGTAGCGATCGCGTCCGGGATCCGCCTCGCGAGCAATCAGGTGAGTGGCAGCCTCATCGACACGCGCTTCACGCGTAAGCTGGCGCCGTATGCGTCACAGCATGGGGTGGGCATTCTGTGTTACGGCACAGTCCTGGGCGGCTTCCTGAGCGAGCGTTGGCTCGGCGCGCCGGAGCCGAACTGGGATGCGCTGGAGACGTGGTCGCAGATGAAGTACGGCCGGTTCATCCGCACGGCGGGGGGCTGGGAGAAGTTCCAGGGGGTGCTGCGCGCGGCACACACGGTGGCCGCGAAGCACGGCGTATCCATCGCGCTCGTGGCGAGCCGGTGGGTGCTCGATCAGCCCGGGGTGGCAGGGGTGATCGTGGGGGCGCGACTCGGCCAATCGCAGCACGTGGCCGATACGACCCGCCTCTTTACCTTTGCGCTCGATGACGAGGACCGCGCGCTGCTCGCGGCGGCGCAGGCGGCGCTCGATCCCATTCCCGGCGACTGCGGCGACGAGTACCGCACGCCGCCGTTTCTCACGGCGAGCGGCGATCTGTCGCATCATCTCTCGAGTTTCCCGGCGCCGTTCATCACACGTCCCGGTCATGACGATCGCACGCTGGCGCTGAGCGGCACGGTGTGGGAGCCGATGGCCGGCTACAGCCGCGCCGTACGGAAGGGCAACCGGATCCACGTGTCGGGAACGACGGCCACGCACGGTAGCCGAGCCATCGGCGGCGACGATGCGGCGGCGCAGACCCACTTCTGCATCGACAAGATCGCGGGCGCGTTGCAGTCGCTCGGTGGACGTCTCGAGGATGTGGTGCGCACCCGGGTGTTCGTGAGCCAGGTGGATCGCGACTGGGAGGCGGTGGCCCGTGCTCACGGTGAGCGGTTCGGCCACATCCTGCCCGCGAACACCATGGTGCAGGCGTCGCTCATCGGCGACGAGTATCTGGTGGAAATCGAGGCCGACGCGGAACTCAGCTAGCGTCGCCGTGGGCACGCCGGAAGTTGTGCCGCAACGTGCGACGCTTCACCAGTGCCTGCACATGCTCGCGTTGCAGCAGGTACAGCACGTACCCGAAGGCTGCCGCGATCTGGGTGAGGATCCAGAGGGACAGGCTCGCGGCGGCCTCGGCCTGAAATCCCCGCATGCCCTGCAAAAGCGCCGAGGCGATCATACTCCACCCGATAATCGGGAGGAGCGCCGATCGCGGCGTTCCGGTGTCACGGCCGCGGTATTCGGCGCCCATGTAGCCCACCAGTGTGAAGGCCACCACCTGTTCGAGGGCCCGAAACACCACGCCATTGGTCGGTGTCACACCGGGTGGCATGAGGGCCAGCGTCCCGCGCCATTCGAGCTGGTCGACGGTCACCGGCCACACGGCGGAGAGCGCCAGATACGCGGCAAAGAGCGGCAGCACGATGCGGAGCGTCGGCAGTTCGAAGCGCCGGTTGACGCCCGCGGCACTGGTGGCGTTTGCCGGCCGCATGGCGCGTTGGGTGGTGATGTCGCGCAGCATCGCTACAGCCAGCACCACGATGGTGCCCGGCACGATCACTGATGGGTCTCCACGGGCTCCGGGAATGAAGGCCACGAGTGCCCACCCGATGGTTGTGACCGGGAGCCACCACGCCGGCGGGGCCGGTCGTACGTACGCCGCGTGTACGGTCCCGAGGATGGCGCCGGCGATGAGTCCGGGGCCGAGCACGAGCAGA
>NZ_JBIJAW010000222.1:0-5510 GCF_044345575.1 Gemmatimonas sp.
CGCGGGCGAGCTTCTGGAACGTCGGGCGCAGCGGCACCATGCGCATCGACATGGAGAGATCCTGCAGTTCGCGCACGATCTTGCCGGCGTGCGTGACCTTGCGCAGCAGTTCGTGCTGCGCGCCGTTGCTGAATCCGTCGTCACCGGCAATCATCGACTGCGCGATGACCAGCTCACCGACCATGTCGATGAGGCGATCGAGGCGGTCGGTGCGCACGCGAATGGTCGCATCGGCCGAGCTGCTGGCCGTGGCGCTGTTGTTCGCGGCGGCGGATACCGCGGTGGAGGCCGTAGCCTGCACCTGGGGCAGGCTCGGCTCCGCGGTGGTGGCCAGCCGCAGGTCGCCCGAGGTCACGGCCACCGCGGTGGTGTCGTGGTCGGCCGCGGGGAAGATGTCGTCGCTCTCGCTGCGCGTGGGCACGGCAACACCATCGGCGTCGCGCGCCGGGTCGTAGCCGGCGAGGGCATCGAGCAGCTCGACGTAGCCATCGGGCACGGGCATGCGCCCGTCGCCATTCAGCGCGTGCTCGACGACCGAGAGCAGTTCCTTGAGCATGTCGGCCGAGCGCAGTGACAGATCGGCGCAGCCACGGGTGTAGGCGATTTCCTTGTCGCGCACGCGGCTCAGGAGCGATTCCGCCTCATGGGCGAATGCGGCGATGCGCGCGAGGCCCAGGAAGGCCGAGGTGCCCTTGACCGTGTGGAAGGCCCGGAAGACGGTGTTCACCGCCTCCTCGTCGGACGGATTCGCCTCGAGTTGCAGCAGCGCCGCCTCCGAATTCACCACGCATTCGCCGCTTTCGGTGATGAAGTCCGGCAGGAGATCGCGATCGGCGTCATCGGGCAGCTGATCGACGAGCGGACCACGTGTGGCACCGATCGGGGCGGGCGCGGGAGCGGGTTCCGGCGCCGCCGCCTCAGGCGCTGCCGTCGCAACGGTACCCTCAGCGCCAGCCTTGGCCGTGGCCCCGCCGACGGAGGCGGCCATCGCGTGCGCGACCGGGTCCGCGCCGGCGGCAGCGCGGTTCTCCGAGGCCTTCATGGCTTCCTCGATGGCCTGTCCCACCTCCGCGAAGGCCGCCTGCACATCGGCGGCGGAACCGTTCACGATCGATCCCAGCACGCGTGCCGCGCGCGCCACATGCGGCTGTGCCTGGAGCGGCACCCGATTCTCGAACGCGAGATCCGTGAGCGCATCGCGCAAGACCGCGAGATCGGCGATATCGGTGGCCTCCAGCTGCATCAGCAGCGTGGCGGCATCATCAAGATTGAGAGGGGACACAGGCAGGGCCGGTGCAAGAGGGCTCGTGGACGGACGGCGGTCGCGGTCCGATTCCTTGTTGAGTATCGGCTGGAGGGCCGCGCTTGTTTACCGTCGCTGCTTGGAGTGGCGTCGCGTCGTGCCGGGGGCGTGACGGCCGGTATCAGACGAAAAAGCGGCTCGCACGTGAACGTGCGAGCCGCTTCGAAGCACACGGCAACCCGGGGGGCGAGTCACCGCATACCGGTTCGACTGATGGATCAGGCGGCGGGGGCCTTCACCGAGGTGAAGATCGCATCGGCCAGATTCTGACGCTCCTCCGCATTCCGGATGGTCGCATTCGGATCGTAGGTCTTCTCGTCCGCAGCGGCCAGCGTTGCGAGAGGGCGATCGGTCGCGAGGCTCGAGTCAAAGAGATTCGCGATGTCGGCGAGACGGGTCTCCATCTCCACGAGCACGGACGACGCGTGCGCCAGCTGCTGCGAGGTGATGTCCTGGAATTGCAGCGCGCCCATCATCATGAACAGCTCGTCGCGCAACGTCGAGCGCAGCTCGGAGCCTCTGGCGCGATCGGGCGTGTCCGACGCGTCGATCCCATCCAGCTCATCGACGATCTGGTTCGCACGGTCACACGCATCCATGATGTTGATGGCCGCGTCTTCCGTGGCCGACGTCACTTCCTTGATCTTGTCGTGCGTCGTCTGCAGCTTCTCGAAGGTCGTGCTCTGCAGCGCCTGCCGGGTCTCGCGCAAATGCGAGAGGACGGCGCGGATCTGCCCGTTGGCACGCTCGAGAATCAGCGGCAGGTCGGCCAGGCTCACGGTGACGAAGCGCGACACCATCTCGGCGCCGTCACGCAGCTGGTCCAGCTCCTTGTCGACCAGGCGGAGCGCCGCTTCGGACTCGTAGTACGCCGTCTGTGCTCGGGGATCATTCATTGCACATGTTCCTCAGGCGGCCGCCGCAGGCAGGAGCGCATCGATCTTCTCCTTGAGCACCTGGGGGGTAAAGGGCTTGACGATGTAGTTGTTCACGCCCGCTTCCATCGCCGTGAGGATGTCTTCCTTCACGGAGCGTGCCGTGACCATGAGCACGGGGACGTGGCGCCCGTCGTCACGCGAGCGCAATACCTTCGTGAATTCGGTGCCCGTCATGTTGGGCATGTTCCAGTCGGTGATGACGAACTTCACCGAGCTGTCGAACTTCTCCAGCGCTTCCTGACCGTCGCCGGCTTCGACGGTTTCGCTGAAACCGATGCGCTGGAGCGAGTTGATGACGATGCGACGCATCGTCGCCGAGTCGTCTACCACGAGGAACTTCATGCGACCAATCTCCTGATCTGCCCGTACGGAGCGGTGGCGCGCGGTTTAGAGATCGCCGCGCGTGAGAATGCGCCGGGCAACCTGATCGACCATGTCGAGGCTGTTGTACGCGCCGGACAGCACCTTCTGCCGCAGCTCGTTCACGCGCTCGGGGTCGACCGAGTCCTTCTGCTCGGCGCTGAGCCGACGGGCCTCGTCCGAGATCTGGACGGAGTCCGACTTGACCGGCTTCGCCGCCGGTGCCTGGGTGATTTCCTGGGCGGGACGCTGGACGGCCGGAGTGCCGACGGGCGTGATGCGCAGGGAATCGCTGTAACCGTTGATTTTCATAAGGATCCTCCTCCTCACTAGGGACTATCGGCAGCGCCGACCCGTAACTTTACCTTCTGGTTGTTTTCCGGCTTACGGAACGCGACGTCCCTGTCGCTCGACGGAAGATTCGATGGCCGGATTTGGCTCAGCCGCGGGCAGCGGTCAGCCGGGAAACCGGATATCGAGGGTTGGCGGAGCCGTGACCTGCTCCGCCGGGTCCTGCTGAAACCGCACCGGGGCCCCCGTGGCCCACGGCCCACCGGCGACGTGGCTGACCAGCTGGGCCGCCCGTAACCGTAGCTGCTCTACCTCGTCCACCGCCAGCATCGCCTCCTGCTCAGCCGCCTGGTCGAGCTCGTACAGCTTCTCCTGCAAGAGCAGGTCGAATCGCTCGGGCGTTCCCGACATCTGGCACCCGTGGGGCGACGGGCTCAGCGGAGCCGATCGACGAGACGGGCCCCACCGGCCATGCCGTAGGCCGTTCCCGCCGTCGAGGCCCGCTGGACCGCATCCAGCTCGCTCCGGAGTTCTTCGGCGCGGCGCCCGACCTTGGCCGCCAGCTCCATCGTGATCCGGTGCGACGTGCTGACCGCGGCACATACCTCTGCCACGAGTGCGTCGGCCTCGTCCACCACGCGCTCGGTGGCCGCGAACAGCGCGCTGTCGGCCGTGGGCCGCTCGAGGCGCAGCATGACGATCTGCTCGGCGAGATCCTGCAGCAATTCCTCACGCTGTTCGAGCAGCGCGAAGAGCCGATGATCGTCGGCCGCCGACGACACCTCGACTTCCACTTCACGGGCCAACGCGTCGGCACTCGCGCAGAGCGCGAGGGCCGCGCGCGCCGCGTGGGTGCGGGACATGCGGAGGTCAGCCGAAGGAGAATACGCGAAAGCCATGGTTATCGCCGTTGACGTACGATTCAGGCCGTCTTGAGCTTCCGCTCGGACACGACCCGCTGTGCCGCGCCGGTGAAGCCGTCCCGAAGCTGCGTCGCAATGTTCACCAGCTTGCGCATGGTGCGAAGGTCCCCGCGCTTCCCGATATCCACGAGCTCGGCGAGCAGGAACTGATAGAGGTCGGCCAGTTCCACGGCGAGCGGACCGCCCTGCTCGAAGTCGAGCGTGGACAGCAATTCGGCCACGAGACCACGGGCCCGGCGGAGCGACGTCACGCGGAGTTCGACATCCTGCCTCTCCATCGCAATACGGCCGCGCTCGAGATTCACGACCAGCTGCTCGAAGACGATCACGAGCAGCCGTTCGGGCGACGCCGAATGGATCTCCATCTCGCGGTAAGACGACGTCTGGCTGGCGTATGACATTGTAGCGGAGAGTTGAGTCAGAAGAGTGGAGGTGCGGTTCTACTGGGAGTATCGGTCACTTGTTGTTCTGCTGAAGTGCGTTGACCGAACTCAGTAGGCCACTGCTTTGCGACTTGAGCCGCGCCAGTGCCTCTTCCATGCGCGTGTACTGCTGCACGAGCTGATCACGACGCAGATCGAGCCGGCTCCTCGCGTCGGCTTCCTTGCGACGCAGCGATACCGTGCTGTTGTCGATGCTCGTGATCTGCGTGGAGATCGTGCCTGTGCTGAAGCGCGTCGCCTCGTCGGTCGCGTTGACGAAGGCCGTACCGACACCGCTGAATCCAAAGAGCGCTTCCAGTTCCTCCGGCTTACTCGCCAGCGCGGTGGACAGCTTGGACGAATCGAGCGCCAGGATGCCGTTGCGGTCGAGCGCCAACCCACTCACGGCCAACGATGAGTACGTGGTGTTGCTCGAAACCTTGGTGCGCAACGCGCTTGTGAACGACTCGACTACGCGCCGCAGCGATGAATTGGCGTACAGCGGGCTGTCGGGCTGCCGTTGCTCATCGAAGAACCTACGGATGGCGTTGTACGAGTCGACGAACTTGGAGATGGTGTCCTGCGCCGTCTTCTGATCGCGATCGACGCTGACGTCGATCGTGGTCCCCGGTTCCGCGTTGGCCAGAGAAAGGGTTACGCCGGGGACAGCATCTGTAATGGTATTCGACGGCCGGCGCACTTCCCGGCCATCCACCAGTACAATCGCTTCACGCCCGGCCTGCAGCTCGCGGGCGCGACCGGCAACCGACACGGTCGAGGCACCGATGGCGCCCGTGCTCCCGTCGGCGCGGGCGATGGACATCGTAAACGCGAGCCGCGAGGGACCACCGGCATCGTCGGTCAGGCGAATCCGTCCATCGTTGCCCAGCCCGGCGGTGGCCGTGCGCGTCCCGCTCTTGAATCCACTCGTCGCATTGTTCAGGCGATCGAGGAGGGTCTGCACGGTATCGCCAGCCTGCACGACCAACCCGAACGAGAGCGGGGTGCCATCTCCGCGTGTGCCGCGGATGTTGATGGCGTCCCCGGCGTTGAGGCCGCTCGACGTGCCGCCCACGCCCAATGCCGTGAGTGCCGTCGCCCCCGTCACCGGATCGCCCGCACCATCGGTGAGGGCCGGGGACTGGACCGTCTGTCGCACGGTCCCCGCCTGGCCCGCGGCGAACCCGAGGGCCTCGACGATCGCCATCGAGTCGGCATCGCCATCTACGGCGGAGACATTGCCATCGACGACCAGTCGGTAGCGGGTCTGATC
>NZ_JBIJAW010000037.1:0-17409 GCF_044345575.1 Gemmatimonas sp.
TGCTCGACGAAGGGACCCTCACCGGCGCTGAACTGCTGGTCTTTCTGGTGCAGGTCATGCGCCTGCTGCAGCCGCTCAAGCAGCTGTCCCAGACGCCGGCCTCGGCGCAGCAGTCGCTCGCGAGCGCGGAGCGGGTGTTCGAGATCCTCGATGTCACAGCGGAAACGGTGGCCGACAAGGGGACACGCACACAGGTCACCTTCGAACGAGACATCACCTTTGATCAGGTGGGCTTCCAGTACGAGGGCGGGGCCGCTGCGCTGAGCGCGGTGAGTTTCACGGCTCGCAAGGGCGAAGTTATTGCGCTGGTGGGGGCCAGTGGAGCCGGCAAGAGCACACTGGTGGATCTGCTGCCGCGCTTCCTCGACCCCACCTCGGGGGCCATCACGCTCGATGGCGTGGACCTGCGCGACATCCGCCTCGAGGCGCTGCGATCGCTGACGGGCATCGTGAGTCAGGATACAGTGCTGTTCAACGACACCGTGCGGGCCAATGTCGCGTTCGGACGACCTGATGCCACGCCGGCGCAACTCGAGTCGGCCGCGCGCGCTGCGAACGCACTCACGTTCATTCAGGCGCTCCCCGACGGCTGGGACACGAACCTTGGCGAGCGTGGCACCCGCCTCTCCGGTGGGCAGCGTCAGCGCCTCGCCATCGCGCGGGCGTTACTCTCCGACCCACCCATTCTCATCCTCGATGAGGCCACATCAGCGCTCGATGTGGAGAGCGAACGGCTCGTGCAGGAGGCGATCGACCGGTTGCTCGAAGGGCGCACGGTGTTCGTGATTGCGCATCGCCTGGCGACCATCCAGCACGCCGACCGCATTCTGGTGCTCGACGGCGGACGCCTCGTCGAGGAGGGCACCCACGAGGGGCTCCTTCTGCATGGCGGCGCGTATGCACGATTGCATGCCATGCAGTTCGATCGTCGGCAGGCCGATGATGCAGCGGAAGGCGCCGAGGCGGCCGCCGACACGCCTGTCTGAGTTCACACCGTCACACACCGATGCTCGATACCACCACGCTCCGCGCGGCGCAGTATTCCTGGATGGCCGATGAGCCGACCATCTACCTCAATGCGGCGTCGGTGGGGCCGATGCCGCGGGTCGCCGTGGACACGGCAGACGCGTGGAGTGCAAGGCGGGCGCGTCCGCACGCGATCCCCTTTGAGGACCTGCTCGACAGCGCCGCGACGGCGCGCCGACAGTTTGCGGCACTGGTGGGGGCCGATACGGAGGAGATCGCGCTCATGCCCAACACCACCTACGGCCTCAACCTCGCCGCGCGCGCCCTGCCATTGCGTCCCGGCGTCATCCTGGCGTTCGATGGGGAGTTTCCCAGCTGCGTGTATCCGTTTCAGGCCCTCGGCTCGCGTGGGGTAGAGCTCGAGCTGATCCCGCGCGTGAATGGCTTGCCCGATGAGGAGGCGCTGGTGCGGGCCATCGTGCAGCGCGACGATGTGGTGGCCGTGGTGGTCAGCTGGACGCAGTTCGCCACGGGATACGTGGCCGATCTCGCCCGTATTGGTCACGCGTGCCGGTCGCGCGGCGTGTTCTTCATCGTGGATGGCATTCAGGGTTGTGGCGTACGTCCCATCGACCTGCACGCCCTGCCCGTGGACGTTTTCGCAAGCGGCGCGCAGAAGTGGCAGCTCGGCCCGTGGGGCACCGGCTTCGTATACGTGCGGCGCGACTTGGTGACGGCGCTGCAGCCACTCGATGTTGGCTGGGCCTGCATGAAGAGCACCACCGACTACACGAGGCTCACCGAATACGAGTTCGATTTCTTCGATGATGCCCGGCGATTCGAAGTGGTGACGCTGGCCTATCACGACTTTGCCGTGGCGAACGCGAGTACGGCACTGCTGCTGGATCTCGGCGTCGCCAACGTGGCCGCACATATCGAGGGGTTGACTGCCCGCATCGTCGACTGGGCGCAGTCGCGCTCCGACACGCGGCTCGTCACGCCCGCTGATCCGCGGCGTCGCGCCGGCGTGGTATCGTTTGCGCCCACTGAGCTCGATGCCATGGCGGCGCGACTCACGGCGGCGCACGTGAGCCATACGGTGCGTGAAGGCGCGATCCGGCTGTCGCCGCACGTGTACAACACGATCGAGGAGATCGACGCGGTGATTGGGGTGCTGGAGCGGTAAGCGGCGTCTGCTGTACGGCCTGCCATTCGGCCCAGGTATTTGGCCCGCTGCACTGGACTCCGTCGTCCGGACCCCCAGATTGCATACATGGCCCGCGTCCCCGTTCGCCCTCGCATCGCTTTGGCTGAGCGCACCGTCACGGAAGCGCTGCGGGTGTTTGCGCCCCGCGGCATGGGCGATGGGCTGCGACATGCGCCGGCGCCGGTCTCTCCGCTCCGGCGTGACGAGATGCTGGCCATGGTGGACGATCAGACGATCACGAGCGAGCCGGGCGCCAGCGCGGTGCTGGTGTACGGGCCGGCCCCAATGCTGCTCGATACCCTTCGCTTCGACGTGTCAGCCGAGGAGTGGCAGGCGATCGCTGGCGTAAACGATACTGGCGACGTGCGCGATCAGCTGCGTGTAGGGGCGCTGCGCGGCGGCGTCCTGGTGGCACTCGCGACCGCGGCGTACCCGCTGGGACGGCTCTCGCGGCTGCGGGTGCTGGTGAACCCCGCCTTCCGCCAGGTGGGGCTCGGCCATCTGGTGCTGCATCGCGCCGTACAGCACGTCCTGCGTGACGGGTTGCTACCCTATGCGACGCTCGTGTCCACCGACCTCGGCGCCCGGGCACTGGCCCGCGCGGTGGGATTCGTGAACGTGTCACGCGCCTTCGGGACACTCGCTCCCGCGTTCTGAGTCGGACGGCGGGAGCGGTACCGTCCGCGCGGCGGTCGTTGCCCGAGGTCCTTCAGGGTACGTGCAGGAGACCGAATTCGCGTTGCCCCTTCTTCACGAGCAGATGACGACCGCGAAGTAGGCGATCGTACGTGACCGTGGGCTGCGCGAGCTTCTCGCCATTCACACTGATGCCGCCCTGCTCGAGCAGGCGCTTGGCGGCCCCGCGGGAATCGACGATTCCGAGCAGCTGGAGGGCGTGCAGCACGTCGACCTCGTCCGTTGCCGGCTGGGCGGCCGGGGTGTATTCGGCGAACCGGATCTCCGATCGCAGCGCGGTGAGAGCCGCATCCGATAAGCCGTGCGGATCCGCCTTCTCGAAGAGGAGTGCCGAGACTTCCTGGGCGGCCCGCGCCGCCTCGACGCTGTGCACGCGCGCCGTCACGTCGTACGCCAGCGCGCGCTGTGCGGCCCGCTTGCCCGGATCGTTGCGCACCGCCTCGTCGAGCGACTCGATCTCCCCGCGCGACAACAGCGTGTAGAAGCGCAGGTAGCGCGACACATCACGGTCGTCTGCGCCCATCCAGAACTGGTAGAACTGGTACGGTGACGTGCGCTGCGGATCGAGCCACACGCTGCCACCACCAGTGCTCTTGCCGAACTTCGTGCCATCGGCGTTGGTGATGAGCGGGAAGGTCAGGGCGTGCGCGTCGCTACCCTGCGACTTGCGAATGAGCTCCAAGCCGGCGGTGATGTTGCCCCACTGGTCGCTGCCTCCCATTTGCAGGGTCACGCCCTCGCGACGGTTCAGCTCGAGGTAGTCGAACGCCTGCAGCAGCATGTAGGTGAACTCGGTGTACGAGATGCCGTTCTCGAGACGGCTCTTCACCGAGTCCTTGGCCATCATGTAATTCACCGAGAAATGCTTGCCCGTGTCGCGCAGGAACTCGATGAGCGAAAGAGAGCACAGCCAGTCGGCATTGTTCACGAGCTTGGCCGCACTCGGTCCCTCGAAGTCGAGGAACTTGGCCAGCTGCAGACGGATCGCTTCCGCGTTGGTCGCGATCGTCGCGAGGTCCTGGAGGTTGCGTTCGCTGCTGCGTCCGCTCGGATCACCGATCATCCCGGTGCCGCCGCCCACGAGTGCGATGGGGCGATGCCCGGCCCGCTGCAGGTGCACCAGCCCCATGATGGGGATGAGGTTGCCCACATGCAGGCTCGACGCGGTGGGGTCGAAGCCGACATAGGCCGTGACCTGGCCGGCCGCGAATGCGGCGGGGAGGCCTTCGGTGTGCTGATTGAGGAGCTCGCGCCAGGCGAGTTCCGCGAGCGGCGCAGCCACGTCGGCGGGGGCCGAGTCGGCAGGATTCGAGATGACGGACATACTGCAAGATAAGCACCCGCCCCAGCGGTACCGATCCCACGGCTGGGGTGTACCTTCCACCCTGTCATGGCTCTTTCCACAGTCCTTTCGCGACGCCCCTGGCTGGGGTGGCTACTGGTGCTGGCCGTCTTCGGTGGCGCCATCGGGGCCGGCGGGATCGCCGGCGCCTGGGCGGTCATCTGTCGGGACGGCCGCTGCCCGTCCATTGCCTCGCTCGAACAGTACGTCCCGCGGCAGACCTCCAAGGTCTACGCGGCCGACGGCCGATTCATCACCGAACTCGGGCTCGAGCGCCGCACGCTCATTCAACTCAAGGACATCCCGAAGCACGTACGGGATGCGGTGGTGATCACCGAAGACAAGCGCTTCTACAAGCACGACGGTATCGACTACTATCGCATCTTCGGAGCGGTGCTGCGCAACATCAAGGCCGGCGGTTACGCGCAGGGCTTCAGCACCATCACCATGCAGTTGGCGCGCAACGTGTTCTCCGACCGCATCTCACGCGAGAAAACGCTGCTGCGGAAGATCAAGGAAGCCCGCGTGGCCCGCGCCATCGAACGCCGGTACAGCAAGGACAAGATTCTCGAGCTCTACCTCAATCAGGTCTACCTCGGGAATGGCGCGTACGGCGTGGAGACCGCGTCGCAGCGTTACTTCGGCAAGAGCGTGCGCGATGTCACCGTGGCGGAGGCCGCCATTCTCGCCGGGCTGCTCAAGGGCCCCGAGCGCTACAATCCGCGGCGCTTCGCCGACCGCGCCATTCTGCGTCGCAACACGGTGCTCGAACTCATGCGGCGCGCCGGGGCGATTACCAATGAGGACGCGTCACTCGCGAAGGCGTACCCGCTGCAACTCGCCGAGCGTACCGAGTCAGGGGACGTGGCCCCGTACTTCGTGGAGTGGGTGCGTCAGGAACTCGAGCAGCAGTTAGGCAAGCGACTCTACGACGAAGGGTTCAAGGTCTACACCACGCTCGACGTGGACATGCAGACGGCCGCCGAGCGCGCCCTCGAGAATCAGCTGCAGGCTATCGAGGCAGGGCGGCACGGCAAGTACACGCACCTCACGTATGAGGCGTATCTCGCCCGCAGCGCCGAAGGCGGTGAGACCGGTGCGGCCAACTCCCCGTATCTCCAGGGCAGTTTCGTGGCCATCGACCCCCGTACGGGTGCCGTGCGGGCCATGGTCGGAGGGCGCGACTTCGGCGACAGCAAGTTCAATCGGGCCACACAGGCGCTGCGCCAGCCCGGGTCCACCTTCAAGCCCATCGTGTACGCGGCGGCCGTGCACGAGGGGTTCGGCCCGGCGCAGGTGGTGGACGACTCACCCATCTCGGTCGATCAGCTGAGCGGGGAAGCGTGGACCCCGCAGAACTACGACATGAAGTTCATGGGCGCGCTGCCCATGCGAAAGGCGCTCTATCAATCACGCAATCTGGCCGCCATTCGCACCGGGCAGGCCGTGGGAACCGACGCGGTCATCACGATGGCGCGTCGCTTCGGCATCACGACGCCCATCCCGCCCTATCCCTCCATCTTCATCGGCTCGGCCGACACGTATCCGATTCAGATGATCGGATCGTACTCGGTGTTCGCCAATCTCGGGCTGCGCACCACGCCGCACTCCATTGCGAAGGTCGAGAACGCGGAAGGCAAGGTGGTGTGGAAGCCGGAACTCCTGCGCGAAGCCGTGCTGTCGCCGGAAGAGTCGTGGCTCATGGTGAACATGATGAAGGATGTGGTGATCCGTGGTACGGGCGCACGCATCTGGAGTAGCGGATTCCGCGTGCCGGCGGGTGGCAAGACGGGCACCACCAACGACGGCGCGGATGTGTGGTTCATCGGGTACACCGCCGACCTCGTGGCTGGCGTCTGGATGGGCTTCGACAAGCCGCAGAAGATCAAGAGCAATGCACAGGGCGGTGAGCTGGCCTCGCCGGCATGGTCCGCGTTCATGACTGAGGTCTATCGGCGCAAGCCGCAGCCTCCCGACTGGCCGCGTCCCGATGGCGTGATCGTGCGCGAGATCGACGCCGCCACGGGGAGACTCGCGAACGCGAGCTGCATGGGGGCGCTCACCACGGAGTTCTTCGTGCAGGGATACGAGCCCACCAAGACCTGCTCCGATGCGGCCGGGCCGTCGCCGTTCGCGTTGGACAGCACGCGGGCGGCGGCAAAGCGCGACACGGCCAATCCCTTCCGTCTTCCGCCCGACTGAGCCACGTGGTGCTCGAGTCCCGTACTATGTACACGGCGCGATGGGTGCTCCCCATCGCGCGGCCGCCCATCGAACACGGCGCCGTCGTCGTGGATCAGGGGCGGATCGTGTGGGTAGGCCCCGCCGATCAGGGCGCGCGTGTCGACGGAGTCGCTGTCGTGGAGCTCGGCAATGCCGTGCTCATGCCCGGGTTGGTGAACGCGCATTCGCATCTCGAACTCACGGGACTCCGCGGATTTCTCGAGGGGCTCGATTTCCGCGAGTGGCTGCGTACGCTCACCATCGTGCGTCGTGATGTCCTGAGTGAGGCCGACCTGCTCGACGCCGCGCGTCTCGGGATCGTGGAAGCGCTGCGACATGGCATCACCACGCTCGCCGACTGCACCGACTCGGCCCTTCCGCTTGCGGCCATGCGTGAACTCGGCGTGCGCGGCATCGGCTACGTGGAAGTGTTCGGCCCCGATCCGGCGCAGTGCGCCGGGGCGTTGACTCGCCTGCGGCAACGCGTGGAGGCGCTGCGTACTGAGGATACGACGCTCGTACGTACCGGCGTGTCCCCGCACGCGCCCTATACCGTGTCGCCGTCACTCTTTCGCGCCACGGCCGAGTACGCGCGCGCAGAGCGTCTCCCCATGGCGGTACATGTCGCCGAAAGCGCCGCCGAGACGGCGTTCGTGTCCGACGGGACCGGCCCCTTTGCAGAACGGCTGCGCGACCGTGGTATTCCGGTGGCCAGGCAGGCGCGCTCGCCGGTCGCACTGCTGGAAGAGACGGGCGTGCTGGCGGCGCAGCCGCTGCTCATCCACGTCATTCGCGCCGACGAGGAGGATCTCGCGCGCATTGCGCATCACGGAGCCAGTATCGTGCATTGTCCCATCAGCAACGCGAAGCTGGGGCACGGCATCGCACCGTTGGACCGGATGCTGGCCCACGGAATCCGCACTGGGCTGGGCACCGACTCCGTCGCGAGCAACGATCGCATGCACCTGCTCGACGAAGCGCGTCAGGCCGTGCTCTGTCACGCCATTCGCTCCGGCGTTCCGGACTCGCTGGGCGCGCACGAGGCGCTGTCGCTCGCGACTCATGGAAGCGCCGCCGCGCTGGGGCTGGCGAGTGAGATTGGAACGCTCGAGCCGGGGAAGGCGGCCGATCTCGCCGCCTTTCCCCTGACGGTGGGGCCGGTCTTCGATCCGGCCGTGACACTGGTGCACGTGCTGGCCGGACACGTCACGGCGTCGCTCGTCACGGTGGCCGGTCGTGAACTGGTACGCGACGGTCAGGTAACAGTGGCGCAACCGGTTTGGCAGATACGGCAGGATGCAACCGGCGAGCGACTGCGGGAGTGGCGGCGCGCAGGGACCTCGTGATATGCTTCGGTATGCGCACCCGCGACGAGTCCGCCGTGTTCAGAAGTAGCAGCGCCCGCAGCGCATGCGGGTGGCCTGTCGTCTTCGTCAGGGTCGCGCCTCGCTGAGTTCACGTATCCCCGCTGCATGCTGGTCGGCACTGCCGACGCATCGGCGGGGTTTCGTTTTCTTGGCAGCGTAGTTGGTGCGCAAGCAGGACTCACCACAGAACGATTCAGCGGAGGGTAGGGCGTGATCGCCGGATGTCTCGCACTGAATGCGTCGTACGAACCTCTGACGATGGTCCCGCTGCGCCGGGCCCTGCGCCTTGTCATCGATGGCAAGGCCGAAATCGTCGAGGCCGACCGGGACACCCCTGTACGCTCGGAGAAACAGGCGTTTCCGCGACCCGCCGTGATACGCCTCACGCGCTACGTGCACGTGCCGAGGCGCTTCCGCCGGCAGGTGACCAACACCTTCCTGTTCGCGCGTGACGATTACCAATGCCAGTACTGCGGTCGTCGAGCGAACGAACTGAAGCCGCGTGAATCGCTCACGCGTGACCACCTCATTCCCATGTCGCGCGGTGGTACCAACGAGTGGTCCAACGTGGTGACGGCCTGCAGCGCCTGCAATACGCGGAAAGCCAACCGCATGCCTGCCGAAATCGGTATGCAGCCGCTCCACGCGCCCGTCGAGCCGCACTTCGTGCACCTCTCCTGGGCCGTGCGCCGCCTCACCCCCATTCAGTCGCAGTACATCCGCACCTTCTACGGTGAAGACACCTTGCGCGAGCTGGAGAAGATCGAGGGGAGCGGGTACACGAATTGAGGGCCGTGCGTTCGCGTAGTGAAAACCGAGCACTGAGAACTGTCACTACGAACTGGAAACTCCTCGCCAAGAACGGGAATCCCGTGTACGGCGGGGAGTTTGTAGTGTGTAGTGACAGTTCTCAGTCCTCAGTCACTCGCATTCGCTGCTCGTCGCCCACTCAAAACACCAAGGTCGCGCTCCGCGCCTCGAGCGTGCGCGTCTCCGCGCCGAGGATGCGTGACGCGAGCGTGCGGACTCCCCGCGTGAGCGCGGACGCCGGGCTGCGTTTGCCGCGTACCGCCGGTTGCGCCTCGCCCCGCAGCCATCGCTCGAGCTCGTCGAGGTCGGACACCTCGAGTGCCTGCACGTCGGCCTGCACGAGGACGTAGCCTTTCTGCCCGCGTTTCGGGGCACGGAGTGTCGGCAGGTACGCGAGCTCGGTCGCGGCGCGCGCGTCGGCGAAGAGGGCATAGCTGCCGAGCGTCGTCACGCGATCGCCGACGAGCCGGGCCACTTCGTAACTCTTCTCCACCACGTTGTACTGCACGATGACGTCCCATTCAGCGCGGCCGCGGATGTCGTCGAAATACCGCCCCACCGTCCAGATCTCGGCGCGCATGTGCATGCGTACCGGGAAACCGTTGCGCAGCAATTCGTCGTAGTCCTTCTCGGTGAGCACGTTGCGCACGGCGATGAGCGGGGGGTACGACTGCGCGGTGACGCGGATGTCGATGGACGGCCCGCCCTGCGCGTGTGCGACCGCGCTGCGGCTGAACAGCAGCAGCGCGACGAGTAGCGAAAGGACGGGGCGGAGCAACGGCATGGGTCTGGCGCTCAGAAACGACGGCCGAGGCGCACGTACACGTTGGGCGAAAGGCCACGTTGCGACACGGCCTGGGCCACGTACACGCCGATATCACCGAAGTCGAAACCGCCGCCGACGTCCGTGCGCCAGGTCCCCAGCTCCGGCACCCGCGTTCTGCCGTAGATCAGCGGATCGACGAACGCCGGCGCACCGGCACCTCGGTTCACCAGCCACCCGCGTCCGCTGTTGGCGAACAGCACCCAGGTCCCATCGGCCCCGCCGCGACCGAATCGCCAGCGTCGATCGCTGTCGTCATCGCCGAAGAGGTTGATCCGGAAGTCGCCCTTCCACTCCACCTGGAGCAGCGCGATGCGCTCGCATTGCGCGGGACGCCCCAGCACCGTGTAGGTCGTGGCATCGCCGGTGGCACAGGTGCCGATGTCGGCGCTACCGATGGTGCGGCGGAAATCGAAGCCCGGCAGGGCGTCGATACCACTCACCGACAGACGGCGCTGCACCGGCAGCGGGTCGCCGTTCACCCAGCCGCCGAAGACGGCTCGCAGGTTGAGCTGCGCATTCGGTCCAAGACGACTGTAGCGGCGAAGGTCGAAGAAGGCGCGATGATACCGCACCTGCTGCGGCGGCAGCACGTTGCGCAGGATGTTGCTCACCTGACCGGCCCCCACCGTGAGTGGGGCCAACGTGAGGGCGCCACTCGAGCCCTGCTCGTATTCGCCACGCAGGTACCACCCCGAACGCGGATTGCGTGACTCGGTGCGCGTGTCGAAGGTGCCGCTCAGCGTGAGCAACCGCACCACCCCCTGATCGCCACGCGGATTGTTCCGGAAGGCGATGTCGTCGTCGAGCCGGAACACCTCGCGCGCCACGCGCGGGTTCCATCGCTCCTCGCCATAGCTGGCCCGCACCTCGTGCCCCCGACCCGCGAAGAGGCTCACGTATGCCTGACCGCCGTGGCGCTCGTGATAGTCGCGGTAATCGCGCGAGAACAGAAAGGTTGCGAGCCCCACTTCGGCGTCGGTCAGCTGCCAGTCTTCCATCGCCTCCACTTCCTCGAACAGGCGGCCGCCGACAGCCACGCCGGCCCGATTGCCCCGTCGCACCTCGAAGAGCACCCGATGCCCGAGGTTCTCGTCGTTCCAGACCAGCCGGTCACCGGTCCGGAAAATGCCGAAGAGCTCGGCGCGCACGCGCGTGCTGCCCGTGCGCGTCTGGAAGCGGGGCCCGACGAATATGGGAAGCCCCTCGACGCGGTTGTACGTGTGGGCCGTGGTCACGAAGAACTGGCTCAACGTGCCGCTCTCGTCGTCTTCGTTCACCCACTGTGAAAAGCGGGTGAGCAAATCGGTCTCCGCGACGAGCGTGTCGCCACTCTCCTGATACCGATAGCGCGCACTCCAGACCCGGATTTCCCCCGTCACATTGGGGCGCTCCGGCGCCTGGAAGGTCCCGCCCACGACCGTGAGCCCGCCTTCGACGCGGGCGCCATCGGCGAGCATCACGTCGCCATTCAGCACCACCACGTCGCCGATTACGACACCGCTCAGGCGTACGTTGCCGTTGAGCACCGCGAGACTACTGCGGACGGTGTCCGCGGCGGCCACGGTGAAATCGCCACGTACCTTCCGGGTGGCGCTCGCGTTGAACACGCGGGTCACGTCGAGCGCCACATCGCGTGGTACGCTCCCCACGCGCTGCGCACGCGCATCCCTCAACGGAACGGCCGTCATCGCAACGGCAGCAACCATGAGCGCCGCGCGTAGGCGGGATCCGATCATCGAAGACTCCTGCTGAAGTTCACTCGCCGGACGCGGCCAGCCCGAGGCGACGCATCCGCCGGTACAGATTGGGACGATCAGTCTGCAAGCGCCGGGCTGCTTCGGCCACGTTGCCGTCACTCTGCGCCAGCGCCGCCGCAATGAGGCGCCGCTCGAAGTCGTCGAGGGCGTCACTCAGTGGTAGCCCCTCGTTCAGGACCGTGGTGGTGATCGCGGCCGCGACGTCACTGGTGTCGGCGCCGGTCGCCGCCTGCGGAATCACCTGCACCACCTCCGTGCGGGATACTTCGCTCCCCGCGTGCAGGATGGCGAGTCGTTCCACCACGTTGGCGAGTTCTCGCACGTTGCCGGGCCAGCGGTACGCGCTCAGTGCCGCCAGCGCATCGGCCTGCCAGGTGACCTGCGGACGTCCGGTGCGCGACCGGTGGCGCGCCGAGAAGTGCCGAACGAGTGCGGGCAGATCACCAGGGCGATCACGCAGCGGCGGCAGCTGCATGGGGATGACGTTCAAACGGAAGAACAGATCTTCGCGAAACGATCCATCGGCGACCGCCCGCGTGAGATCCTTGTTGGTGGCGGCGAGAATGCGTACGTCGATCTTGATCGGCTTGCCGCCACCGACGCGTTCGATTTCGCGCGCTTCGATGGCGCGCAGCAGCTTGGCCTGCGCTTCGGCGCCGAGGTCGCCCACCTCGTCGAGGAAGAGCGTGCCGGTGTGCGCCAGTTCGAAGCGGCCGATACGACGGTCGGTGGCGCCGGTAAAGGCGCCGCGTTCGTGGCCGAACATTTCGCTTTCCACAAGATCACGCGGAATGGCCGCGCAGTTCACCCGCACGAACGGCTTATCGCGACGCGGGCTAGCCTCGTGCAGTGCCGCCGCCACGAGCTCCTTGCCGGTACCCGACTCGCCCGTGATGAGTACGCGCGCGTCGGTGGGACCCACCCGGCCGATCAACGCGCGCACGTCTCGCATGACCAGCGAATCGCCCACCATTTCGCCCGAGATGCCGAGATCTTCTCGCAGGGCGGCGGCGGTGCGGCGCGCCTGGCGCAACTCGAACGCCGAGGCGAGCGCCAGCAGCACGCCTTCGGGAGTGAGCGGCTTCTCGAGAAAGGTGAAGGCGCCCAGCTTGGTGGCCCGCACGGCATCGGTGAGCGCGGCGCGTCCGCTCATCATGACCACCGGCACATCGGGGCGACGCTCGCGCAGCTTTTCCAGCAGGCCGAGACCGTCGAGCTCGCCCGGCATCATCAGATCCACGAGCGCGATATCGGGCTCGTTCGCCTCGGCGAGCGCGAGACCCGTCCCGCCGTCGGCGGCATCGCGCACGTCGTAGCCCTCGGCGCTCAGCAGGGCGCCGACCATGCGCCGGATGTTCGGTTCGTCGTCGACGATGAGGACACTGGGCATGTGGCGATCCTATACCTGACCGCTGACGGGCACGCGGTCCTTTTCCGCGCGCTCGGCCAGCAGCTTGGTGGTGAAGCGCTGCCCTTCGGACAGTCGCTCCATCTCCACCGCCACCGTGTCGAGATTGCGCTCGAGCGTTTCGAACCGATCGCGCATGCGCGCCTCGAGCGATGCGGTTTCGGTGTTTGCCACGTGCTTGCGATTGAGCCAGCGGATGACGGCACGCGACAGTGGCCACCAGATTAGCAGGATCGAGAGCGTGGCCGGGATGGCCCACGCGATCTGCGCCGCTTCCCGTGGAATCGCCTCACGCAATGGGATCGCCTGCGTGTGGCCGTCCTGTGTCAGGAAGATCGTGCCGTTCTTGAAGGACATGTTCACCGGCCGCCCCTCATCGGTGGAGAACACGACCGGTTCTCCCGGTTCCGCCGGTGGCGGTACGTCCTGTCCCACGGATCGGGCTGCCCGCTCCGCCTCCTGAATGGCACTCTCGATGGCGCGGTCCGCGTTGGCCCGCGCCTGCGCCGCGTTCTGCGCCGCGTTGGTCGCCTTCTGTGCTGCGACCGGATCACTCGTCGCTTGCATGACGAAGCCGATGGTCATCGCACGCGCTCCATCTCAGGCTGCACCTTGTCGGCCAGCAGCTTGGTGGTGAAGCGCTGCCCTTCACTGATGCGCTCCACTTCGACTGCGACGGTTTCGATGGCCTGCTCGATGGCCGCCAGACGCTGCTCGATCTGCGCGTTCTGCTGCACCTCGTGGCGGCGTTCGAAGCGCCGGGCCCACGCCTTCACGAGTGGGGTGCCCAGCGACATCACGGTGACCGCGCCGAAAATGATCCCCATCATCTCCACGAGCCCGTCGGGGAGTGCCTTGCGGCGCGCGGCCGATGGCACGGGCGGTACAGTCACCGTCGCCGCCTCGCCCTGCACCGTCGACGTGATCACGTCACCGGTATTGGAGAGCTCGATCCGTTGGACGGTGCCATCGTCCTTCTGAATCACGATGGACTTGCCGCCATCCGGACGCGGTTGGATCTGCATGGTGGCTTCTTTCTGCTGCATCGTCTGTCCCCTCAGGCGGCCGTGACCGGCAGTCGCATCGTGATCATGGTCCCGCGCCCGACCTCGCTCGCCACATCGATCGTCCCCTCGTGCGCGCGCAGCGTCTGCAGCGCGATCGCGAGTCCCAGACCGGTGCCGCCCGGCTTGGTGGTCACGTAAGGGTCGAAAATGCGGGACCGGGCATCGGGAGCGATGCCACACCCGGTATCCCGTACGGCAATGACCACCTGTTTGGTGTCAGCGAACGACGAGAAATTTTCGGCCCCTGTGGCCGGGGCATGCTCCACACGGACCGCCACGCTGATCGTTCCGTCCGGCGGTGTGGCATCCACGGCGTTGAGCAACACGTTGGTCACCGCCCGCACCAACGGTTCGTAAAACCCTGTCACCAGTGGCAGCCCGGGCGCGCAGTCGAGATCGAGGGTGATCCACTCCGGCACCGTCGTCTCGGCCACCCGCGTCACCATCTCGGCCACATCGACCTCGGCCGGCGGACCGTCGGGGAGGCGACCGAACTGGGCGAAGCTCTTCGCCATCACCTCGAGCCGGCTCGCCTCCTCGGCCAGCACCTCCACCGTGTCGCGCAACTCGTCGGGCGCTGCGCGCCGCAACCGGTCTACGGCGAAGCGGATAGGCGTGAGCGGGTTCTTGAGCTCGTGGGCAAAGCGCCGCGCCGACTCGCGGAACGCTTCAGCGCGCTCCGCTTCGAGCGCCCGGAGCCGCCCCGTTTCCAGCTCGTCGGCCATGGTACGCATTCCTGAGCGCAGGACCTCGAACTCGGGAGCGCCCCGGCGGACGGTGTTGGCAGGAATCGCCCGCCCGCTGCGAATGAGCCCCGTCCATCCCACCAGTTCGTCGAGCGGACGACTGAGCTGCCGGCTGAGGTGCCCCGCGACGCGGGATGCGCCCACGGCCACCAGTGCTACCACCACCACGGCGGCCACCAGCACCAGGCGCACGGATCGCCCGGTCACGAAGTCGAAGCGGCGCGCCAGTTGTGCCGACTGCTGCAGGTCGGCCTGATGGCGCTCGAGGGCAGCCCGCTGTTCCACGCTCAAGGGGGCCGCTGACACGATGCGATAGGTGTCGTCGCCGCTTTGCGCGATACGCTCCCACGCCGATCGCGCCGAAAAGAGCGAGAGCGCGCGCGTCGCCGCGCCAGCCCACACGAGGGTCACCGTGACGGTGGGCACCAGCGCAAAGAGCAACAGCATTGCGAAGAGCCGGGTGCGGAAAGGCGCCCGGGACGATCCGCGCGGCAGCGCCTCAGCTTTTGGATCGGCCGCGCCCCCCGGATTCGCCCCCGTCAACTTCCGCATCTCGTTCATAGTCGGTAATTTACGCGGCTGTACCCAATCCCGCGTCCCATTACGTTTCGGCGTGGTGCACGGCCGTTGCCGTTGCTACGCCACGCTTGGTCACGCGTTCGCCTCACGGAGTGAGATGGCAGCCTCGTGGTCCCTGGCCCCTCTGATCGCCCAGCGCGCGCAGGAACATCCTGAGCGCGTTTTGGCGACCCTGGGGGAACGGACATGGTCGTACCAGCAGGTGGATGCTGATGCGTCCTCCCTGGCCGCAGCCTTCTCCGAACTGGGATTGGGCGCCGGCGATCGCATCGCCGTGAATCTGCCCAACGGTGTGGAGTGGATCGTCACCACGCTCGCCGCCGCGAAGCTCGGCGCCGTACTGGTGCCGGTGAACCCCACGCTCGGGGTACACGATCTGCGCTATCAACTGCGGCACGCCGAGGCGAGCGCCGTGGTCACCATCGAACGATGGAACGGTGTGGATTTCCTGCAGCGATTCGAAGAGCTGCTGGGTGACCTTCCCGACCTGCAATACGTGGTCACGGTCGGTGAAGAGGATCTGTGGTACGATGACCGGATCTTTCAGTTCGAGGATCTGGTGTCGAGTGGGGCCGCGAAGCCGCGTCCCGCCACCGATCTCTCCGACGATGCACGCGATCTCGCGGTCGTGTACACGTCGGGCACGATGGGCAAGCCGAAAGGGGTGCAGCTGTCGCACCGGGCCCTCGTTGAAAACGCCGTCCGCACGGCGACTGTCCTCGAGTTGTCTGCCGAGGATCGCGTGCTGGCGGCGGTGCCGTTTTCGGCCGTCTTCGGACTCAGCGCCATGCTGGGCACGATGGCCAGCGGGGCCACGCTCGTGCTGCAACCTGCCTTCGATGCGGCCGGCGCGCTCGCGCTGATCGCTTCGGCGAAGGTGACCGTGCTGCACGGTGTGCCCACGCAGTACCACCTCTTCATGCGTGAGGAAGGGTTCGACCCGTCGACGCTGCGCTCGCTGCGCACCGGTCTCATGGCCGGTAGTTCGGTGGCCGAGGCGCTCGTGCGCAAGGTGCGTCGCTGGTGCGACGTGCTCGTGGCGTACGGCCTCACCGAGACGGGCGCTGTCGTGACCATCACCCGCTTCAGTGACAGCGAAGCGACCCGCCGCGATTCGGTGGGCACCGCGATGCCCGGCATCGAGGTGATGGCGATGGACATCATGACGGGACAGTTGCACGGCCCCGAAGCGGTCGGCGAAATCGCCGTGCGCGGGGCCAACCTCATGCGCGGCTATTTGCGCATGCCGGCGGAGACTGCCAAGGTCCACACGCCGGACGGGTACTTCCTCACCGGTGATCTCGGGATCATCGATGAGGACGGCACCGTGAGGATTCTCGGACGACGCCAGGAAACGATCTCGCGCGGGGGCATCCAGCTCTATCCGCGTGAACTCGAAGATCGCCTGCGCGCGCATCCGGCAGTGGACGATGTCTGCGTGATCGGCGTGCCCCATGACGTCATGGGAGAACTGGTCTGCGCGTGCATCGTGGCAGTGGAAGGGGCGGTCATCACCGGCGACGAGATCAAGCGATTCGCCCGTGACACGATGGCCGCCGACAAGGTTCCCGACCTCGTCCGCTTCTTCGACGGCTTCCCCATGACGGGGAGTGGCAAAGTCCGGCGGCGAGAGCTCGCGCGCGCAATCGCGCTGAGTGCGAACTCCATGAGCGCGCTCGATCACTTTTCGTATCCAGGCTAGTCTTTTCATGAGTCGTTATCCGTCACGGTCGGGCGCACCGGCGCCCACCCGCTCCGTTGCTCCGTTCCATCGCGGCCCCTCCGCCATCGCTCCCATGGCCCCTGTGGCCCAGCCCAACGTCGCGCCGCCGGCCCACGCGCCGAACGCGGCGCTGCTCATCGACTTCGACAACGTCACGATGGGCATCCGCTCCGACCTGCAGGAGGAGCTCAAGAATCTCCTCTCGTCGGACATCGTGAAGGGCAAGGTGGCGGTGCGTCGCGCCTACGCCGACTGGCGCCGCTACCCGCAGTACATCGTACCGCTCACCGAGGCGAGCATCGATCTCATCTTCGCGCCGGCCTACGGCTCGGCGAAGAAGAACGCGACGGACATCCGCCTCGCCATCGATGCGCTCGAGCTCGTGTTCACGCGCCCGGAGATCGGCACGTTCGTGCTGCTCAGCGGCGACTCCGACTTCTCGAGCATGGTCATCAAGCTCAAGGAGTACGGCAAGTACGTGATCGGTGTGGGCATCCGCGAGTCGTCGAGCGACCTGCTCGTGATGAACTGCGACGAGTACTACTCGTACAACGCCCTCGCCGGCCTCGTGAAGAGCGGCGAAGACGAGACCACGCGCTGGGATCCGTGGGAGCTCGTCACCGAGGCGCTGGGGCGCATGAAGCGCAACAGCGACGTGATGCGCAGCGATCGCCTCAAGCAGGTGATGCAGG
>NZ_JBIJAW010000223.1:0-5462 GCF_044345575.1 Gemmatimonas sp.
GTGTGGACGCGTTCTTTCAAGGGGTCAGCGTTCAAGGGGTCAGCGGCGTTGAAACGCGCTGACACGGAGCGCACCGAGCTGAGTGAGGCCATGGAGAACAGCGCGATGCTGGTTTCCATGGCCTCACCGTTCATGTGGTTTTTGCCGTCCTCCGTGCCCTCACCACTCTCGGTGAGCTCCGTGTGGACGCGTTCTTTCAAGGGGTCAGCGTTCACGGGGGCAGTGTCGTTGAAACGCGCTGACACGGAGCGCACCGAGCTGAGTGAGGCCATGGAGAACAGCGCGATGCTGGTGTCCATGGCCTCACGGTTTGCATGTGGCTTTTGCTGTGCTTTGTGCCCTCACCACCCTCGGTGAACTCCGTGTGGACGCGTTCTTCCAAGGGGTCAGCGTTCAAGGGATCAGCGGTCTCAGGACTTAGCGACCAGCCCCAAGCCGCTGCAGCACGGCGGCCATCACGGCATTGGTTTGCCGGGACTCGTTCTGGTCAGTGATGGCCACGGCAATCGTGATGCCGACCTCGGGGAAGACCATGGCGGTCGTGCCCCAGAATCCACCGTGCCCGCGTCCGCGAAGACCGCGGATGTTGGCACCGAAGAGACCGAGACCGTAGCCCGCCATTTCATTGCTGCGGGGCGCGTTCATGGTATCGAGCGTCGCCCGACGCTCGAAGATGTCGCCGTCGAAGAGTGCGGTCAGGAAGTGCGCCATGTCGCTCATCGTCGCCACGATACCGCCGCCGCCGTACAGGTCGAACGAGGGATCGATCCCGTACGAATCGAAGCCGGCGAGATACTGATGTGCGCGATCGGGCGTGCCCTTCGGCGTCGACTCCATCGTTTCCCACCACGTGCGGGTGAGCCCCAGTTTCTCGTAGCCAACGAGTGATCGCACCGCCGGCCCCAGCGGCTTGCCTGTCAGCTGCTCGACGATGAGCCCCAGCAACACATAGCCGCTGTCCGAATACCGGAACTGCGCCCCAAGCGGCCCAACAGGCGCCAGGCTGTCGACCAGCCACCGTAACTGCTCGCGTGGAGTCCAGTGATACCGTGGGTCGGTGCGCAGACGCTCCACGTAACTCGGCACCGCGGGATGTTCGTTGAAGCCCGCGCGATGACTCATCACCTGCTCGATGGTGATGCTGTCGGTGCGATAGCCATCGCGGCGCAGCATCGCATCGAGATCCGCCGGCAGATGCTTCACCAACGGGTCGTTGAGCGCGAGGCGCCCCTGTTCCACCAGCCGCAGCAACGCGGCCGCCACGTAGGTCTTCGTGTTGCTGGCCACACGCACCGGCTGCTCGGGTGTGAGCCGCACCTTGCGCGCCGTGTCGCTCATGCCGGCCGCCACGCTCCAACGGCGCCCCAGCGACTTGGATTCCACGGCGATGATGATGCCCGGCATGCGGGGACGGGCAGCCACGACGCTATCGGCAATTCGCTGCAAGGCGGGACCGATGGAATCAGCCGATGGCTGCGCCGGTGCGGCACCGGCCTGCAACAGGGCGAACAGGACGGGAAGAATCATCGGGCCCGGCGCTCCTGTGTTGCCTCCCAATCCACGAACGACCCGTCGAAGTCCTTGAGCGTCGTGCCTTCGAACCACCACACCCGCGTCGCCACCTCGCGCAGGAACGCCCGGTCGTGGCTCACGATGAGCACGGTGCCCTCGTACTCACCGAGCGCATCTTCCAGCACTTCGATGTTTTCGACGTCGAGGTGGTTCGTGGGTTCGTCGAGCACCAGCAGGTTCGCGCCGGACAGCGTCATGAGCGCCAACGCCATGCGCGCGCGCTCACCACCGCTCAGGGTACGGATTTCGCGGAACACCTCTTCCTGCGTGAAGCCGAACGCACCCAGATGGTTCTGTACGGCCCCGCGACTCCAGAGCGGCCGCTGCGCCTGAATGGCATCGTACATGCTCAGATCGAGCGGCAAATCACCCAGATCCTGCTTGAAGTACGCCGGCGTGATGGAGCTGCCGATACGCGCCTGCCCGGCGGCGGGCTGGCGATCGCCCATGATCGTGGAGATAAAGCTCGACTTGCCCGCGCCATTCGGCCCCACCAGCGCCACGAAGTCGTTGCGTCGCAGCACGGCCGTGAACTCGTCCACGAGCACACGCCCGGGCACTTCTACCCGCAGGTCCTTGACGTCGATCACCTGATCGCCACCGCGATCGTTCACCTTGAACTCGAGCGACATCGCGGCCGGGTCACCCGGCGGGGGCGCCAAGCGCGGCAGGCGCTCCAGGCGCTTGCGCTTCCCCTTGGCCTGGAAGGAGTTCACGCCGGCAATGTTCCGTCGGATGTATTCCTCCTCCTTCTTCACGTACGCGCGCTGCTTCTCGATCTCACGATCACGCGTGAGCCGACGCTCCGCACGCTGCGGCACGAACGCGCTGTAGTTGCCCTTGTACCACTCACTGGTCTTGGCTTCGATATGCAGAATGTGCGTGCAGATACTGTCGAGGAAGGCACGGTCGTGTGACACGACCAGCACCGTCTCTCCCGCTTCCTTGAGCCACTCCTGCAACCAGTGGATCGTATCGAGGTCGAGATGGTTGGTGGGTTCGTCGAGCATCAACAGGTCGGCCGGCGCAATCAGCTGTGCCGCGAGACCCACACGACCACGTTCACCGCCGGACAACGTCGACACGAGTCGCGTCTTCGACTCCTCAGCATCGAAGCCGAGCCCCTGCAACACGGCATCGACGCGGGCATGATACTCGTAGCCGCCCATATCGGCGAAGCGTTCCTGATCGCGGCCGAACTTCTCCAGGATTTCATCGGTAATCTTGTCGCCCATCTCACCCAGCTTCATGGCCTGCTCGGCGATGCTGTGCTCCAGGGCAATCACCTCGCGCCACGCCGCCGCGCCTGCCTGCCACACGGTCGTGGCGCCCTCAAAGGCGCGATGCTGATCGAGCAGCGCGTGCCGCATCCCCGGCTTACGCGCCACGGCGCCCACGTTCGGCTGCCGGTCACCCGTGATCACGCTGAAGATCGACGACTTCCCCGCACCGTTGCGACCGATGATGCCCCAGCGCTCGCCCTCACCGACGGTAAAGGTGATGTCCTTGAGCAGTTCGGTGGCGCCGAACGAGATACCGATATTGGAGCAGGAGAGAAGCGTCACGCGGAAATCGGAGTCAGCGGGTGGAAAAGGTCGGTGAAAGGTACACCGGACCGGCCGTGAACCGAAAACGGCGTTCTCCTCGCGAGCGACCTTAGTGCAACCGCGCCACCGGTGCCCCGGCGTAGGAACCGGGACCGTCGAGCGTGGTGTACTTGGGTATCACACTGAGCGCGCCGACCTGCGTCCCGGGGCCGGTCGTCACCCCGATCCCCACCACGCTCCCCACCCCGATCACGGTACCCGGGCCGAGTCGTACCGGGGCGGTTTTGAGCATCCCGTGCTCCACGATATGGCCGGACATGTGCACATCGGCGCCGATCACCACATCATCACCGAATTCGAGCAGGTTATGGTCCATGAGCGAGAGGCTGTTCACCCATACGAGATGCCCCGTGCGTGCGCCGTTGAGACGCAAATACCAGCTCCATATCAGAGTTGAGCGGAACGCCGGTCCGGCAAGCACGCGCACGACGTGTATCGTCATGAGATAACGGCCCCACACGAGGACGGGCCATTCGAAATCGACGAGGCGTGCCGTGATGCCGCTGGGGGTGCGCCACCCCAACCATCGCGTCGTGAGGGCCGACGACACCAGCAGCAGCAGCGCAAACATCACGTAGAGCGGGACGATGGCCAACGCCTGCACGGCCCATCGTGCAAGGCCATGCACGGGCAGCGCCGCCTGCCAGTGCGCGAACGCGAGGATGGGTAGTGCCGACCCGCCAATCAGCACCGTTTCGAGCAGAACGACCGAGCACACGGCCCACCCGAACCGGACCCAGCGCCATGTCTGTGCATTCGTCATCGGACGTCCCTCATACCGATCACCCCTCGGTCGAACTCGATGCGGCCGCCCGTCTGCACGCCACGGGGACCGGCCGGCCGCTCATCTACGTGCCCGGACTCGACGGAACGGGACTGCTCTTCTATCGCCAGACCCGCCTGCTGCGAAACCGGTTTCGCGTGCTCACGTTTCGCCTGCGTGACGAAGCCACAGACATGGACACGCTCGTCGCCGATTTGCTGCATCATCTCGACGTGGCGGTCCCTTCCGGCGAACCGGTCGTGATGGTGGGGGAATCGTTCGGTGGCGCGCTGGCCATGTCCTTCGCGAGCAGGCACCCCAAACGCGTGTCCGAACTGGTCATCCTCAATTCGTTCACCCGCATCACCCCGCGCGCCAAGCTGCATGCCGCGCTGGCGGCGATGCATCTGGTGCCGTGGCACACCATGCAGTGGGTCCGCAGTCTCACGGCGTGGCGGCTGCACTCGGCGCACACGCATCAGGACGAGATCCGTAACTTCCTATTACTCACACGCGGCACCACGAAAGTGGGATATCGCAACCGGCTGCGCATCCTCACGCGATACGACATTCGACCCGCGCTGCAGCGCTTGACCATGCCCACGCTTTTTCTCGCGGCCGATGAAGATCATCTGTTGCCTTCGGTGCGCGAAGCACGCCTGATGGCGGCGAGTGCTCCCGCGGCCACGCTGCGCATTCTCGAAGGGCATGGCCACGGATGCTTCCTCGCGCCCGATCTCGATCTCGACCAATTGCTCCATGAGTGGGCCTCGCTGCGTTCAGGGAGAGTAGAACCGACACCCGCCCATCCTGCCTAATCATGGGGCGAGCCCCCCTCGCACCGCCATCCCGCGCGGTGCTGCGATGCTAGCTGGCGGTGTTGAGGTTGTAGCGAATGATCCCCGCATGGACCGACTGCGGATCACGCTCGGCGTCGTACACGTCACCGACCGGCATGGGCATAACGCGCAGGACCTCGGCGAGTTGCGCGTGATCCTCTGGGGACAGTGCCAAGCTCAGCGTTTGCACCGTACGCCGCGCGCTCGCTTCGCTACGAAAGCCTACGATGACGGCCCCTACGGCCGGCTGATCGAGCACCCACCGCTGCGCGACGTTCGCAATCCCGACGCCATGGCGTGACGCGATGTCGCCCAGCGCCTCGAGCAGCCGCTGAAACGCGCGCCATCCGCCGCAGTCATCGATCACCAGGCGATACTTGATGAGCGACCGGTTCTCGAGTTCGCCAGCGGGTTCCTCCGCGCCATTCCACGCCTCGCCGAGGAAACCGCCGGCGACGGAGCCGTAGCAAAGCAGATGCATGCCGCGGGACACCGCCAGCGGCGCAAGCTGTGCCGCCGGTCGACGGTCGAGCACCGAATACTGCACCTGCGTGGCGACTAACGGCACACCGGCGTCCAGCAGCTCACGTGTGCGCTCGGTGTTCGTGTTCGTCAGCGCCAGATGACGGATCTTCCCGGCTCGCTGGAGATCAGTCAGCATGCCGGCGACCTCCACCATGC